>JBOEHC010000001.1:0-12796 GCA_050633765.1 Gammaproteobacteria bacterium
GTAATTGAGATGCCGCATAAGTAATTTTTAATTGCCTTGTTCTTATATAGTGGATTATCGCTGAGAGCTACGATTCGTAATAGTCGTAATATCATTATATATACTTCGGTTATTCCTTACTATTAATTCGGAAAATCTTTTACTTAAAAAAACACTTAGCTAAAACCGAACTATGCATCACAAATAAACGAATTGTCCTGTTAAAGCATTACCTCTAACCTAAATCCCACGTTAAACAACAATTGGGGTAATTTATGAGAGTAAATATTCACGCTAGTAATATAGAACTTACAGATTTTATAAAAAACAAAATCACAAAGCGCATTCAGTATTTATTTAACGATCTGAATCGAGATGTTCAATCAGTAAATCTTTTTTTACGAAACGAACAAAAAGTAGGTGCTGAAACTAAAACCTACTGCAGAATAGAAACGCAAGCTCGAGGCCTACCTGCAATATATTCCGAGCATAAATCTGCAGATATATATGTGGCTTTTGATGCAGCCGCACATAGAGTTAAGAAATACACATCAAGACGACTGAATAAATACAATCAATTGCTTTCGCAATTAAGGAGTTTGAAAACGAAAAAAATTAGAACTCAGACCTTAAGAATTAATAAACCACAACAACATGCTATAGGAGGTATGTTATGAATTTAAATTACATGAAAGAAACCGCAACCAAAGCCTCAGCAGGCCTAGTATTTTCACTAATATTAATGCTAGTTCCGCTTTCTAGTATGGCAGGAGAACATAAGCAAAGTATTTCAAAAAACACTATAGCTAGTTCTATCGATGTTCTCGTTAAAGATGTACTCAAAAACACAGAGCAGTCACTTGCCCTAGTTGAAAGTGATGCCTCTAATTCTCTACAGTATGTAGAAAATGCAATTGCCTCATTACGAGAAATTAAAAGCCAACTATCACGTGATACACATATAGAAGCCAAGAGTCCACTCATTGTGGCCGGCTCTAAAGAGTATTGGTTTAAATACCCGCAAGTGAATGCAGAGCTATTAAATGACAAAGATTCATTACCAACGCTACATTCAAAGTTTAAATCAGGTGCTCTATATAACGGCGAAGAAGTTAATCAATCTAAAAACCAAGTAGCCGCATATTTTGATTATGCCTTTGCCTACGCAAGCCTAAAAATGGCACGCGAATCACTAATGGTTAATAACGAAAGAGAAGCCAAAAGCACATTAACGTGGGTATTTACAGCCGTATATTTAAATCCTGACTTTTTTGTAGCGGAATATGAAAACAATCAAATGATAGACAAGTTAATTAACATGCAAGGAGAATATCCATACCTGTCTTTCGAAAACAGTAACTTCAATCAACAATTTGGAAATTAAACACCATAAACACATTAATCTATTTATTAGCAAAAAAGGATAAAAATATCATGATCTGTAAAAACTGTTTTCAATGCCGTATTTGGGGCGAATTAGTCGCCCTTACGGTTGGCCTCTCAACCGTACTAGGAATCATGCTGTTCTTATTTATATAAAACTAAATCCACATTGGCCAAGCCTAATAGGAGAAACAAAATGCTTAGAAATGAAGACATATATGAGGAAATTTTGAGAGACCATATACTTTATTCAAATAACAAACTGAATGGCTCGAATAAGGCCAATCAATTCGCATCAGGCTCTAATGTTGCTTGCGGAGATAGTATTAAGGTAAATATATGTAACCACAACAATGTGATCCAAGAGATTAGCTTCACAGGAAACTATTGTTCAACTACAAAGTTATCCGCAATATTGATGATCGAGGAACTAAAAGGAAAAACATCCCAAGAAGCTGAAAACTTATTTAATGAAGTAAAAGCGGTAGCTACATCTGAAGATTATAATGAATATCAAATAGATGGCCTGTTCCCTATTTTAATCAAACAACTCAGCGTTATTTCCTCTGGCCAACATATATGCCAAACCACTCAGTGCGTATTGCTACCTTGGCAAACTATGTTGAGCGCACTTGAAGCTGAAGTCATTCAATATTCTCTGGAAAATAATAAAGATTACTCCAAATATCTTTATTGATGCTTGATAAGCGCCACAAAACCTTTACACATCGATAAATTTTGAAAAAGAAGAGAAGAATGGAAGAAATTAACATTAAAGCCAATGGCATAAATCTAAATGAAGAAATGCGCACGCATATTTTACAACGCTTGCATTCGGTATTTGGGTTTAGCCAATACGATGTGCAAAGAATAGTCATAACACTTTTTGAAGACAAAGAAATAGATAGCACAGAGGAGAATCGCTGCATCATAGAGATCAAAATAAGACATCACCCCAAAATTATTACTGAGCTCAAATCTTTTGATATTATTATGGCCATCACCTTGGCTATAGAAAAGGCAAAATTAAAGGTATCGCGCCGTATACTAAATAAGAATATTATACTAAAACAGAATAGTTCGAGTAACCTGATTACAATGTCTTAGAAATTTTAATTAATTCTATCCATTGTCGTCATGCAGCTTGAATTCATCAGGAACTTTTCTAATTAAGATATTGATAAGCGTATCATTCTACTCATCAGTCACTTTCAACTTTCCTTCGCCAAACTTTTGAATGCTTCGTTTAGCGCGCAATGTGGTAGTGCGCTAGGCAACCCTATGCCTGCTAAGTAATCGCTTTTGGTAAGGTGCTTAGTAACCATGCTCCAACTAAACAAAACATGATACTAAAGGCAAGATTCATATTTCGTAGCACATATTTTGAGGGTAGGAATACAGTTGCAGTGGGCACATCTACACTATCCATCACCCGGGACTAACAACACTGCTCCAAACACATTTGGTTGCTATTAACTGCGGGCTCAAGTAATCAGATAAAACATTGCTCTAATTTGTAATGAATTAAAATTGAGATGTACTCAGGAGAACTAAGGTACAAGCCATTTGTATTTCGATTCCTGCTTTTTCCAAATGGTCTATGACGTTTTCATTAGTAGTCCCTGGGTTGAAAATAACTCTATAAGGTGACACTTGAATGATGCCTTGTACCAGAGTGGATAATAAAGATGGTCGGACATATGCGGTGATTGTATCAATATTTTGTGGGCATGATGCCAAATCGGGGTAGCATTTGACCCCATCAACGATGTCATATTTTGGATTGATTGGAATTACCGTGTGTCCTTTTTCAATCAGGAAATTCTGGGCTTTGTTTGCATACCGAGATTGATTTTTACTTGCACCAAGTATGGCAACGACCTCTTTCACTGAATTACTTCTAATAGTATTTGTAAATTTACTTCGTAATTAATATTCGAAAACGCAGGAAATACAGTTTATATTCTTCTTTTTCTAACTATCTATCATTTTGCTAAAATGCATCTCGCAATTTAAAGGTCAATCTAATATTGGTACTTATCCATGAATGCGCACCAGTATTATCTTTGTATAGCTGTTACTAACAACATTTCAAACACATTCGCATTTGTAATTAATAAAGCTCAATCTAGCCCGTGAATGCACCGTTTGTATCTATGCACTTTTTGAGACTAGAATTTCAATTATTAATGCGCATGAAAAGGTGATTTAGCGTCCGACCATGGCGAATCAGTAGTACCATCATCTATAGACTCTTTACCTTTATATGAACCTCGTACTTTAGTAGCAGGGTGATCACTACCCGTATATGGGCTTGCCGGGTCAACCAACTTCTCTCTAAATGTACCCGGTGCATATTCAGTTTGAGCACGCCCGCGCTTCACAAGCTCAGGTCTTACATAGTCTATAAAATCTGTGGTTGAACCAGGAGTAATTGCATATGCAAGATTAAACCCATCAACACCACCATAATCTACCCACCGCTCTAATTCATTAGCTACTTTTTCAGGACCACCTACAAGTACTGGGCCAAGTCCACCAATACAACGCTCTTTAATCACATCACGCACGGAAACGTTTTTACCACCATCTTCAGTCAATGATTCAAGTGTTGTCCTTAGCGCATCATTATCTAGCGCCTTAAGTGGCTCATCAGGTTCTAACTTAGAGAAATCTATACCAGTCCAACCACCATATAGTGCCAACATACCTTCAGGATTCGCATATTGTAAGTAGTCATCATATTTCTGCTGGGCTTGCTCATCGGTTGAGCCTGTCACAACGGTTAAAAGTGTAAAGATTTTAATTGCGCCAGGTGTACGCCCTGCTTCCTTTTCATATTTCCTTATATCATCTGTGACTGTTTTCGCGTGCTCTGGGCTAGTAGTTAAAATAAACATTGCCTCACAATGCTTGGCTGCAAACGCACGGCCACGACTAGAAGCACCCGCTTGAAATATTACTGGTGTACGTTGCGGTGAAGGTTCACATAAATGAAAACCAGGAACTTTAAAGTATTTACCGTCATGCTTAATAGGGTGAACTTTCTTAGGATCAGTAAACACTCCGCTTTCTTTATCTCTTTTAACTGCGTCTTCTTCCCATGAGCCTTCCCAGAGCTTATACATCACTTCCATATATTCATCTGCGTAATCGTAACGCTCATCATGTTCCATTTGTTGATCCATACCAATATTAAGCGCTGCACTATTTAAATATGAAGACACCACGTTCCAAGCAACACGTCCTTTCGTAAGATGATCAAGTGTTGATAATCGACTCGCAAGAAGGTAAGGAGGCTCAAATGTCACCGCAGCGGTTACGCCAAACCCAACATTCTTTGTGGCTGCCGCCATTGCTGCAATTGCGCAGAATGGGTCATTAACTGGAATTTGTGCAGCATCTTTTAGCGATGCCGCCGCAGTACCACGGTATACGTCATACATTCCTTTTACATCTGCAATAAATAAAGTATCGAAACATCCACGCTCAAGCTCTATCGCCATGTTCGTCCAGTACTCGATATCATTATATCTTGAAGCTTGACTATTTGGGTGAGTCCACATACCAGATGACTGATGACTAACACACGTCATATCAAAAGCATTTAAAATAATGCGTTTCTTAGTATCTTGCGCCATTTTTATATTCCTTTAATTTATTCTTTAAGTATTTATATCAGTGAGTAATTATTTGAATGTGTATTAGAACTATGCAATTGATTGCATATAGCTAAATATCATAATTTTATATTTGAGTAAGACGCTTGGTATTAATTAGATCCCTTGTAATTCCTGCAATTGCTACAGGATCTCTTCCTTGAATTTCCAATAAATCTAGGAAATGCGTCATTAATATTAGAATTTTTTTTATCAGGCAACTCACGCCATAATTTTTCTGCTTCATCCATTTCTAATATTTCAATACTTTCATTGTTATCATTTTGTACAAAACAAATTGAGTTTAATGCACGAAATAAATATCTATTTTTTTTATCGTCATATGCAAGCAATTTTGATGTATCTGTACGATAGATTTCTGTTTCAGTGCAATGCTGTAGCAACTTATATTTAGGGTGATTTTTTATCATCACTTATTTTCTACATCAAACCCCATGGCTGTAAGATGGACTGAGCGCTATACACTAGAAACAGTTTAGAGGTAGAGATCATTAATGACACTGATTGAAATCAGTTAAATAATGATTATTCAATTTCAGAAGCTAATAACACTAAAATAATTGAAAACTTCTTACTTATATCGCAGCTAGGTTAGTATGTAGACAACCTAACTGTTTGACGAACTAATAATTTTTTCTTTAGCATAGGGCATTAAGCCGTAACAAATTATTATTCTTTCTTTAGTATTTTTAAGAAATTTTCTGCATTAATTAAAAATCGATAGAACTTATTTATAAACATTAATAGTTATTTGAGAAACAACATTTCAAACTGCAAGAAAATAACTCTTTAAATAGTGTTGATTCATTACCATATGACGCCAACCTGATAAGCACAAACCAATGGCAAGTGAAGCCAGTCATATCTCAGTTTGATACAACTCAACAGTGTTTCATTAGGCAACATGTGTTTTATTGACGGCAAAGTGTTCTTTGCATAATGAAACATTGCGATAAAATTTACTCAGTATTTTTTAATTATTATTATGTAAAACATGCACTTAATAAAATTAATGGTTTGGCTTACTTATTGCACTAGCTTCACTATATGCGCACATAAACTAGGTAATCCCCACAATGGAAACACTGTCAGAGGTACAAAATTATAACCTCAAAGCCAAGAATTCTTTCTGCAATAAATCTCGCAATCTAAGTTGTAGTAATTGCTCCTTTGGCAAACTCTGCCTACCTAAGGATCAAAACAGTTCTGAAGTTAATATCATTGATGATGTAATTAAGCATCGCAGAATAGTTCACAAAGGAGAAAATATTTTTAGACATGGCGAAAAATCAGGTTACATTTATGCTATTCGCTCTGGTTCAGTAAAAACTCAAATTCCTACAAAACTTGGCGAGGAGAAAATATTGGGCTTTCATTTGCCAGGCGAAATCATTGGCTTTGATTGTTTTGATAATCAATCACATAAAAACTCAGGAATTGCGTTAGAAAAATCCGTTATTTGCATTTTCCCTTTAACTGAATTAAATAACTTAAGCATAAAAATACAAAAAGTACATGATCGTTTATTCAGTTTAATGAGCGAAGAAATTGAAAAAGCACACTTGGTGATAAAAATTTTAGCCAAAAGCAATCCAGAGCAAAAACTAGCTTCATTTCTAATTAATTTATCTGAAAAACTGAAAGCACGCGACAGATCATCAAAAGTATTTGATTTATCGATGAGTCGATATGATATAGGCAACTTTTTAGGTCTTGCAGACGAGACTGTTAGCCGGTCATTTTCAAAACTTCGTGAATATAAACTTGTAGATGCTGAACGGAAAAATATTACGATCCTAGATTATAAATCACTATGCAAGTTTTCTGAATTAGAATTGAATATGGATCATTAAAATAAAGGAATTTACACGTCTTTATAGTAATTAATGCAATAAATTAAAATTTTAGCGATTTAACTGATTATGATCAGATACGAATCGGTTAATTAATGATATTTTTCCAAGTGTAGGATATGTACTATGAGACGTAGGGAGAATTTATTTGTAAAAGGAATTAGCTTCATGGTAAGCCTTAGTTGCATGAAGGATTAATAAATTCTTTCTACGTGCTCGTATGTAGTTTAAATCATTACTCGGAAGACAAACATTCTAGTAGTTTTAGTTAATTTTTTCATCTTAGTTATTTGAGTTTATATACCTTTACGTCCAAGCCCATTAAGGAAATAAACATGACTATACATGCTGTCCAACGAAAACTACCAGGAATTTCAATGGAGGATCTTGGTAATGCACAAAAAGCGGCAATTGACACAAGTAACAAATTTTCTGAGAAAGGAATATTCGTAAAATATATATGAAGCAATTTCTATCCTGGTGAAAGCAAATGCACATGCTTATTTGAAGCCAATGGTGCTGAGTCTGTAAAAAATGTTAATGAAGAAGCTTACTTGCCTTTTGATACTATAGAGGAAGTACTAAATTTAAATCCTTAGTATTTTATTCTGGTATTAACTATCTGCTTTCGGCCAATAGCGGAAATTCGATAATTATTCAACCCATACAGGATCTTTGACAGAAACAACTCCACTTTGTATTAAAAAACCATAAATGCCGGTACATGGAAGTACTTTGTTTTCGAGCAATGGAACTTCAAGCATATTATGCTCAACAATTGTTTTTAACACTTTAGGATCTTTAGGAAATACACCATTACTTAGTGTTGGTATTGAGCATCGAGGAGTTGGGTCTGTAATTTTAAAATGGACGTTATCGCCCACTACAACTGTTTTTCCAACCCAATCATTTTCAGCAAACCCTGTAATATCTAAATCTGTCTCAATTACTAAATTTGGGCGGAACCTTCGTTCATCAAATTGTACATTTGGTGATAAGCTGGATAGTTGTTGGAGACTCGCTGTAGTTAGAATGTGTATATCCGCATAATCTGAAAATTTATTTTTCAGCATTAAATCGCCAATATCTAAAAGTGTCTCGCCAGCTTCAAGTGGATCTAGGCGTTCTAGACTTACAGAATTAGGTCGTAACGATGTCAACTTTACTGTTCGACCTACATAATCAGAAAGTAGCTCATCTACATTTTTATCGGTACTTAAAATATCGAGTCCACATTCAGAGGTAATTCGGACAACTGGGGGATGATCGCCATGGTTGGGTTGTTTTATAAAGGCTGCATTTAATTCAAGCAACTTAGACCATTTTTTAGGAAATTTAGCACTTGCGACTTTTTGATTTGATTGATCAATCAATGCATAGCTGCGATCCCCTAGAATGCCGCCATCGGTGAAATCTGCTTGATCCAGTTTCACGCCATTCATGGATTTTACGGCATATTGCCAGATGGATTGTACAACCCCAACTTGCTCTCTAGATTTTATATTCATATCTTATTTTATGATTATTTAACCCAAACTTTTGCAAAATAAGTTTAGGAGCTGAGACCAATGTCCGCTTAGGGTCGTAAGCAGTCATTTACCATGCGTTCTTTTCGCTGTTGGACAAACATTACGGCCTAATATATGTGCTTGGCTTTGTCTTGCAATTTCAACCTCATGTTTAACTTTTTCCATATCTAGCTTTGATACTTGTTGAAGTATGGAGGAAACATCATGTTTATTTAATTCTGACATAGGTTCACAAAATAAAACTATTTGCTCGCGCATAATCAAAACCGTGGGTTCTTCTGTAGATATGCCAAGCATGTGTGCAATATCTTGGCTTTTATCCATATCGACGTACGCAATAGTTTCGGACAATGACGCATAGTTACTTCCTATAATAGGTATGAGTATTTCTTCTGGTTTATTAAGAAAGTTTCGATAAAAAACACATAGTAGAACACTAGCTTTTTTGGTTTCCAAATGAAAAGTTTCTGAATTAAGCTCAATCATCGAAAATGATCCTTACAAACTCTTATATCATTGATATATTCTATTGTAGTGAATGCCCACCTTATGTCGTCACCTAACTATTATCCAATAGCATCCGATAAAGTCTAATTAAATCCGATGATAACTAAGGGTATGTTTGGGGCTATAAAATTAAACTAGAAACTCGTTCGTGTGATAAGTAGATCGGGAGATCTGCCCTACCCTCTTATATAGCTGTTAATTTGATTTTGAGACGACCTACCTCACGCACCATAGTTATTAGACGTTAATTAATAATCAAAAAGCGATTCACTTTAACCGATTTATTGCTAGTACCCCTATTTATATAGGTTATAGGAGCCTTTTAGCTCGCTTTCAGGATGGTTTGTTTCTAGTCTTTTGTTTATTATCGGTAACATAATCATAAACATGTAAATACTTAGGGTTACTTAAAATGACGAATGAATTAATCTCGCCTCTTTCCGCACTCAGACGCCTTATTGAATCCAATCAGATGGAAAAATCTGATGTCGACTTTATTAACGATAAGGATTACGTCTGGTCTCCTCATAACAAGATCATAAACGTAACACCAGGTCCTGCCTTTGGATCTGAATTGGTGACTCAATTTTCATCTAACCAAACAAGAGGCATGCGTGGCCCAGGTGTGGCGAAGTATTTTGCATCAGTTCGTGATGACTACGCAAAAATGGTGGATATGCAAGAAGGTGGTAGAGCGTTGTTTTATACCGGCTCAGGAACCTCGGCGACAGAAGCCGCTGCAGGCTCGTGCCAGACCCCAGATGAAGTAGGTTCTGACAAGAAAGTAATCATAACCTTAGAGATTGGCGCATTCAGTAATGCCATGGGGAATTGCGTTGAAAATATAGGTAGAGGAGTGGTTCGCATTAATGGTGAACTGGGTGAAGATCTACCTTTTGCTAAATGTAGAGAAGTGTTGGAAAAAGACACGAATCATGACATTAAGATGGTGATGGCACCGCATAACGAAACCGGTGCAGGCGTGACTACAGACCCTAAGAAGTTACGCGACATGCTAGACGAATTAAAACACCCTGCATTGGTGGTTATTGATGGTATTTCTTCCATCGGCAGCATGCCTTGTTCGATGACTAAGATGGGCATCGATATGTTAGTGGGTTGTAGCCAGAAAGGTATGATGGGTACGCCAAGTATTGGCATGATTACTTTGAGCCCTAAAGCGGTACAAAGAATTCAAGAGTCTGAAAAAGCCATGGCAAATGCGGGCGTTAAGAAAGGCCAGCATTATCTTAACCTTGGCAAGATGATTGAAGCCATGGACAGCTTGGGATTACATATTGAAACCCCGAGTAATTATTCTCAATTTGCTGTGGCGTTGGATTCCATTGCGATTGAAGGCATCGATCGCGTATGTGATCGTCATAGAGAGTGTTCAGAAGTGTATCGTGCTGCAGTTCAGGCTGCCGGTTTTAATTTAGTAACTAGAGATGACAGTTTAGCATCAAATGCAGTAACCGCGATTCGAGCACCAGAAGGTCATGGCGAGAAAGACATCATGAAAGTACTTATGATCATGTACTACAAGCATGCTGTAGAAGCAGCTGCGATTCCTGGTTATCCAGATATGGGCTGGCGACTTTGTGCAACCGGGGGCATTCAACCGCAACACGCGCTGATGGCTTCCATCGCATTCTTGAAGTCAGCTGAAGAAGCAGGATTACCGATTGATGCGGATAAAGGTATTGCGGCGGGTTCTAAGAAGTATGCAGAAGTGGTTCAGTATCATCGCCCTCTTCCTGGAATAGATGTATACGGAAGATAAGTCAATCAAATAAATTGAAGGAAGGACACTATGTATTTCAAAATAAGTTCTTCCTTTTAATTTTTAAAATACTATTTATTAATAAATTTTAATGTAACTTAAAGCAGCGTCACATTGTTATTGAAACGCTGCCTTAATTACTATCAGCTAAGTTAAATCAAATCGATCAAGGTTCATCACTTTATTCCATGCCTTAACAAAGTCTTGCACAAATTGTTGCTTGGAATCTTCACAGCCATAATATTCTGCAATAGCACGAAGTTGCGAATTTGAACCGAAGACCAAATCGACACGTGTAGCAGTCCATTTAACTTCTCCCGTTGACCGATCTCGCCCTTCAAAAACATCTGCGTCTTTTGAAGTCGGCTCCCACTTAGTGCTCATATCTAACAAGTTCACAAAGAAGTCATTGGTTAATGCTTCGGGTTGCTTAGTGAAAACACCATGCTGAGTTTGTTCGTGGTTAGTATTTAATACACGCATCCCAGCAACAAGCACCGACATCTCCGGTGCAGCTAATGTCATTAATTGCGCGCGATCTACTAACAATTCTTCGGCAGAGACAGTGTGCTTTGCCTTAAGATAGTTACGAAAACCATCCGCAGTAGGCTCAAGCACTGCAAAAGACTCGACATCTGTTTGTTCTTGCGTTGCATCTGCACGACCTGGTGTAAATGGAACCGTTACATTCTGCCCTGCATTCTTCGCAGCTTGCTCGACCCCTACACATCCAGCTAAAACTATTACATCTGCAAGCGAAATATTTTTTCCATTTGCTGCTGAGTGGTTGAAGCCTTGTTGAATTCCTTCAAGAACTTGTATAAATGCTGCAAGTTGCTCAGGTTGGTTCACTTGCCAATCTTTTTGAGGCGCAAGCCTGACACGTGCACCATTAGCACCTCCACGCATATCTGAACCTCGAAAAGTTGAAGCTGAAGCCCACGCTGTAGAAACCAACTGGCTTACAGACAACCCAGAAGCAACGATCTCACTCTTAAGCTGTGCAACATCCTTGTCATCAATTAATTCATGATTGACTGTAGGAATTGGATCTTGCCAGATTAATTCTTCTTGCGGAACGTCTTTCCCAAGATAGCGTGCGCGAGGGCCCATATCACGGTGCGTTAATTTAAACCATGCGCGAGCAAATGCATCAGCAAACTCTTTTGGGTTTTCGTGAAAACGTCTTGAGATAGGTTCATAAATAGGATCCATCCTCATAGCCATATCTGCCGTCGTCATGATTGGTGCATGTCGTTTTGATGAGTCATGTGCATCTGGAACTACATCGGATGCAGTACCTTCTTTTGGTACCCATTGACGTGCACCTGCAGGGCTTTTAGTTAGCTCCCACTCATAGCCAAATAGTGTATCAAAGTAGCTATTATCCCAAGTTATTGGAGTTGGAGTCCAAGCACCTTCAAGTCCGCTAGTTATTGCATCACCTGCTTTACCACTACCGTGACTACTTATCCAGCCAAAGCCCTGTTCTTCAATACTTGCCGCTTCAGGTTCTGGGCCAACAAGTGCTGCATCACCCGCTCCATGGCATTTACCAAACGTGTGGCCACCTGCAGTTAAGGCAACCGTTTCTTCGTCGTTCATTGCCATACGTGCAAAAGTTTCACGAATATCTTGTCCTGAAGCAACAGGATCCGGATTGCCATTTGGCCCTTCAGGATTTACATAAATTAATCCCATTTGCACCGCCGCTAATGGATTCTCAAGATCGCGTTCTCCAGAATAACGTTTGTCGCCAAGCCATTCTTTTTCAGCACCCCAGTAGATATCTTCTTCTGGTTGCCAGGTGTCTACACGCCCACCAGCAAAACCGAAAGTCTTAAATCCCATCGATTCCAATGCACAGTTACCTGTTAAGATCATAAGATCTGCCCAGGAAATTTTCTTACCGTACTTTTGCTTAATCGGCCAAAGTAATCTACGCGCTTTATCTAAATTACCATTATCGGGCCAACTATTTACTGGCGCAAAACGCTGGTTACCTGCTCCTGCACCACCACGACCATCACCGGTACGATATGTACCAGCGCCATGCCATGCCATGCGAATAAAGAACGGACC
>JBOEHC010000001.1:12912-13486 GCA_050633765.1 Gammaproteobacteria bacterium
CAATTGATTCGGCCACCAATCTTGATTTGAGGTACCGGCCCCTGATGAATTATTCTCGACATGCATTACTGGGCATTTACTTATAGCAGTCATAATATAGCCTCCTAAGTGTTTTGAGCTTTAGACTGCGTACTAGTTTACGGTTACATATATATTTATCTAATTCATTATTTATAATATAATAATCGATTATATAAATGAATAAAAAACCTAAGAAATAGCGCTGATTTTACATTCTGCAGCAAATTCCATGCATACTTTCTTGCACAACATAAAAAAAAGGCTGCCAAAGCAGCCCTTAGTTAAATATAAATTAAAATTTTATATTAATTTACTCAATCCCTTTAGCAACCATCTCATCCTTTACTAAGCTAATATTTTTACTAATTTCCCCTTTAACGTATTCACTGATAATTGAATCATATTTTTCAGCAGATTTTTTTGCAGCNNTGTTCAGGTACTTTTTGTGAAAATTCAATGGTTTTTTTACCTACAGGAGAACTATAGAATGCTACAAGTTCTTTAACTTCATTATGCGTATACGTTTCTTTATAAAGTGGTATGTATACTTCTG
>JBOEHC010000002.1:0-30278 GCA_050633765.1 Gammaproteobacteria bacterium
CGAAGGCTTCGTTAAGCTCCCAGCAGTCAATTTCGTTGGCAGTTAAGTTTTGCTCGCATAACATGGGAACCGTGGCATGCACAGGGCCTAAACCCATATGTCTAGGGTCTAAGCCAGCCCATTTAGAGGCTACTAGACGACCCATCACTTCAAGTTTATGTTTTTTTACCGCTCGTTCGCTAGCAAGAATTAGCCAAGAAGCACCATCGGTTATTTGCGCGCTATTTCCGGCGGTGACGTTACCGTATTTTTTATCAAATACGGGTCTTAATTTTGCGAGTTTTTCTAAGCTCGAATCTGGACGTACACCATCATCTGTATTATATGCTTTACCTTTATCGTCATAGACAATTTCAAGTTCATTATCAAAATAGCCGTTTTCTTGTGCATGAACTAAACGTAAATGACTGTCGACGGCATATTGATCCATCTGTTCACGTGTAATGGCAAACTTGTGTGCAAGATTTTCAGCAGTCTGCCCCATTGATAAACCAACAACCGGATCGGTAAGGCCTTTTAACAATCCAATGACCGGTGCAAAAAACTTAGGTCGTAATTGAGTGATGGTTTTTAATTTTTGTAACGGTGTTTTTGATCGAGCCATATTGGCTAACCAATTCACCATATGGTGATTATACAAAACAGGTGAATGACTCATGGCTTCCGCGCCACCTGCAAGCACTAAGTCTGATTTGCCGAGCAGGATATTTGAAAATGCGCAATCAATGGATTGCATTCCCGAGGCGCAATTTCGCTGCACCGTCCAGGCAGGTACTTTGTCTCCGCATCCTAATCGTAAACTGATGACGCGAGCAATATTGACTTCGTCCGGGCTGGGCCCTACGCAGCCAACAATGACTTCATCAAACTCTTCGGCTTCAAAAGGTTGTCGCATTAACAGCGGCATAGCAGATTGAACGCTTAGATCAGAGGCTTGGAAGGGTCCTGGCCGGCCGCGTGCTTTTAAAAACGGCGAACGACTACCATCAACGATATATACAGTATTAGTGCTCATTTGTTGTACTAGTGTACGTTAGGATATCTCCAAGCAAAAGACGGTGTCTAAAGCTATATTAGTTAAAGTAGTTTCTAACTTTAGCATTAGTATTCACATCAACCACATAAGCTCATTTTTTAATCAGCATATTAGTTTTTGTTTCATGTGAAGCATAAATACAGTAGTTTTTATTGCTCTAAAGACCATTTACTAAAAAAGCTGTTAAATGCTCTCAGGTCGAGAATATCCAGTTCAATAAATAGGAATTAAACATTGTGGCTACGTTAAATCGTGCAGAAGAGTTAAAGAGCAGGGATTTGAATGCTGTGTGGCATCCATGTACACAAATGAAAGACCATAAGCATCTGCCTATGGTGCCGATTAAGAGTGCCAAAGGAGTGTGGTTGGAAGACTACGATGGAAATCGTTACTTGGACGCAATCAGCTCTTGGTGGGTGAATATTTTTGGTCACGCTAATGAAACCATTAGCAATTCAATCAAGGAACAGCTAGATCGCATGGAGCATGTGTTACTAGCAGGATTTTCACATGAAACTGTTATTAAGTTGTCCGAACAATTAATCGAGATAACTCCTGACTCGTTACGTAAATGTTTCTATGCAGATAACGGTTCATCAGCAATCGAAGTAGCTTTAAAGATGAGCTTTCATTATTGGAAGAACATCGGTAAAGCTAAAAAAACTAAGTTTATTAATCTAAGTAATTCTTATCATGGTGAAACCATAGGAGCATTGTCATTAGGCGATGTAGCACTTTACAAAGAAGTGTATGAGCCGTTGTTATTAGATGTTATTACCGTACCTAGCCCGGATAGCTACAATCGTGAAGTTGGTGAGTTAGAAGCCGACTATGCCACACGTATGTTTGCGCATATGGAAGAAACCCTACAACTTCACCATGAAGAAGTCTGTGCAGTGGTGGTTGAGCCATTAGTGCAGTGTGCCGGATATATGCGTATGTATGCACCAGAATATTTAACTTTATTGCGTGCTGCCTGTGATAAATACGGTGTACACCTCATTGCCGATGAAATTGCAGTAGGCTTTGGAAGGACCGGTACTATGTTTGCCTGTGAGCAAGCTCATATCAGCCCTGATTTCATGTGTTTATCTAAAGGGTTAACCGGTGGTTATCTGCCATTATCGGTCGTGTTAACCACCAACACGGTCTATGACGCGTTTTATGATGATTATGAGAACCTCACAGCTTTTTTGCATTCCCATAGCTATACCGGTAACCCCTTAGGCTGTGCAGCGGCATTAGCAACACTGGAGATATTTAATACCGAAAATGTCATAGCAAATAATCAAGGGTTAAGTGCTGAGTTTGCTAAACAATGTAAGCGTTTTGAAACACATCCTCACATTGGAGATATTAGACAGCACGGTATGATTACCGCCATCGAGATTGTAAAAGATAAAGCCAATAAACAGTCTTATCCTTGGCAAGAACGCAGAGGGCTGGAAGTTTTTAAACATGGTCTAAAAAATAATGCTCTGTTAAGGCCATTGGGCGATGTCATTTACTTTATGCCACCATATGTAATAACCCCTGATGAAATTAAAATGTTAGTAGATGTAGCCGAACAGGGGGTTGAAAAGGCGGTGAGTAAATAAACGTCCGTGATAATCGTTATGAAATAGTATTGCTGAAATCAAAATAAGAAAAAAGATTTAATAGGTAGCAGCATCCATGAAGCATAAATTTGATGAAAAATAATAACAAAATAAAAAATCTAAGTTATTGGGGTTATGTTGTTATTGGCTGTGGGATGTTTTTCGTAATATGTATTCTTGTTTATCAGTACTACCAATGGTTTAAGACTGGAGAATGGTATTCATTACCTATATATAAACCATTGCAATATTTAGGAATTAGATTTGACTCGCTTTTAGATGTGAAATGGCAAACGTTGCAAAAATTTTTATTCTGGATTTTAGAACAGTCGTTGGCCGGTGTAATAGGTATATTCAGCTTGATGGTTGGGTGGCTTATGACGATGCGTGACAAATAATATATTTTGGCACATGAAATATTTATTTATAAGTTTAGCCATAATGGTGACGAATCCGATATTTTGTAATGTGTCCATTGCAGAAGAATATAAATATTCAGATTTTTCCATACAAATTCCAGAAACTTGGAAAGCTGT
Source organism: Gammaproteobacteria bacterium (assembly GCA_050633765.1). Classification (GTDB taxonomy): domain Bacteria; phylum Pseudomonadota; class Gammaproteobacteria; order UBA4575; family UBA4575; genus JABDMD01. The sequence continues at coordinate 3,171 of JBOEHC010000002.1, forward strand.
GGAGCGTGATAAAAATGGAAAATATCGATCATGGCTTTTTGGAAGACAAGCAACTGATAATGAAAGCGGGGTATCGATAGCCATATCTATTTTTGAATTAACGAATCCAACCTTTACATCCGAAATGGATTTAATCATGACTCAAGATCGATGGTTGAATAGAGATGTGTATATCATGGGTAAGTCCAAGCAAGTATTAAACACAAGTGTTATCTATGATGAAATCATAGATGGGCAAAACTTCAGGGCTATTAATTTCCGAAGTTTATTTAATGTTCATAATCATCCCGAGTTAGAGTTAGAAATATTTGGTCGCGCGTATTTAGCGATAATTAATTCTAAAGTCATTAGAGTTAATTTCCAGGCTTCCAAAAGTCATGAAAATAAAACTAAGCTAAAGTTAGAAAAAATTATCGAAACTATTAAGTTATTTAAGAAGTGACCTTTATGAATTTAAGGTCAAGAGCTAAAGATTTGTTGTTGAAACCTCATTGCCCTTGAGTCTTGATTACTACCTCAACACGACGATTTAATTTTCTTCCTGCATGAGTGGTGTTGGTTGCAACCGGGACTTCTTCGCCAAACCCTCGTGTTTCTATACGTCTAGCATCAATGCCACGTGAAATAAGAAATTCTTTAACCGCATCAGCACGTTGTAATGACAAGTTTTTATTTGTATCTGAATTACCCATGCTGTCGGTATGACCTTCTATAATAATTTCGCGTTTTAAATTACCTTGTAAGTACTGCACCAGTGGCTCGAGACGCCTTTGCGACGAAGGTTGTAGATTAGCGCCTCCGGTTGCAAATAATAAATCGTTAATAACTAAGATAGTGCCGCGGCTAGTTTCTTCAGCTTTGTATTGTCCAAGCGCTTGTTCTAATTGTTGAATACGTTGTTGCGCTTTGCGTGTTACGGAAGAAGCGCGATTTGATTCATTGCGTCGTGCTTGCGCTATCATTTCATGTTGTTGTTGCTTAAGGTTTTTTAATTCTAGTTCTTGTTGGTGCTTCAATAATAATTCATGAGCGATTTGTTGTTTGCGACCTGCAAGATAAATATGATGATCAGCACTAGCTATATCATTTTCATATACTGCGGTTTCTGCTTGTTTAATTTGTTTATCAGCTTCAAACAAAGTTACCGATGCAACTTCATCAATACCTGTTTTGTTTTTGGTTTTCGCAAGTTCAGTTTTTGCTTGCTCTAAAGGTGCATAGGCTTTTGGTGTGCTAGCACAACTACTAATGGAAATAGCTATGACAATAACAAAATAGTATTTATTCATCATTGCAGACCTATTGATTTAATGGTGTGAGTTGAATGGGTTCTCGCCATTTTAGCTCTTCATGTAAATTCGAAATGCTAGATTCAACTTGTTTGACTTCTAGCTCTACATTTAAACGTTGCGTTTTAATTTTTATCAGTTCAACGTCGGCAATAATTTGCTGTGCAAGATGCTCTGCAGAGCCATGTTGATTATTAGCCTCTAATTCTAAAGCTTGTTGAAGTTTGTTTTTAGCTTCATCCACATCATTGCTTACGTGTTTACGGTAGTTGCTGTGGTCCACGCTTGATACGGCGACTTTTGATTGCGGTAAGGTTCTCGAAGGTGGTGAGGACGCGCAAGAGATTAATGGACCTGCCATCAATAAATAAATGCAGATCAGCAAAAATTTTGAGCTTTTTGTAAAGGATGCGTTATTTTGCATGTTTATAGGTCTTATGGTCATAATTTCACTAAGTAATTAAACGCTTTTGTTTTACATCGGTCCAATAGCTAACTATAGTTTAAATCTACCGCTTAAATCATAGGCGCAATTCATTTCATAATGCAAAATCTAGCATGAAAAAAATCTATATTGTATTTGGCCTAGCTCTCTTGCTTGGATCTATGCAGCTCCACGCTGAACGTTATCTATTGCCGAAAGAGGGTAGTTCTATAATTGGTCAGATGAGTCTGATTACTACTAAAGATTCAGACACGTTTATTGAATTAGCTAGACGTTACGGGCTCGGTTTTCAGGAATTAGTATTGGCAAACCCAAAGGTAGATCCGTGGCTTCCGGGCGAAGGTACGCAAGTTGTGATACCTACGCGTTATATTTTACCCAATACCAAGCGTAAAGGATTGATTCTTAATTTAGCTGAAATGCGTGTTTATTATTTCCCTAGTAAAGCTTCAGGGAAACAGGCTGGATATGTATACACCTATCCGATTAGCATTGGTAAAGAGGGCTGGGATACGCCGAATACACAAACGACAGTTATTGCTAAGAAGAAAAATCCTACCTGGACACCTCCTGAGTCAATTCGTAAAGAGCATGAAGAGAAAAATGACCCATTACCTCCTACTGTCCCGCCAGGCCCAGATAATCCGCTTGGAGATTATGCCATACGGTTAGGTCTTGCTGGCTATCTAATCCATGGAACCAATAACCCTCGTGGAATCGGTATGCGGGTGACCCATGGTTGTGTGCGCTTGCATCCAGACGATATTGAAGATTTATTCGCCCGTGTTTCCATTAATACATCCGTAACGATTGTTAATGAGCCTTACAAAGTTGCTTGGCATGAAGGTAAGTTGTACGCAGAAATGCATCCAAGTGAGGGAGATGAGACAGGTACAAATTCCAGGAATTTAACTCAATTTGTACAAGCCATTATTGGCGCAACTAAATCTAAAAGTGATTATAAGGTTAATTGGCAACTAGCTCATGAAATGGCTAAAAATAAAACTGGGTTGCCGATTTCGGTAGGTACTCGCGTTGCAATGTAACTGAAATGATCATTAAGGCATAAAAAAGGCCCGATATTCGGGCCTTTTAAATTATCTTCTAGAAGAAGATATAGCTTGCTAAAAACTCTTACTTAGAGCTCATAGAGCCATCAAACATACGGCTCATGCGGCGTGAATTAGCATCACAGCACGCTTGAGCAGCATTTGCTGCATCTTGTGCTGAAAGAGCCATGTCTTTAGCTGTTGCAGCATCATGAGCAGCAGTGTTTGCTGTACGTAATGCTTCATTTGCAATTTCGCGGACTTCAGCAAGAGGGTCACCAGCTGGTTCTTCTGCTGCACTTGGTGTTGATAGTTGACAACCCGTTGATAAGATTGCAGCAAATCCAATTGTAGCAGGGATTAGAAGTTTCTTAGTTAGCATAATATTATTAACTCCGAAGTTATTTTAATTGATAATCGTACGATTGATTAATTTTATTGTTTTGCCACCTACCACCCAACTTCCCAGGTGGATGCACTAGATACTTACATAACTAGTGTAGTGACGGAACGGCGATATTGTAAGTAAAAACGTTACGTTTACCAAGTTTATTCTTGTCAGGACATAGATTTATTTGAGTTTCACGCAAAATTTATAGCAATATAAACGAATGTGACTATTAATTTTGCTGAGATCTATGTGATTTTAAGGCTAGTTGGATATCGCATAACATTTCTACGGCAGAACAAATAATTGATTTGCCATGATGAATCTAACTTAAGTTACGATACATTAATTTTTATGTGGTGTAAGACCTTGTTAAACAAGCTATTATTAGTTTGTGGCATGCAATTAAATTTGTATGTATGTAATTAAAATAGCCTTAATTATAGAGGGATCGATGAGCCAGAGTGCAGTTGCTAATGAGGAAAGACGGGTAGCCCGTCGAAAGAATTCACCTTCAAATTTACGTTTATATTGTCCACAGCTGAATCTAACTCGCTGTAGACCAACTAATCTGAGTACGCGAGGTGCCTTTCTTGATTCTGTCCCAGAACATGCCTATGTAGGCAGACGAGTGCAGTTAGTGTTCTCGGTTTCTGATGATAATGCCATTAAACTGATTAGAGTATGGGCCGTTGTTGTGCATCTTTCTAATGAGGGAATAGGATTTGGATTCACTCATAAGTACCGTGCAACATAGTACTTTAGAAATATACTATAAAACCATGAATATTATAAGGAATACATTCAGTATTGCCTAAACTGTTTTTGTCCTGCAGGTTGATCAACATCACTTTTTAGTGTCAATTCCATGACTATACTATTGTGATTGAAATTGAATATTCAGAATGTGTCATCAATGCAAACCGCAAAATCAGAGTCAAAGGTTTATGTTCAGCGTGAAAAAGACCGTCGACTGAAAACCACGCAAATACAGTTTCCTTTACTGGATAGCGATTTTAATATCGTACGACAGGATAGGAGGCGTGTTTCTGATCGCAGAAAAAGCAATCTCAAGCTTATTTGGCAAGAAAACCAACCTATTCGAAATACCAGTTCATTAACCTTGGAATTAGACAGCCAGGGTTTTTACTTTGATACCCATTTGCAGCAATTTAGCTTAGGCCGATCACATCAATGTGATTTGCGGATAGATAATAGCTTTGTTTCTAAACACCATGCGCTCATTGGTTATGAAAATGGTGAGTTTGTGCTGCAGGATAATAGTCTGAATGGCACATTTATCGAGACGGAAGATTTAGGGAAAGTCCGCATTCACGGACAGAAAGCTAATCTATATGGTGTTGGGGTTTTGAGTTTGGGTGTGCCGATTCATAGCGAAGTCTCTAAGCAGATCAATTTCAACTGTAGTTAATACAAAGCATTCGACTTAATGCTATAAATTATCAAGATCAAAGATTCCGCTCACTTGAATATTTGCACATTATTTGTACAATTTTGTTGTTGAATTTTGCACCGATCAGGTCTAGTAGTTAATCTAATTTTAGTTTCAGTGTTTGATTAAAAACATCAAAACACCAACAACTAGTACAAATAATGCAAATACTAGGTTTATAGATAGCAACATTGGCTTATCTTTTATCGTTATGGTTATTATTTTTATTATGATCATATTGTATGCTGAAATATCTGTGATGAAAATCTGTTTTTTTGCATTAAAAATTTCAACAAATATTTAGTGGAAATTTGGATGTGGCTAAGTTTAAAAAGCGAATCGATGAATTATTAACAAATATTGACGTTAATATTAATGGTGAAAGAGATTGGGATATTCATGTCCATGACGATAGATTTTATCAACGCGTATTAGCAGATGGGTCACTTGGTCTGGGTGAGTCTTATATGGAGGAGTGGTGGGACACTCTCTCAATTGATCAATTATTTTGTAAGTTACTAAGTACGGATATAGAGCACAAGGTTAGATCAAAAACTTATTTATGGGCTGTTATACAATCTAAATTATTTAATTTACAAAGCATTCGACGCGCCTTTCATGTTGGTGAAAAACATTACGATACAGGCAATGACTTATTCGAATGCATGCTAGATAAACGGCTTACATATACATGTGGTTATTGGGAAAATGCTAATAATCTTGACCAAGCGCAAGAAGATAAGTTAGATCTGGTGTGCCGCAAAATTGGTTTACAGGAAAATCAACGCGTACTAGATATAGGCTGTGGTTGGGGGAGCTTTATTAAATTCGCAGCAGAGCGTTATGGTGCGCAAGCCGTTGGAGTTACTGTTTCTAAAGAACAAGCTGAATATATTAAGAAAGATTGTGCTGATTTACCTGTAGATGTTCGCTTGCAAGACTATCGAGAATTAAATGAAAAGTTTGATCACGTCGTTTCACTTGGCATGTTCGAACATGTAGGTCCTAAAAACCATAAATCCTATATGAAAGTGGCTTTTCGTTGTCTAAAAGATGATGGGCTTTTTCTGTTACACACCATTGGTTCAAATTATACGCGTCATAGTCCTGATCCATGGTTTAATAAGTACATTTTCCCTAATGGCGTGCTTCCCTCTATGAAAGATATTAGTATGGCCTTCGACAATACTTTTATTATGGAGGACTTCCATAATTTTGGTGCTGATTACGATAAAACGCTAATGGCGTGGTTTGCGAACTTTGATAAAGGCTGGGAGCATCTATGCAAAAAATACGATCAACAGTTTTACAGGATGTGGAAGTATTACTTGCTTTGTTGTGCAGGCGCATTTCGAGCAAGAAACTTACAACTTTGGCAATTGGTGCTTAGCAAACATGGTGTTGCAGGTGGGTATACTTCAGTTCGATAGGATCAATTCTGGATCAGTCAAAGCATAAGAACGTATGCCACGATTTATATCAATTTCTAAAGCTGCTTCATTAGCAAATGTTCAAGCTAAGGAAATACTAGAAAAAATCAACAGCAATCAACTGGCTTCTACACGAGGCAAAATCCATATAGATGACTTGGTAGAATGCTATCCTCAAGCTCATGTCGAGCTCGCAGACATGTTGTCTTTAGTAGAAAAAATTAAAGAACAGTCATTTGAAAGTGGTGCGGCAAAACAGCACGGCGAGGTAACCTTTGCTTCGCTAAAACAAGACCTGCAAAAATGTAAAACTAACCTTGAATATTATCGTGAGCAATCTAGAAAATATGAAGAATTAGTGCTTCATATACAAGAAAATTTAAGTGATGAAAAAAATAGAAATTCAGATAATCGATGGACGCAAAGGCTAAAGCAGTGGATTGATAAGCGCTTAGGTGAAATACAACAAAATCTATAAAGTGGAAATTATTGTTTGCAAGACTGGAGCAATTCTCTCTTTTTTTGAATAGTTAACTTCTGTAATTTAACTGTTTTGTGACGCCTTATTGTTTAGTGATTTCCTCGCTATCTAGTACATTATTTTTCTTATCTTTTTTGAAGATATTAAATAAATCGACCCCAAAGTAACTAAGACAACTGAGTAATAATGCTGTAGCGGCAGCTTCATCTAGATTTCCAATAATGGGAAAATTATCAGGGATGATTTCAATCAGTCCCGCGGTTGGGTTGAGGATATAGAGTAATGAAAGTAGTCCAATTATTGCAACGATTACGCTTTTCATAAAATAGCTATATTAATGTTTAATGGATTAATATTAATATTTGTATTCTAGCTAGACATCCATGTCTGCTTATAAAAATTAATTAGTCCAGAACAAATGTAATCTTAAGAACTACACGGTGCTCAGTTACTTTGCCGCCTTTAATTGACACTTGATGATCTTTGACCCAAGCACTTTTAATACCGTTCAATGTTTTATCTGCTCGTGCAATACCAGTTTCGATGGCATCTTCGTAGCTTTTGCTGGATGAAGAGCTAATTTCTGTAATTTTAGCGACGCTCATAGGGGTTCTCCTGAAATATTATGATATGAAGTATGTTTTCAAGCTTACCTTAGTTGTTAAAAAATTGTAATCTGCATAGGGATTTTTAACGAAATGTAACAAGCAGCACCACAATAACCTTGGACTATATTTATGCAAACAACATCTCGACCACACTTGGAACGTTTACTTAATGCTGTCTCAAACTTGCCCTCACTGAAAACTGCGGTTGTACATCCAGTAGGAAAAGCTGCGTTATTAGGCGCCATTGAAGCAGCAAAGGATGGCTTGATTGAGCCGGTATTGATTGGTCCCGAAAAACGAATTAACAAGGCTGCTGCGGAAGCAGGTTTTGACATAAGTAGTTATGAAGTTATCGCTACTGAGCATAGCCACGATTCCGCTAAAGTTGCCGTCGATATGGCAAGAGAAGGTACAGTTTCTGCGATTATGAAAGGTAAGCTTCATACGGATGAGTTGATGAGTGCTGTGGTGAGTCGAGAAGGGGGTTTGCGAACGGATCGTAGGATGAGCCATGTATTCGCATTTGATGTGCCGACTTATTCACGACCGTTATTTATTACTGATGCAGCGATTAACATTAATCCTGATTTAGAAACTAAGGCAGACATTATTCGTAATGTAATTGATCTGGCTCATCTGCTCGCAATTGAGGCCCCGCGTGTTGCAATCTTATCTGCGGTAGAAACTGTAACCTCAAAAATTGAATCCACCCTGCATGCTGCAGCATTATGCAAAATGGCAGATCGAGGCCAAATAAAAGGTGCATTGCTAGATGGGCCATTGGCTTTTGACAATGCTATTTCTGAAGATTCTGTAAAAATTAAAGGCATTAAATCAGATGTTGCGGGTAAAGCGGAAGTGTTGGTCGTGCCAGATATAGAAGCCGGTAATATGTTAGCTAAGCAGCTTGAATATTTAGCCAATGCTGAAGGAGCTGGAATTGTGCTAGGAGCAAAAGTACCTGTCGTGCTGCCAAGTCGCGCAGATGATGCGGTAAGTCGGTTGGCCGCTTGTGCACTTGCAGTGATGATTGCAAACAAATAGATATGGAACACTATCTTGTTATTAATGCAGGGTCGTCTAGTGTAAAGCTTTCAGTTTTTGACTATGAAAATAATAATTTAACTAAAATTATTAATGCCCGCGCAGTAAGACTTTTTCATAAAGATGCAAAAATTAATATTTATGATGAAAACAAAAATCTATTAATTGAAAAAGATCTTACTGATATCACAATTGATCTTCCTAACCATAAAATCGCCATTGATTTTTTTCTCGGTTGGCTGTCACAGCAAACGAATATTAACTTAGTTGCAGTAGGTCACCGTGTTGTACATGGTGGCCCAAAATATTCGACACCAGTACAAATTACGGAATCAGTTAGTAGAGAATTATATAGTTACCAACCACTGGCACCCTTGCACCAACAACATAATTTAGCGCCAGTAGAAATCGTTAAAGAGTTATATCCTGATTTATTGCAAATAGCGTGCTTTGATACGGCATTTCATCAGACCATGCCAACAGAAGCAAAACGATTTGCATTACCAAAGAAATACTATGACGAAGGTGTGAGACGATATGGTTTCCATGGCTTGTCATACGAATACATTGTTGAACGTCTTAAAGAGCAGCAAAACATAAATAACCAAAAAATTATTATTGCGCACTTAGGAAATGGCGCAAGCATGTGTGCGGTGAAAAACAAAATTTCAGTTGCTACAACGATGAGTTTCACTCCTTTGGATGGTTTGGTTATGGGTACGCGCTGTGGAAACCTAGATCCAGGAGTTGTTTTGCATCTAATGGAGCACAATTCAATGAGTGCTAATGAAGTGTCAACATTACTGTATAAAGAATCTGGATTATTAGGGGTATCTAATGAAAGTAATAATATGCGCAAACTAATAAATTCTCATAATTTAGAGGCTCAACAAGCTGTAGATATGTTTTGTTACCAGGTCAACCGTCATTTAGGTGCGCTAGTTGCTGAAATGGGTGGATTAGATCATCTCGTATTCACAGCAGGCATAGGCGAAAATTCATCCATGATTCGAGAAAAAATATGCGGTTTGGCTGAATGGGCGGGGCTATCCTTAAATAAACAAGCTAACAAGCTCAATAATTCAAAGATTAGTAACCAGGATAGTTCTGTGGAGATTTCAGTTATCCCTACCAATGAAGCGTTAATGATTGCAAAACATACTCTACAAATATATAAAAAATAGTAGTCTTGATTGTATAATATTTAATTGTATTTGAATTAAATTAAAATATTTCACTAGACTGCTTTATTCCTAAAAAGGTGTGCTGTATGAATTTACTCGATATGCTTTTACAATCACAAAAAGGTGGACCTCTAGATTCGCTTTCTTCAATTTCAGGTTTGCAACCAAACCAAATGCAACAATTACTAGACCAAGTTTTACCTGTGCTGGCTGGCGGGTTAAAAAATGGCGCCACTACACAAAATGGCTTGGAGAGTTTAGTGCGTGCATTAAGCTCTGGAAATCATGATCGTTACTATGATCAACCGAATGTTTTGGGTCAACAAAATGCTCGTTTAGACGGGAATGGAATATTAAGCCATATATTAGGTAACAAAGATGCAAGTCGTAGCCTCGCAGGACATGCTTCAGCAAATACTGGAATTGATTCGAAACTGATAAAAAAAATGTTACCTCTCATAGCCTCTGTGGTTATGGGTGCTATGAATAAGCGCGCTTCATCAGATGATTTATTAAGACCTCAAAATGCTAAACATGTAAACAATGGCATGATGGATCTAATAAGCGGTTTCCTAGATGTTGGTGGGGATGGTTCTATTGTAGATGATGTTTTAAGAATAGGTGCGAAGGCACTTGTTCGTTAATTAATAATTATAAATTTACGTCGAACATAATGAGAAGAAGCGCTTATCGGTATGGCCGTGGTAGTAACCGTCGAGGCGGGGCACTGCGTTTGTTGCCAATTGCTTTGTTTGGATTGTATTTGGCTTATTACTACTTCAGTAATCAAGAAGAAGTAGCGATGACCGGTCGTTCGCAATTAATCGATATTTCACGTGAACAGGAAATGGCACTAGGTCTGCAAAGTTATCAGGAAATTCTTTCTCAACAAAATGTATTGCGTTCTGGCCAGGCTGTAGACCTGGTTCGAGAGATTGGTTATCGGCTTTCAAAAGTGATTGAAGAAGATCCAGGTTTTGAGTGGGAGTTTAATGTCATTGATGCAGATCAAGCCAATGCATTTGCGCTTCCTGGAGGCAAGGTGGCGGTGTATACAGGTATTCTACCTATTGTTGAAAACGTTAATGGGCTTAGTGCGGTGATGGGCCATGAAATAGCCCATGCAATAGCTAGACATGGTGCTGAACGCATGGCGCATCAAAAATTAGTTCAATACGGAAGTATGGCAGCAGGTATGGCGCTGGGATCTATGGATGTAGGTACTCAAAGGATGATAATGGGTGCTCTAGGAGCGGGTGCGCAATACGGTGTGTTACTGCCTTTTTCTCGCAAGCACGAATCGGAAGCCGATTATATGGGACTCATCTATTTGGCGAGAGCTTGTTTCGACCCAAGAGAAGCACCAAAAATATGGGAAAGAATGGCAGAACATAGCCAAGGACAACCCTCTGAGTTTATGTCTACGCATCCAAGTCATGAGACAAGGATTAAATTACTTAATGAATGGATGCCAGAAGCACTTGCCGTTAGAGAAAGATATTGCAGTTCGTAATTATATGTTGATTTAATTTATTGCTGAACTTAAGTCGAACTGAGTTATGCTTTTGGTTCGAAATTGGTTGGCGTATAATGCACCAAATTTACAGGAACATTGACTGCGCTATTTTGCAATAGTCAGACAAAAAATGATAATAAATCAAATTAACTTTACTGGAGAAGTCGATGAAAATTAAGAGAATTTTCACTACAGTTATATCTATAACAGTATTGGCAGGCTCATATGCAGTCTTTGCTGATGATCATGCGGCGAAAAAAGCAGGTGAAATGGCAGAGAAAGCTGGCGAAATGGCAAAAGACGCAGGTAGTGCAGCAGTTACTGCTGTTAAAAAGGTGACCAATGATGCTTCATCAGCTTTGCCAAATGCTAAAGCGGGCGAGTGTTATGCAAAAGTAATCATTCCAGCAACATATAAATCTGAATCGCAAACCGTAACGGTTAAAGAGGCATCTTCTAAAATTGAAATCATTCCAGCTAAATATGAATGGTCAGAAGAAAAAGTTTTAGTTAAAGAAGCTTCAAAAAAATTAATCCCTGTTCCTGCTACTTATGAAAGTGTAAATGAAAAAGTATTAGTTACTCCTGCTGAAAAAATATGGACCCGTGGCGCGGGTAAAAAGGCTGGGCGTGCAAGCACTTCTGCATTAGCTGGGGCATCATCTAATGGTTTAAATATCATCGATGCAAAGGTCGGTGCTTGCTATGCTGAGTATAGTATTCCAGCGCAATATAAAACTGAAACACAAAAAGTATTAAAAACAGAAGCTTCAGCAAAAATTGAAATTATTCCTGCTAAGTATGAATGGAAAGAAGAAAAAGTTTTAGTTAAAGAAGCATCTGCAAAACTTATCGAAGTTCCTGCTATGTACGAAACTGTTACTGAAAAAGTATTGGTTACACCGGCTACTACCGAATGGAAGAAAGGTCGTGGTCCAGTTGAAAGACTAGATGGAAGTACTGGGGAAATTATGTGTTTGGTTGAAATACCTGCGGTGTATAACACCGTAAGTAAGCGCGTACTTAAAAGCCCATCTTCCACTAAAAAAGTAGAAATTCCAGCTGAATATAAAGTAGAAAAAGTTCGTAAGCTTGTAACTCCTGCTGCAGAAAAGAAAACAGAAATTCCTGCGACTTACGAAACTGTAACTAAGCGTGTAAAGACTGCTGATGAAAAAGTTATGTGGGCACTTAAAGGTAGTAGTGCAGGTGGAAATGGCAAAGCAACTGGTTCAACCTTGTGTCTTAAAGAAATTCCTGCGGTTTATAAAACCGTTAAGCAGAAGAAAGTGAAAACTGCAGCCACTACAAAAGTTGTTGAGGTTCCTGCTGAATATAAAGTGGTTAAAAAGCGTAAGCTAGCATCACCAGCTGCAGAAAAGAAGATTGAGATTCCTGCAAAAACACAGGTGGTTTCAAAGAAAGTAAAAGTGTCTGAAGAGTCAATGCAGTGGAGACCTGTCCTGTGTGAAACCAACATGACAGATACTACTATTACAGATATCCAACGTGCTTTGAAGAAAGCTGGTCATAATCCCGGTGATATTGATGGTGTCATTGGTCGCCAAACGTTAGTAGCTGTTGATTCGTTCCAACGAGCAAATGGGTTACCACGCGGCGGATTGACGATGCAAACTCTTTCTAAGTTAGGCATAAAACTTTAATTCGTTCGCTGCATGATTAAAAGCCCCTTGATTTACTAAGGGGCTTTTTTTTGTCTGTTAATTATAAAAAAATAAAAAGCCAACTATGTTTAAAGCGGTACCATCAAAATATTTAGTGCCTTCTGATGGGAGCTTTTCAATTGCTTCTATTTCTACGAAACCATCAGCATCCTTTGAGGCTGAAAACAATTATAAGAAAAAATTAAACAAAGTAGTTGATGGTCTGCAAGATCTTCAGAAAATACTTTATGCCTTTGATAAACACTCGTTGCTGCTTGTATTTCAAGCGATGGATGCAGCAGGCAAAGATTCAACCATCAGAGCAGTTATGTCAGGCATTAATCCAGCCGGTTGCCAAGTATTCTCTTTTAAAAAACCATCTGCTACTGAACTTGATCACGATTTTCTTTGGAGGACTAATAAGTGTTTGCCTGAGCGTGGTCGAATAGGAATTTTCAATCGTAGCTACTATGAAGAAGTGCTAGTTGTTCGAGTTCATCCAAAAATACTTGGTTTCCAAAATTTGCCAGATGAAATTGACCCGCAAACTATTTGGCAAGATCGTTATGAATCAATTTGCGACATGGAAAAGCATCTCGCTAGAAATGGTACGATTATTTTAAAATTTTGGTTGAACGTTTCTAAAGATGAACAGAAGAGTCGTTTTCTTAATAGAATCGATACACAAGAAAAACAATGGAAGTGGTCGTCTGGAGACTTAAAAGAGCGTGAGCATTGGGATGATTATATGCAAGCATATGAAGATGCCTTAAATGCTACATCAAAATCGTGGGCACCTTGGTATGCAATACCTGCAGATGATAAGCCTTATATGCGATATAGCGTGGCTAAAATAGTTGAGAAAACTTTAGAAAGCTTAAATCTTAAGTATCCAGAGCTAGAGCAAGAGGAGCGAGAAAAACTCAACCAGGCGAAAGAGCAATTAACCACAGGAGATTAGCCTGGAGGCCAATTTAACTCTCGTCCTGCAAGCAAGTGGATATGGAGATGGAATACAGTTTGACCAGCTTCTGCGCCATTGTTAATCACCAAGCGAAAGGCATCATTTGCATTAAGCTGCCCAGCGATTTCACCGGCTTTTAATAATAAATGACCTAAAAGATTTTGATCATTTGTATTTGCATCTGCAACTTTTGCTATAGGTTTTTTTGGGATAATTAAGACATGAATAGGAGCTTGCGGATTAACATCGTTAAAAGCTAAACATAGCTCGTCTTCATAAATAATTTCTGCAGGTATTTCTCTGCTGATTATTTTATCGAAAATTGTATCGCTCATAATTATTATTAAATATTAGTTAATCGATTATTTTGAGCAAATAATTTTGCAACCATTTTTGACGAGAAATTTGGCGAACATCATTGTTTTCAGCCTTGATTATTAATCCATCACGTACTGTGATGTTATCTTGAGTATTTATATCTATGCATGACCAATTTTTACGATCTTGAATTGTGCAGCTTTCATAAATCACCGGCTCAGATTGATTAATTGCTGAAGAACTAATTTGATTTGCATCCTGTATTACAGAAAATGTTTCAACAGGATTGTCATGCCAATCACCTTTGCAGTAGGTGTTTTCTAAAATCATATTATCGCAAGTTTGAGAATATACTTGAAGTTTATTGCTATAGGGATTGATATCCAAAATCCAAACAATACAGGCTACACCGCAGAGAACTAGAACAGCAAGGATGAAATCACTAAAGCTCACGGAATGAATTACCTCCATATCGAGGCAAACAAGTATAACGTAGTGAATGAGAAGGGTAAAAGAGCGCTGTTTTTCTTAAATTTATTCTATTTACGATAGATTTGATTGTAATAAATTAAAGCATGCCACCCATATCAAAGCGTAGGGCGAAGCCAATTGCATCTGAATCTACATCACCAACCGCAGGCAGATAGTAAGTTTTTAAAGAAGTGCGCCCATTTTTTAATACAAAATAGGGAACAGCAGCTAAGCGTGGTGAAAATCCGCTATCGTAACCTGTGACTACTCCGCCTATGATGCCGAGCCCGAACCAATCTGCTCCAATGGCGCGTTCTGTACCTACGCCTGCATAGGTGCTGAATTTATCTATACTATTTTCAAAAAATCCACCTGCAAAGAAGTAGCCATCCATATGGTATTCTAATCCAATACCAGGATTGAACTCATTGAAGTCATCATCACTGTCAGCACTCGGATGATATGATGCAAGATTAATTTGCATGAAAAAACGACCATCTTCTAATATAGACTCGCTTTCTGAGTAATATTTATCGTTATTATTTTTGCCATGATCATCTGGTACCGAGTAAACTTCTTCAGATTTTGCTATTTTGATTTCATTACTACTTTCATCAGCTAGAACCGAATTAATGGCTAAACCATAAGCAAGTGCAACTACAAGAAGAGTGCTTTTTATTAAAAAAGAATATTTCATGTCCATATGATCCTAGCTAGAGGGTTGATTGCATAAAAGCTGATAAAACAATAATTTTTAGAGAATTTTCTGTACTCTATTGGGACATAAATCGGTTTCAGAGTGACATCCTTACCGATGAAGGATGCGAATTATGGGGATGAAAAGGCCGATCCACATGGAATCAATTGAACATGCTCAATTCATCGGGGTATGTGAAAAGAACGAAGCTCCTTGGGAATGCTATTCTCTAGTTTTAAGGGAATCGAGAATTAGGCTATTTCTGTTGTTCCTTCAACGTAGATACACAATGAACCTGCGATAATTGAGATCAGCGCGTAGGCATACTGGCCGAAGACTAAATAAAATAAACCGATAATGACTAACGAAGCACCTAGAAAATACAGTGACAATCCAGGTATTAAATCTTTGGTGCGCTTATTCAGGGCTGAAATTAATAGTTTAATACCAGTAATAAGTAAACTTAGAAAAAAAACTGCCCAAAGCATGTGAAATAATGCTGTATTTGACATGAATGAGAAACCATTTTCAGACAAAGTACTGAAAAGACCAGGGATAATCTTGCTTAGCCAAAATATTCCGATGGCAGCAGCCACTATGCATACAATGCCGAGGATAAAAGTCAGACCACTAAATAATGATGATGCGTTGTTTTGTGTAGTTGAATTTTGCATTCGACTTAACCTAAAGCTATGAAGAAGTAGCTTATTCTAGCATTAGTGGAGGCTTATGGGCCTTCGCTCTAATCCAATTTAATGATTTTAATACTCGTGGCAATGATACAATTTTTCGTTCAAATTGGTATTTTCCCGGAAAGTTCATCAAAAATAGGCCCATCAATATTGTGAGTATACCTTGACCAGGTAAGATGAGCATTAGAATACCTAAGCCAATAAATATGAAACCGATAATATTTTTAAGCCCGGCAAATAGCTGTGTGATAATTGGATGCGTACTTTTCTTGCTGACCTTTACTCGGAAATGTTCATGAAAGTAATCTTCAGGCATTTTAATCACTATCCAAGGTATTATCGCTATACTGACAAGTAATAGCGCAAGGGAAACCCACGCAAGAATGATAAACTCACTTTTATAGTTATGTAGTAATTCTATCAACATGAGAGCGGTTAAGTTTACCTGCTCCCAATAAAGATGGAAGATTAAATATAGAGCAAAACTACTACCAAACGCGCAATTTTCTTATATATATATTAATTGCAGTTAGTGCTTCTTTAGGTGACATTGATTTTAATAATATAGAATCAGAGCTAATTAAAATATCAACTAACTTTTCAGATGCGTAGCTCACTAAATATTGTTTTAACTCGTAAAGAGTAGGGGACTTGCCATTTTCAGTTCTATAAAGAGAAATTAATATTGGTTCTAATTCATCAATAAGGTCTTTGGAGTTTGAAAAGGCTAGTGCAGTTGACATGTTCATTCCTAAATACGTTAGTAAATAAAAATATGCAGAGAGCAACATCTTATTCAAGATACAAAATTTGTGATAGGCCGTTGAGGCAGTATTTTATGACCTGCTGGCGAAATTGCGCGATTAGTGCAGTAGCCACCGTGCTACTTGCATCCTGCGGTGTATTTAGTTGGCATTCAATTGAGCAAACCCCTGCTAATCCCGTTGCTTATATGCAAGATGGTGTTTATGTTAGTGGAGATTATGCGCGTAGTGCCTCAATTACTGAGATTGATGGCAAAAGAGTTACTAAATCTGATGATAATGTAATTGTCGTGGCTCTTGGGGAACATCAGGTAAAAATTTATTGCGATGAAGCCAATGGTGAATTTGATTCAAATGAATTCAATGGGAAAGCTAAAATATTAAAATTCGATGCAAAGATACAACGTACTTATCTGGTGCGTTGCGTACCATTTACCCATTGGTGGATAGAGGATTTAGAGAATAGTGAAGTGGTAGCCGGTGAGAAGTTGAATTAGTTGTAGATTGTAAAAACTAAATGATTAGTGTGATGTATTCATTGCAAGAGCGGGTTGGTTCACTAGGGTGATCCTTTCAATTAATTCAGACAATGATGTTTCAGCAATTTCCTGTGTAAATGCAGTGCGAAATGTCTTAAGAATACTCATTCCTTCTATTTTAACATCCACTACTTTTGATGAATCTTCAGTGACTCTAAATACATAATCTACCTGAAAAGGTTTTGATCCAATTTTAGTATCAAGTTCAGTGCTAACAGTTTGGTATAGTTTTTCTTCAGTTAATTTTTCAGGCATTACTTCAACTGTAGCATTTGAATATTCTGCTAAATGCCTACCGTAATTACGGATTAATATTTTTTTAAATTCAGTTACAAAGGCAGTGCGTTGTTTTTCTGAAGCTGTTTTCCAATGTTTAGCCAATATGTATTTTCCCATTCTTTCTACATCACAAATAGGAAGAATTATTTCATCGACTAAGTCATTTATTTTATTTGGATTATTTTTAATCGCTTCAGCGTCATTTCTTAAAGCCGAAAGCACTTCTGTAGAGGTATGTTCAATAATTTCATGCGGTGTTTTATCTTCGGCGGAAACTACAATAGATGTTAGACAAAACATCATGATTGATAAAATTGAAGTAATAAATGTTTTCCTTAACATCTTTTTTTGCCATTTAGAGTAGATAAATATTCTTACTCACACATTCATATATAGAGCAAAGAAGTTGATGAATGGTATTAAACTGAGGTTGGTTAGTAACTATTAACCTGATTGTGATTGAGGTTTGAGTCTAAATATATATGCAAGTTAAATAATTTTCGTTATTAATTAAAACCTAGTTAGATAAATTAATTTTCAATCGACATTTTTTATAATTGCTTCTAACTCTTTGAGGTTAATTTCATTTTTCCCCATTACAATTAGTAATTGCACAAATAACTGAGCGCCAAAATTACCTCGATTAATTTTTACTCTTAAATTCTCAGGGGATTGAGTAGTGCCAAGCTGCTTAAGCTTGTTGCTCAAGTCTGCGTAGGTGGTGCCGCTGGCAGCCATATGGGCCTTTATGAGTCTGGAAACTCCCTTTGCCCATTTAGGGTCATGGATATAGTTTGTTTGAATTTTAGAGGTAGATTGCATGTATAACGAATAAGTTACTGAAGTAAATATATATTAACATCAGTAAATATATACTTCTAGATACCTTGATTAAAGTGTAAATATATGTAAATATATCGTTACATATAAAACGATATGATTACAAAAGGTCTTTATTATTAGGAGGGCGTATGTTAGAAATTTTACCCATCGCATTTTTGGTGTTGGCTGTGCTCACAGTTGTAATGGCTGTAAAGCGTGTTCCACAGGGTTTTGAATGGACAGTAGAGCGCTTTGGTAAATTCCGTAGAACCTTGCCACCAGGTTTATCATTCATTATTCCTTACGTTGATATTATTAGTAATAAGGTAAACATGAAGGAGCGAGTATTAGATGTTCCATCACAAGAAGTGATAACTCGTGATAATGCGGTGGTTCGTGTGGATGGTGTAGTGTTCTATCAAGTATTAGACCCTGTTAAATCATCATACAATGTTAATAATCTTCAACGAGCTACACTAAATCTAACGATGACAAACATTCGTACCGTATTGGGCTCGATGGACTTAGATGCATCTTTATCTAATCGAGATCAGATTAATGCCCAGCTATTACATGTTGTTGATGAAGCTACATCGCCTTGGGGTGTAAAAGTCACGCGTATCGAAATCAAAGATATCGCGCCACCACAAGATCTTGTCGATTCAATGGCAAGGCAAATGAAAGCTGAACGCGATAAGCGTGCAGAAATTTTGACTTCAGAAGGTTATAAGCAATCTGAAATATTAAAAGCAGAAGGAGAAAAGCAAGCTGCTATTCTTGATGCAGACGGCAGACTTGAGGCCGCAAAAAGAGATGCAGCTGCGCGTGAAGCGTTAGCCAAGGCAGAAGCGAATGCAACATCTATGGTGTCTCAGGCAATTGCGAGTGGCGATATTCAAGCAGTTAACTATTTCGTAGCAACAAAATATGTGGATGCTTTGAGCACAATTGGATCTGCTGAAAACCAAAAGATCATAATGTTGCCATTAGAGGCTTCGAGTTTAATGGGTTCAATAGCAGGAATATCAGAGATTGCTAAAAGTGCCTTGTCTGATAAAGCTTAACGAGCTAATTCACAATATTTGATAAGGAATAAAGGTTATGAACGAATTCATTACAAATTTACAATACTGGCACTGGTGGATTCTAGCCATAGTTTGTTTATCGATTGAAATCTTTGCGCCGGGTGCAGTGTTTATCTGGTTTAGTGCTTCAGCTGCAGTTTTAGGGTTTTTGTTATTGTTGTTGCCAGATCTAAGCTGGCAATGGCAATTCACTCTATTTGGTGTGCTATCCGTGCTTTCTATACTTGGTTGGCGTTTGTATCGACAAAAAGTCCCAGAAATAGATGCACATCCCGCTTTGAATAAACGTGGTGAAGAATTAATAGGGCGTGTATTTACATTAAGCACACCTATTAGTAATAACTACGGGAAAATTCATGTGGATGACACACTTTGGAAAGTGCACGGTGATGATTGTGAGGTCGGCCAGAAGGTAAAGGTAACATCACTAAATGGCACTGTTTTAAATGTTGAGCATATTTAAACGATATAGGCGCGTCATAAATTTGTGACGCGTCTTTGATTTAATTTTGGAATAATAATTCAAAGAATATTTAATTCTAAAATTGATAAAAATTAAATTGATATTCCAATCAGTCAGTTATAAATTTTGGTGGAATAATTCTAAATATATTCGCGCAATGCGAATATTTTGAAATTTGTAATTTACTGAATTTAAATTGGTTATTTTTGGCTTTTCAGTTAAGTACCGTTTATAGGTAAAAAGCGCCCTCTCATCACACTCACTGTTTTATTGCATTTGTTTACCTTCAGAATTCGTACCTGGAGTTTGGAACAATGGAACGGCAATCTTGCCCACACGATAATCATCAGGAAGATGATTATTTGTAAATCAAGTTAACGCCGTAGCAATAATTGGATTATGTGCAGCGATAAATTAGCTGACAACATAATTTCATATTTGTCTATTGCATTTCGTTTCGTTTTTTCTCATTCCACGCAGTCCGGGAAGTGGCTGTCGCTAGCTTTCGTTTGCTTGAACTAATTAAGTGATCGATAAAAGTTGGTCGATATGAATGTTTTAAATACGAGAGGTGCGAAAATGCATTTAAGTAGACAAAAAATTATTAACGTATGTAGTGCGTTTATCTTTACATTGGGAATTGCAAGCGTATCAGTGACATTCGCTGGCCCACGTGAGCAAGCAAAAAGAATGCATGACCGCTTAGCCGGTGTGCCTCCAACAGAAGAAGTATTAACGCAGATGGCGACTTTGATTGCTACTCAGAATCCTGTATCAATCAGAGAAGCAGCAAATATGGCGATGAGCAACCCGTCATTTATTAATACTACTATTAAAGATTGGGCCACCCCTTGGAGCAATCGCGATCAATCTGTTTATAGAGATCTTAACGATTCCACCGCTACAGTAATGGGCATGGTTCGAGATGATGTCCCATTTGATCAAATATTATATGCAGATACAGTTTATATCGGTTCTGCTGATGCAACCAACGATGCTTATTCAGTAAGTAACAATGATCACTATGAGGATTTGCAAGCTCGTCGCAGAGATTTAAGCGATCCTGCAATGTTGGTGGCAATGAATCAATCAGTTCTTAATGATCAATTGGCTGCAAATCAAACTGCAGGCATTATGACTACACGCGGTTATGCGCAAGCATTTTTAGTCGCTGGTACAAATCGTGCTGCGCTACGTTTTGCAACACTTAATTTCATGTGTATGGATATGGAAGCCTTTCGTGATAAATCGTCATATCCAGATCGTGTTCGACAAGACGTAGATCGTTCACCAGGTGGCGACAGTAAAATATTCATGAATGATTGCCTTACTTGTCACGCAGGAATGGACGGGTTAGCAGGTGCTTTTGCATATTACGATTTTGTAGATGTTGAAGACGAAGGTGAGCGTCTAGTTTATACAGATGGTGTTGTTCAGCCAAAATATTTACAAGATGCTGGAGTATTTCCAACAGGTTTCGCTACTACTGGTGATTCATGGGTGAATTACTGGCGTTCAGGCCAAAACAGCTGGGTAGGATGGAATGCACCAAATAATGGTGTTGGTCGTGGTGCAAAAGAATTAGGTATTGAGCTTGCACAATCACGACAATTCTCGGAATGCCAAGTCAAAAAAGCGTTTGAGAAAGTTTGTCATCGGAGCCCAAATGGTGCTGCAGATGTGCAGGCTGTTACAGACATTGCAGATGTTTTTGAAGCGAATAACCGCAGCATGAAGCGAGTCTTTGCTGAGACGGCTGCTTATTGCATGGGTAACTAGGCGTGTTGCCCAACAAATTAAGTATGCCAATTAGGAGAAATGTTATGAGTCAGAATAATATTCTATTAAGTAACAAGAGTGTATTGCATGTGATTTGCATGATCTTGTTAGCGATTACTCTTACCGCTTGTGGCGGTGGTGGTAGCGGAAGCGGATCAGATTCTGCACCTGCACCACAAAATAATGCAGGACCGATGAACCCTGCAGATCCATTGCCACCAGGTGTTGATCCTGTAGATCCAGGTGACCCAATGCCAGATCCGGTTGATCCAGGTGATCCAGGTAACAACCAAGCAGCGGAACAAGCATTATTTGCTGCTACAGTTCATCCGGTTATAACCAACACTGCTTATTCATGCGTGAGTTGTCATGATGGTGGTGCGCTTGGAGCAGCTCTTGGAGCGATTCCTTTTGCGGTAGCGGATGTGACCAATTCATATTCTATAGTAAGTGGTCAAGGCTTAGTTGTATTAGGGTCTCCGGCTCAATCTTCACTACATCAACGACCATTAACCAATCATAATTGTGGTGCAAATTGTGCAACGATAGCTGCAGATGTTTTGCAAGCTATTAATACATGGGCTGCACAATCTACCGCTAACAATGGTGGTGGGAATGCTAATGTTGTTGCCAGTGCTATGACTAATTTCTCGCAAGTGGTCGAAGGAAGTATTCCACGTGCTGATGCAAATATGATTACTCATTTTGCATTTGGCGAAGGTGTAGGTAACACCACAGTTGGAACTAGTAATGTTGGTGCAGATATGACGCTAAACCTTACAGGTACTGAGTGGGTGGCTGAAGGTGGAATAAGAAATATCGATGGTAAAGCACAAGCTTCACTTGCTGATAGTCAGAAACTATTTAACTTACTTTCTGGTGGAAACCAATTTAGTGTAGAAGCTTGGGTGATTCCTGAGAATGCTACTCAAACTGGTCCAGCACGTATTGTTTCTTATTCGATTGATACTGGCCGACGTAACTTCACTTTAGGTCAACAGGTTGATCAATATGATTCACGTGTTCAGACCATTAACTCAGGAGCGAATGGAAGTAATCCACAATTGCGTACTGAGGATATTCTTGAAACTGAGTTAACTCATTTAGTAATGACCTATGACAATATGTCAGGTGGACGTAAGATTTACGTTAACGGTCAATTAGCAGCAGAAGAAACTATTCAAGGTGATATGTTGAATTGGCAAGATGATAATTTATTCATTCTTGGTAATGAGGCAACTAATAATCGCTTATGGAGAGGTGTCTTCAAGATGGTTGCTATCCATAATACTGCGTTAAATGGTGCGCAAGTTGCGCAAAACTTTGAAGCCGGTGCCGGTGCAATTACATCATTACGGTTTGATGTTGCCAGTGTTCTAGGTGCTCCTGGTTACATTGAGATGCAAGCATATGAAGCAGATCCATTTGCATATGTATTTGCACGACCTAAGTTAGTAACTGATGTGGCAGGCGTGCAAGTGAAAAACATGCGCGTAGCGGTTAATAACAATGTGCCCGTTGCGATGCAAGCATTCCGCAGAGTGGATGTGATGGTTACTCAATCTGGGCAAGAACTCTCAGAATTAGGTGCATTAATTCCTTCTGATCTTGGAATGAATTTAGATCAATTCCATTTAGAGTTTGAAGTGCTTGGTGGTCAAACAGGAACTACAGAATCAATTCCTGGACCAACACCTCCTCCTGCTCCTGTTGATGTTGAAGAGCCAGATGTAGGTGTGCGTACTTTCTCACAAGTACATGACACCATGGCTGCATTGACTGGAATTAGTCAAGGTGACAGAGACGTTCGTGATCGTTACGAAATGTTGCGCGATCAACTTCCTCCTACTGCCGATGCATTAGGTTTTGGTTCAGCGCAGCAAATTGCGATTCAACGTTTAGCAACCACGTATTGTGGCGAAGTAGTCGGCAACAACAATAACGGACGTTGCAGAAACTTCTTTGATGACAATAACTGTGCAATTGCTGCTGGCGAGAAAGACGCTATAGCAGGAACTGTATACGACAAAATCATAGGTAATAACTTGGTTAACCAACCAGAACGTACAGCATCCATTGCTGCACTAGTAGGCATCATGGATGCTGAAAATTGTGTAAATGGTTGTACTGGTGCCGCTGGTAGACAAGTATTACAAGCTGTATGTACCGCTGCGTTAGCAAGTGGTGCAGTAACAATTAACTAAGGCTAGTGAGGTAACGACAATGGCGAAATACAGAGAGCAACATCGACGAGCGCAAGAGGCACATCAGCAGATGGAGCAGCGCATCGAAGAATCATGCCGACGTACCGGTCATGGTAGACCTGTTACCCGCAGAGAGTTTCTTGGAAGAGGACTCATTGCAGGCACTAGTACAGTTCTTCTACCAAGTGTAGGTATGATGGTTAACAGAGCCCATGCGGAATGTGAAATTAGTGAAGCAGTAGCAGGCGGTCCATATGGTGCAGGCAAGGTTCCTTTCCTTGCAATCGACCAAGGTGGTGGCGCCAATATTGCTGGTTCTAACATCATGGTAGGTGGTGCTGGCGGTCAAACAGACTTCTTGACTGATGACGCTTATCAAACTTTAGGCTTACCCCCTGCGATAAGTCCTAACTCGGTCGGAGTAAACACTGAGTTTGGATTGGCTATGCATCCAAATAGTGCAATGTTAAGAGGTATGTTGGATAAAACTACTGCTGCTACGCGTGCAAACGTTAACGGCACAGTTATTCCGGCTCGATCAGAGAACGATACGGGTAATAATCCTCATAATCCTATGTATGGTATTGCCAGAGCAGGCGCTAATGGTGAGTTTGTGGTATCAACCGGCACAAGAAATTCAGAATCAGGTGGTCGATCAAGAGCACCGGACTATATGATTTCTGCAGAGCTTGGTCCTACACGTGTAAGCAATCGTAATGAAGCGGTTGGACTTAGTGGTGGTGAAGCTGATGGATTCCCAAGTGGAAGTGTGGCGACAGCAACTCAAATTTTGGCACAATTAAAACTTGGCGCTATAACTGAAGCGGAAGCTACGGAAGAATTGATTCAATGTGGCTATGATAAAAGTTTAGCTACATTTAATTCACCTATTCTGCCATCTGATTTAGATCCTGAGGCTGATGCAGATCTATTAAGTATTTTTCCTAACGGTGAAATTAACAATGATGGTGATTTCCGCAAAGCTGCAGCCACTATGAAAGTGATCGTAAATGGCTATGGTGGTGTAGGAACTATGGAATATGGTGGTCGTGATTACCACCAGGATCCAAGACCTGAGACTGACGGCAAAGACTTTAAAGTTGGTCAAGTAATTGGTGCATCTTTGGAGTATGCAAGATTAAGAAATCAGCCATTAATGCTTTATGTATTCAGTGATGGTGCTGTAGTTGCAGACACTAATAATCCTGAAGATGATGGCAATGGCACTACTAAGTTCCGTTGGCGTTCGGATAACTCACAAAGAGCAGCCAGTGCTATATTGGTATACAGTCCTAATAATGCAGCAGCAGCTATAATGCGTAATGGCGCAGCATCGCAACAACTTGGAGCATATAATAAAGATAATGGTACTATTGATACCAATTCTAGTCCTTATGCAAATAGTGTTGTATCGCTAGCTGAGGTTGTAGTGCTTAATTACCTTGCGCTTCACGGTGAAGCAGGTAACTTTGGAGCTGCTTTAGGCAATCCGGTTTTAGGTGCAAATCCTGGAATGGAGCATATTGCCTTTAATCAAATTACCTAGTAACCGATACTATAAGGTAACTTTTAAGAAGCGGGATGATCTATGATCATCCCGTTTTTTTATGGCCGGTTGGATTTATACGATAAGATTCGTGACAACCAAGCATTGAGTTAGCACAATACAATGTAAGGTAAATCATATTTGATCTGTATACATTGAGCACATCCCAAGCTTCACAATCGATAGACAAGGTTGAATCTACTATTTCAACTTTTCTGAATTTCTTAAATTGCCCTGCATGCCATCATCCGCAAGCTGAAATTGTGGAGTCTGAAGAATCTGTAAAGTGTAATAAATGTAACGCAGAATTTCCGTTAATCAAATGTGGGAAGCAGTCAATTCCATGGTTATACGAAGATCCAAAATTAAATTTACTAGAATGGAAAGCAAGGCTAAATGGGTTCTTGCACCTTAATCAGCTAGAACAACACCGTTTAAAACAAGCGCAGAAAGATAAACGCTTAAGTAAAACGAGTCAAAAACGAATTGATAAGTTGCTCAAAGCTAAAAAGCAGCAAGTCGTTCAAGTGCAAGAATTACTTTCGCCACTTAATTTTGATTTACAAGAAGAAGATTCGTTAAGCAAGGCATTGCAATCTAAAACTCCTAAAGTGCAAGGATTAGATAGTTATTACAATAATATTTTCCGTGATTGGGCATGGGAAAATGGTGAAAACAAGCAAATGCTTGAGGCCATTGATAGTGTTCTATCTAAAGCTCAAACATTAGGTAAAGTGTTAACAATAGGTTCAGGGGCAGGGCGACTGTCTTACGATCTACATCTAAAATATCAAGTCACTTATTCAGTGCTCATGGATATAAATCCATTATTAATGCTTTCAGCTTGCCAAGCAATACAAGGGAACGAATTTAAATTACATGAATTTCCGATTGCGCCATTAAACAAAAATTCATTTACAACTGAGCAGAGCTGCCGCGCACCGGTAGCAGTAAATGAAAATATATTTTATGTTTTTGGTGATGGTATGAATTTACCAATTAAAGAAAAGAGTTTTGACACTATTGTTACACCATGGTTGATAGACATCATTCCACAGAATTTACGAGACTATATACCACGAATTAATGCTGGTTTACCTGTTGGTGGGTCATGGATTAATACAGGGTCACTCGCATTTTTTCACAATCAACAAGCATGGTGTTACAGTGAAGAAGAAGTGCTGGAATTGGTTGAAAAAAATGGTTTTGAAATTGTCACGAGTAATCGCCGTACAATTCAATATTTGCATTCACCTTTAAGTGCGCATGGTCGCGCAGAAACCGTATTTACTTTTCATGCTAGGAAAATCAAAGATGTGGTGATTCCGCCAAAGTATGAATACTTACCCGATTGGATACGCAGTCCCTCAATACCCATTCCAAAGAAATATGAACAAGAATTAAATTCATCAAAACATTTGCTTCAAGCGCAAGTATTAGGTGCTATTGATGGTGAAAGAAGTATTGAACAAATTGGCGAATTAGTTGCCAAACAATATAATCTGCAAATAGATGAAGCAACTCATGCAGTTAGACAAATTTTAGTTAATTACTATGAAGAGAACTAAACTAGTAATTAACTAGATATAAATCTAGTCTTTATAAATCGCTCTACACTAGGAAAATTTTATTATGAAAATAATTTTAGCTATCTCGCTATTTTTAACTAGTTTTACTGTAATGGCAGACACCTATGATGAGGATTTGAGAGAATTATTTGAACTGACAGGCGTTAAGAATAATTATGCAGGGTTAAACAATGTAATTATAAATCAAATGCAGTCTAGTTATTTTCAAACAGCAGATAAAGAAATCAGTGCTGAGAATTTATCGAATGATCAAAAGCGTCAAGTTGGTGAAATACTAAAAAATAGATTTGCTGAAATGGTAAAAGGATATGAAGGATATATTGCTGAAAAAATGCCATATAAGAC
>JBOEHC010000003.1:0-7045 GCA_050633765.1 Gammaproteobacteria bacterium
TCTGTATCTATAGATTATAAGAAACCTGCGAGATTTAATGACTCATTAACGGTTACTGCAGAGCCAAATGCGCTCAAACCGGCGAGTATTTTATTTAAGCAAGATATAAGCAAACAGGGTGAAGAAACAAATTTATTAACGACTAGTGAAGTGAATATTGTTTGTTTGCACGCTAAAGATTTCTCACCAAGTCCTATACCAAAAAATTTATATCAAATTATTCAATCGGGGAAATAGATAATGACTACGGACACCAGTATTTTAGGCTTAATCAGCGAAGCCAGCCTGGTTGTACAATTGGTAATGTTGATATTGCTGATTGCATCAGTCATATCGTGGACCATGATTGTTAGCAAATGGAAAATTATTCGTGATGCTCGCAATAATGCTGATAAATTTGAAGATAGGTTTTGGTCAGGCACAGACTTGGCAGCTTTGTATGAAAAAATAAGAGTTAAAAAAGATCCTACTGGTATGGAGCATATTTTTCTTGCTGGTTTTAAAGAATATGTGCGTCTACATCGTCAGCAACGCGTTTCACCTGATGCGATTACAGATACTTCTTTGCGTTCTATGAAAGTCGCGATGGCGCGTGAAGTTGAAGCCTTAGAGCATTATCTTTCGTTTTTAGCAACCGTGGGGTCAACGGCACCTTATATAGGTCTATTTGGAACGGTATGGGGCATCATGAATTCATTTCGTGCATTGGGGGATGTGCAGCAAGCTACTCTTTCTGCCGTGGCACCTGGAATAGCCGAAGCATTGATTGCAACGGCAATGGGTTTACTTGCAGCGATTCCTGCTGTTATTGCATATAACCGTTATTCAACAGATGTAGAGCGTTTAATTGTACGTTATGACAATTTTGTTGAAGAATTTACCGCTTTGTTACAGCGACAGGCATTGACTAAAGATATGGACATGCAGGCTCGTGACTGAATATCTTGCGGTAAATAGAGGCAGTTAACATGGCATACGTTGGTATCAAGCGTCGTAAACGTATGGCCGAAATCAATGTAGTGCCCTATATTGATGTGACCCTGGTACTACTGGTCATTTTTATGGTGACGGCACCCTTGTTTCATCAAGGAGTAGAGGTAGACCTGCCATCTGCGCCGGCTAAGCCACTGGAAAAAACAGATGAAAATCAAGAACCTTTAATAATATCTGTAGATCGTGCTGGACAAGTATTTGTGAATAAATCTGATACGCCAAGTGAGCCTGTAGCGGATGATTTATTTAGAAACCAAATAGAAGAAATACTATCTAAAGAAGCAAGTCCTATATATGTACGTGGAGATAATAGTGTGGATTACGGGCGCGTCGTTACAGTGATGGTGATGCTGCAAGAAGCAGGTGCTGAGAATGTCGGTTTGATTACTGATCCCACGGTTTCAGATTTGGCGGACCCAGATATTGTTTTGGAAGAGCTTGATCCATTGTAAATCATGGCCAAATTTAAACGACATTTGCCGATGTCGGCCACGATTGCGATTGTTGTGCATGCGGTAATAATATTATTAGTGGTAGTTGGATTTCAGTTTAAAAGTGAACAAAAAGTTAATCCACTGGACAATATTAATACTATTAATGCAACGGTAATAAATTCTAAGACGTTAGATGCTGAAAAAAAGCAGCCAGAAAAAAAACCAGACATTAAGCAAAAGCAAGAGGAAGAGAAAAAGAAAAAGCAACTTCAAGTAGAGCTTGAAGCTGAAAAGAAAAAAGCTGAAGAAGCAAAACTGAAAGCCGAGGCTGAAGAACAAAAAGCTGAAGAAATTAAGCAGCAAGCAGAAATTGAAAAGCAACGTTTGCAAGAAGAGGTTCGCGAAGAAAAAAGAAAGCAAGCAGAAGCTGAAAAAAAGCGTTTAGAGGAAGAAATTAAACAGCAGGCTGCATTGGAAAAGAAAAAAGCCGAACAAGCTCAAAAATTAGCTGAAGAAAAAAAGTTAGCAGAAGAAAAGCGAAAAGCTGAAGAAGCTAAAAAAATTGCAGAAGAAAAAAAATTAGCTGAAGAGAAGAAACGTAAAGAAGAGGCTAAGAAGTTAGCTCAGAAAAAAGCCGAAGAAGAAAAACGCAAAGAAGCTCAGAGGTTAGCAGAAGAAAAGAAGTTAGCGGCTGAAAAAGCAGCTGAAAAAGATCGCTTGGCAAAGATCTTAGAAGCGGAAGAGGCAGAAATAAATGCTGCTGAGGCCGAAGCGCAACGTGTGGCAAAAGCGCGAGCAATGAGTAGAGATATTGCGATATATCAAGATGCGATACGTAGCAGAATACAAAGTCGCTGGCGTAAGCCGCTCAGCGAACAGTCTGATGCATGGTGTAAAGTGTATGTGCGTCAAGCGCCAGGTGGATATGTTGAAGATGTAGTGGTGGAGCAATGTACGGGTGATGAAGCATTTCGTCGTTCGGTTGAGGAAGCGGTGTGGAAATCTGATCCATTGCCTGAGCCTCCGACACCTGAACTATTTGATAGAGATTTACGATTTAAATTTATTCCGGAGACTTAATGAAAACTATAGTTAAACTGTTTGCTTTATGTGCATTTCTTTTGGTTGGGCAAAATGCACATGCAGTGCTAGAAATAGAAATTACCCAAGGTGTTGAAGGTGCATTACCTATTGCAATTGCTGTATTTGCAGGAGATATCTATACCTCGCCCGAAGCAGTTGAAACAATTGTTCGAAATGACTTATCTAGAAGTGGATTTTTTGATGTACTAGATAAACAAAAGTTACCACAAGTTGTAGTGAATCCATCGCAGTTAAACTTTAAAGCATGGCGTGAAACAGGTGTGGAGAGCCTGCTGCTTGGGAAAATAACTCAAGCGGGCGAGGATCAATATCGAGTAGAGTTTCAATTAATCGATTTGATTAGAAAGAAAAGACTATTAGGTAATGTTATTCCTGCTGGTACTAAAGATGTTCGTAAAGTGGGTCATAAAATTAGTGATTTAGTGTTTGAAACGCTAACGGGTATTCGTGGTGCATTTAGTACGCGTGTTGCATATGTTAGTACCGTTAACAAAGGCACTGGCAATCAAAAATACGTGTTACAGATTGCTGATGCCGATGGTTACAATCCGCGAACGATATTTTCTTCTAGCAAACAAATTTTATCGCCAGCCTGGTCACCGGATGGCACGCGCCTAGCATATGTGTCTTTTGAAAGCGGTAATTCTGCAATTTATGTTCAAGATATTATTCAAGGAACACGAGCAAAAGTATCTGCTAAATCAGGCATTAATAGCGCCCCTTCCTGGTCACCGGATGGCAGGCGTTTGGCGTTGACGCTTTCGGCTTCAGGTAGTCCCGATATTTATATTTTGGACCTGGGGGCTAAGAATCTACAACGTCTTACCAGTGGTCCAGCTATCGATACAGAGCCGAGTTGGATGCCGGACGGAAAAACTTTATTATTCACTTCTGATCGAAGTGGAGGGCCACAGATTTATCAAGTGTCGACAAATGGTGGTAAAGCTCAACGAATCACCTTTGACGGTAAATATAATGCGGCGGCAGATGTTTCGTCTGATGGGCGTTATGTGACAATGGTAAATAATAGCGGTAATGGTTATCGTATCGCGGTAATGGATATACAATCTAAGGCTATGCGAGTGATTAGCGATGGCCACTTAGATGAAGGACCTAGCTTCGCACCGAATGGCAGCATGATTATGTATGCTACTGCGGATCAAGGTAGAGGAGTTTTAGCTGCCGTAAGTGCAGACGGGAGAGTTAAACAGAAACTACGTTTAACCGAAGGCGATGTGCGTGAACCATCATGGTCACCATTTCGTTAATTATATTTTGATCTATTTTTAATAACCACAAAGAGGAGTGAGTTATGACAAAGCAATTACTTATTGTATTTTTTATAAGTTTATTTTCACTAGGTGCTTGTAGCACAAGCACTAAGCCTATGCCTGGCGATGTAATAAGTGATGATTATGAAGGTGGTGATGTATCGCTGGATGAGTCACAAACATCTGGTCTTGATGGTGAGGGCGGACTAGCCATGGGATCACTTGATGATGTGATTGCGCAGTCGGGTAACGTTGTATATTTTGATTACAACAGTGCAGAAATTCGCGACGAGTCGCTACCATTAATTATGGCCGCTGCAGAGACGCTAACTACAAATCCAGCTGCGCAGCTTCGTTTAGAAGGTCATGCAGATGAGCGTGGCACGCGTGAATTTAATCTTGCCTTGGGAGAGCAGCGTGCGCAAACGGTACGTGATTTAATTATGCTGCAAGGTGTGAGTGGTAATCAGTTAGATATTGTTAGTTATGGTGAAGAAAAACCTGCCGTTGTTGGTTCTGGTGAAGAGTCATGGCAACAAAATAGACGTGTAGAAATCATTCAGTAAGATAGTTGCAATAATTTAAGGAAACAATATTAAGGATGATGCTTAAAACATTCTGGCTAAAGCTATTGGTGACACTTGTATTAATGCAAGTGTCAACCATGGTGACTGCTCATAAAGCAAATAATGAACGGTTTGATGCAATGGAAGCAAGATTGCAACGTGTTGAGCGCGTTGCAAATAGTGAGGCACTAATAAAATTGTCGCAACGAATTGATGCATTGCAACGTGAGATTCAAAAGTTGCGGGGCGAGAATGAACAACTTACACATGAGCTCAACTTGCTAAAAACACGACAGCGTGAGCAGTATTTAGATATGGATCGTCGTTTGCAATCAGGAACAGCTGATAATAGTGCAATAGGAAATGGTTCAGCTCAAACGGACGATATTGTTTTGAATAATAGTTCGACTGAACAAGCTCAAAAATCATCGGTAGTGACTGATACTGATCAACAAGCTGTTGCGTCAACTTCTGCAAACGATGCAAGTACGGTTATTTCCACTAGCGCTTCTAATGAAGCTGCGCAAGATTATAAGAATGCTTTTACCTTGCTAAAGCAAGGAAAGTATGATGATTCCATCGTCGCATTTAATGGGTTTCTGCAAACTCATGCACAAAGCAAGTATGCGTCAAATGCGCAATATTGGTTAGCAGAGGCAAACTATGTTTCTAAACGTTATCCGCAAGCATTAACCGAATTTACTAAAGTCATTGAAAAGTATCCTGCAAGTTCAAAGGTGGCAGATGCTAAATTGAAGTTAGGATTCACGCATTATGAGCTTGGCCAATATGAAGAGTCACGAGTGGAGCTCACACGACTACGTACACAGTTTCCAAATTCAAGTGTTGCAAGTTTGGCAAAACAGCGACTTGAAAGAATGGCTCGCGAAGGTCATTAAGTGCGGGAAGCACTGATTCATCATGAGTATGTCGTTAAAAAATATTCTTAATATCACTTATGTATGAGTGAGTACACGTCGCTCATTTCGATATTTTTTGCCTAATCTCATAATAAATCAGAACTTCTTTAAACTTGTATGACAACATCTGCAACAGTTACCCCTTTGGGAACAAACTCTCAGGCTGAAAAGCTACGTATTACTGAAATATTTTCATCCATTCAAGGCGAATCAACTAGCATTGGAATGCCTACCGTATTTGTGCGTTTAACCGGTTGCCCCTTGCGCTGCCAGTATTGTGATACGGCCTATGCATTTAGTGGCGGAGATTGGATGTCATTCGATGAAATTTCTACAAAAGTTGCTGCTTTTAATTTAAAGCATGTCACGGTAACCGGTGGTGAGCCGCTTGCGCAAAAGTCTTGTTTGGTCTTGTTAAGTCAATTATGCGATCAAAATTATATTGTTTCATTAGAAACAAGTGGTGCGCTCGATATTAGTGAAGTAGATCCACGTGTGATCAAAGTGATGGATATTAAAACGCCAGCATCGAAAGAAACTGAAAAAAATCGTTGGGATAATATCAATTATCTGCGCGAAAATGATCAAGTGAAATTTGTTATATGTAGCCAATCAGATTATAAATGGGCGAAGAATATAATTGCTGAGTACCAACTAAAAAATCGATGTGAAGTATTATTTTCACCTAGTTTTGATCAGCTGGAAGGGAAGAAGCTTGCGAATTGGATTGTGAAAGATCAACTCAATGTGCGTTTTCAATTACAGCTGCATAAAATATTATGGGGTGACCTCGCAGGGAAATAAAAATTTATATATTCTGGCCTAACGGATACAAGTGTCGCAGGGAAATAATTAAAGTATGCATTATTATGGCCTGTGATGAATTCCAGTTGCAGTAATTTTAATGTTTAATACAATCTTAACTGAACCGTATCTGTTAATTAACAACATCTGGATGAAATGAGTTGTCACAAAATAAAAGCGCAATTATCCTTCTTTCTGGAGGGCTTGATTCCGCAACTACATTAGCAGTTGCTAAATCACAAGGATTCAACTGCTACACCTTAAGCTTTGCTTATGGTCAGCGACATAGTTCAGAGCTGAATGCAGCTGCAAAGATTGCAAAAATTTATAAGGTTATTGAGCACAAAGTCTTTGATATTGACCTGTCGACATTTAAAGGCTCGGCATTAACTGACCATGAAATCAGCATCCCTCAAGATATTGCAATGCCTGCTTCAGAAGAAATTCCGATTACCTACGTGCCAGCACGTAATACGGTGTTTTTATCGATAGCCATGGCTTGGGCGGAAGTGCTGCAAAGCGAAGATATATTTATTGGGGTAAATGCAGTTGATTATTCTGGGTATCCTGATTGTAGGCCAGAATTTATACAAGCCTATGAGAGCATGGCAAATTTAGCTACTAAAGCTAGTGTTGAGGGGAATACACTCACAATCCATGCTCCTCTAATTACTTTGAGCAAAGCAGGAATCATTAAATTAGGCTACGAACTGAAGGTCGATTATTCCAATACTGTGTCATGTTACTTGGCTGACGATGAAGGAAAAGCTTGTGGTAGCTGTGATTCTTGTCATTATCGTAAGCAAGGATTTAAAGATGCTGAAATCGTTGATCCGACTCTATATAAATGATGCAAACTAACCAGAAATGGATAGCTTAATGCGTGGAGCTTTGTTGGGATTTACGGTAGGATAGCGCGCTTCGCGTGGGCCGTTAGCTCAGCTGGTAGAGCA
>JBOEHC010000003.1:7075-7301 GCA_050633765.1 Gammaproteobacteria bacterium
TTCACCAACTTAACCTAATTTCCTGATTTATATTTATATATAACTACATTGCGAAGTAATATTTCATAAATTTCTTACTGCGGTGTGAAAACTTTAGTATCAGAATTAGATATCGAAGTACTTAAATAACTGCAGCAGCAGAAAATTATTCGTTAGATAGAATCTATAAGCTACCTGAATCGATTAAGCGTCGATGGTTTCTGTGAATTAAGGTAGAGAGTAGCAA
>JBOEHC010000004.1:0-29766 GCA_050633765.1 Gammaproteobacteria bacterium
GTTCAGGATCGACTGAATCACCTTGATGATTAACTAAGGGTAGATTGTAATCATTCCAGCCTTTTAATCCTGTTTTAAGAGAAGTCGCATTTACATAACCCATCTCTACCATGGTGCTAGCAGCCATTATGCTTCGTTTGCCTGAGCCACAGATCACTATGACTTCTTGATTGCGTGCATTAACTAATTCTGGCGCGTCATTTTTATTATTAAGGTCGCAAACTATTTCTAAAATTCCTCTTGGTACATTGACCGAACCTTTGATATGCATGGCTGTGAATTCAGTAACTTCACGAACATCTAGAAGTATTGGTGGTTTATCTTGTGTCAGTTTTTTTTCAAGATCCCACGGCATGAGTTCGGTTACTTGCTGTGAGTTTTCAGATACTAGCTGATTGAAGGTTTTCATATTGCAATGAAGAAAGATAAATTGTTCACAGCTGAAGCTGCGAACAATTTATTTAAGTGTCAGGGTAGGTTTTTTTAGCGCGTAGTCCTTGTTCCACTGCAATGACGGCAGCTTCAACACGAGAGTGAATATTTAATTTTCTTAAAATAGCTTTTACATGTAATTTAACAGTGCCATCTGAAATACCAAGATTTCGAGCAATGACTTTATTACTTTGGCCCTCTGCAAGCAGACTTAAAATTTCACGTTCTCTAGGTGTTAAATTATCAAGTGGGCTGGGCTCAGGTTCAAGTGGATCTTCACCTTTGACTACTTTGGCTAAAATCTGTGTCAAATTTGGTGCGACGACGGTTTCGCCTTGGATAATTTCGCGTAATGCAGCCACCACATCATCCGGTTCCATGTCTTTTAATAAGTAGCCTTTAGCACCGTTACGTAATGCTTCAACAAGGTCACGTTCGTCCCCGCTAGTAGTTAGCATAGCGATAGGAGATTCAAATTTAACTTGTTGAAATTGTTTAAGTACTTCGAGACCGCTCATATTTGGCATACGCATATCCAGTAATACGATATCGGGTCGTAACTCTTGGGCTAGGCGGATACCTTCTCGGCCATCACCTACAGAGGCGACTACTTCAATGCCATGGCGGCCAAGTAGGCTTTGTAATCCATCACGAAACAGGGTGTGGTCGTCGATAACGACGATGCGTAGTGCAGTGTCAGGAGTCATAAATCTTGGCTTATATTCTGATTATTATGTTCATTTTGTAGAGCATCTGGTGAGTAATCAAATTCTAGGCGTACTTGTACACCTTCACCAGCTTCTCCCTCAATGCTAAGTGTACCACCAATTCTGTTGGCGCGGTCCTGCATTACGCTCAATCCGACATGCTCACCTGCCGAATTCTGCTGTTGTTGCTCAGAAATGCCAACTCCATCATCTTCAATTAGTACAAAATAATGACCTTTTTCATCGCCACGCATCCATACCCGCACTACTTTAGCCTCACTGTGCTTACGTGCATTAGTGAGTGCTTCTTGAATGATGCGTATAACTTGTAGTTCGATTTGGGTCGGTAATTTGGTGTCTGGCCATTCTTTTTGTAAGTAGACCTGCACATCGTCGCTTTCTTGTTTGAAACGTTCAACTATTTGCTCCACAGAGCCGGTTAAACTGTGTTCCCCTACAGGTAGTCGAAAATGAGCAATTAAGGCCCGTAGTTCTGAGTGGGCTTCATCGATGGTTGTTTCGATGCGCTCTAATTCTTGCCAGGTAGCTTCATCATCTTCCTGGTGAATGGTTTCGTCTAACACGCGAACTTGATATTTAATACTTGCAAGAGTCTGTGCCAATGAATCATGTAATTCATTGGCAAAGCTACTACGTTCACGAACTATATTTAGTGTGTTGGCTTCTTCATCTAAGCGGGCTTTTTCAACTGCTATGCCAAGATGACGCCCTATGCTGGTAAATAAATCTTCATATTCGCTTTTTTTAGAAAATCGATTTTCATCTATATATAAATTATAGGCACCTAAAAGTTTACCGCGATACTGTAATGGCACGATCAGGATCGATAGTGGCTTACTGCTAAAGTAAGCAGAAGAAATTTCATTTGGGCAAGAAATTATTCCAACTGGAATGGTTTGTTGATTGTCATCATCTTCTGATGTGTTGTTTGGTTGTTCAGGTAAGTATGGATGTCGATTACTGAAACTAGCATTCATGCCAATTTCTGCAATTAATGAACAAGTGTTTTTTTCTGCTTCTAGGTACACTACTGCTGCATGTGCATTGACTAGTTCTGTCATGGTGTGTAAAAAATGTGTCAGCAAAGTTTGTACATCACGAGTCACGTTAATACTAGTTACTACATCATAAAGTGTTTCTAATGACTTATTTTTTTGCGCAATATGTTCAGTGTGGCGTTGTAATTGCAGATCAGCATCTCGTGATAATGACCCCAACATCTCGCCAACAAAATTAATGTCTTGACTGAGTTCTGTAAATTCAGCGTGATCGGATATTGGTATGCGTGCAGTTAGCTCACCTGCACGAATCTTCTGTGTCCATACTTGTAGTGAAGATAAAAAATCACTGAGGTTTTGTTTCGGCAGGCTATGCAGTTCCTCATTCGTATGAGCGCTAGTATTTTTTTTATTGTTCATATTAATTTTAATGTTGGTTGTTCGATTTCGTAGCTTTATGGGTGGTTAATTATACGCATTGTTCATGGGAAATTATTTTGAGTATATTCTGGATAAAACTTAAGAATTTATAATTCAGTTTAAATAATTAGTGCCAAATACTTTTTAAGTATTCTGGCCCGCCAAGTGAGCGAGCTTGATTTGAAATATGCTCTGCACGCTGATTGACATAACTTGATGGTTGGGAAGCATGTAGTTTATGAGGGTTCGGTAATACTGCAGCGAGGAGTGCAGCTTCATGCTGTGTTAGCTGCTTAGCAGATTTTTTAAAATGCGTATAAGAGGCATTTTTCACACCAAAAATATTTGGCCCAAATTCGGCAACATTCAAATATACTTCAAGAATACGTGACTTTGGCCAGAGTGTTTCAATTAATAATGCAAAATAGGCTTCAAGGCCTTTGCGGAAAAAGCTTTTGTTAGGCCAGAGGAAGATATTTTTAGCCACTTGTTGAGTAATGGTGCTTGCCCCTCGCAATCCTTGCTGTTGTTTATTTTTCTCGAGTGCAGATTGAATAGCTTTGAAATCAAAACCATAATGATTCGGAAATTTTTGGTCTTCTGCAGCCACGACAGCGATTAATAAATGTGGAGAAATTTCATCTATGGTAATCCAATTTATTTTATATGGCACAAACTCAGTAGAGATTCTTTGTACAATCATGAAGCTGGTATAGGGTGGATTAGCCCAGCGTAAAGCAAGAGTTGCGAGTAAGCTTAAACTAAAAAGAATGATTATAAGATTTCTGGTCCATTTCATGGCCCGTTTTAGAAGTCTGGCAAGGGGCGATGCAGAGGATTTTTTTCGTCGGCGAGATTTTTTATTACGTCTTCTATCCTCAGCGTATAGATGTATTTTCATGCGTATTGAAATTCTGGGTTGAGGAGCTGAGTATGCCGATGTCTTGAATTCATGGATTATAACGGTTCTCTCCAGCCTTTGAGCTATATTGCCAATATGGGTAGAAGGCTAGATTTGAGAGGTGGATCAAGCCCTGCGATGTATATCAAACAATAGATAACGGTCGTTCTTGTAGGTCAGCTTGGCTTTAGCGATAATAGGCTTAGGGTGACAAGCTTATAGTGGCTGACTCTAGCTAGTAAAGCGGATACTCAAAAACCATAATAATTTCATAGGAGTAAGGAAATGGACGAATTTGTAAAAACAATGTTAGTGGTGGCTGCGATGGTTATTCCTTGCATCATTATTGGTGTTGCTATTATCGGCAAATTTTAACCGCCGACCTGATTCTGTACTTGGCGCGGTATTCTTTCGCGCCTAAGTCACAGATAATTACCTCTTCGGATTATTTCTCAAATACTTAGTTGGTCTTATTTTGACTTCAAACCTTTACCGACTTACCGTCTGCAGTTTACTGAGCATAAGTTTTTGTACAGCTTGTCTTTCGCTACCTAAATCTAATGAAGAAGTGCAAGCAAGGTACAGTCATACTGAACTCAGTGTGGGCAAGCATTATTTAGCATATAGCGGAGTTTTGCAGATGAGTTTAGAAACTGCGAATGAAAAGTGGTTGGCTAAAGCAGAAAAGCTATGTAAGTCGCGCGAATTTGAATATGAATTTGATAAAGAAGAATTTCGCGGCAAAGATTTTTCTAAGAATAAATACCCATATATTGAAGGGAAATTATTCTGTAATAAATAAATAGTTTTTGATTTGTTATTCAACAAATCAAAACAATTGTTTCAAACTATCCCTATTCATGGACTTTTAATAGTTACCCAGTCTAAATTAATCATCGACATAAAAAATTTATAGTCGAATAATCAGTTATTTTGATTTACAATTAATTTGTTACTTGTTCACAGATGTGTAGTTCTTTGATTCCTGCCCATAACAATAAGTAGCGAAATTTATAATAAAGATTGTTTAGGAGTTGGGTTATGGCGATATGGTCGTCGCGTTCAAATAAAAAAAGCTCAAAGAAAAGTATTGGGCCATCGAAAGTGAAAGTGGTTGCAAAGTCTGCATTCAATCCATATCACTGTGTGGAATTGAAAATATCTTATGATGCATGCGAAGAAGTGTTAGCGCTGCATGGCAAACGTTTTTTGTCTGCTGAAGCTCCGATCTTGCCTTTACAGGGATGTAATCAGCAATGTACTTGTAAATTTAAACATCATGATGATAGACGTCAAGATGATAGACGAGATGCTTTTAGCTCAAGTGGCATTCACTTCAGTGGTGAAAAGAATCGTCGTTTAGGGGGAGATAGAAGGTTAGCGAATATAGCTAGAGCAGGTTTTAGGTAATGTAATGACCTTTATTCTGCATCGGCTAGTTCTTCCTTTAATTCGACTTGATCAATATCAAAATCTATAGGTCTGAGGTTTAATTCGTCTGCAATATCTGCAAAAGCAGATTCAAATGCTAGTACCATTGCTTTATAAATTGCCTGTCCATAGAGATCTTGGGTTTCGCGTTTGTTGCGTAAAATTTTTCCTTCTTGTCCTTCACCTTCAGTCGTGAAAACGCTTTCATAAATTCTTTCTTTCTTTGCGTTGGTTAAATATATTTCGATTTTAGTTTTCGCAATAGGTTGCATGCGCCCATTTATGATACGAATTGAATGATCGAGTTTATAAATTCGAGCGTGAACATTAAGTAAAGGTAGATCTACATGACCACCATCATTTTGAAACCAACGAAAAAGACTGGCATGGCCGGCAAGATTTAGCATCTCGTCTTCTGAGATAACGATCTTACTCAAATTACGATCATCAACATTGTCAGCTTCTACTTTTCCGGTGCTATTTTTGGCCTCTGGATAAAAGTGTGCATTGGCTAAATATGGTTTAACTTCTGGTAAGTCTTGCATCGCGGCTACCAGTTGATCCGCATCAGAATCCGCAATATATTGTGTTGCACATGCTGATAATAATAACGTTGTTAATAAAATCAAAAGCGTACAAAAAATTTTGATTGGATGCGTAGGGCTGCTATACCGCATATTAGTCTCGCTTACAAAAACACTCTTAATATAGGAGTGTAGCGAGTTCGTGATGTAACACGAATACACTAGTGGACCGTTAGTAAGGCTGAATTAGCTAACGGTCAGGATCTGGATGAAAATAAACCAGATAACAGTGAGGTTATAATAAATACCGATTATTTTTCTGCTTCAGCTAATAATTTTAATTGATTCAAGCCGTCTTGAAACATTTCCCCAATCGAATACTTAGTAAGTAAGGCAAGATAACCGCCAATAATAGGCATGCCCATGTCACCATCTAATGTCCATTGAACTCGTGTACGTGTTTGAGAGCTAGTGTCATACTGAATGGCGCTTTTACTTTTGTATTTGCCGCCCTGAAAAAATAAATCATACTCAATACCTTTTTCAGGTGACCATGATGTAAAAATAAGTGAGCCTCCGCCATGTTTATCTGTCCAGCTTTGATTGGCACCAATTCCAGTTGTATTTTCACCAATAGTTATTTCAATTTCTGGGTCGTCACCACTCCAAGCAGTCCAAGTTTGCCAAGTATTAAGATCACCCACATATTTGTGAATGGTAGAAGGTGTTGCCGAAATGGTAGCGGTTTTACTGACGGTAAAAGTGGTAGGTAAAAAATAGCCGATAACACCAATAATGATCAGCAGTAAAATAATAAAACTTAGAAATTTTTTCATGTGGTGGATTTATTTCTAAATATAAAGGCAACAATAATTCCAGCTAAAACCAATTGTATTGTAACCCCTATTATCCAATTAATTACCATGCTTATAGGATAAGGTGCGACAGCATACATTATTAGGTTAGTACCGATGAATAATATTGCGACTAACAAGCCATAGATTGCGCCTTCAGCTATGCCGCCACGTTTAAAAGCTTTGGTAAATAGCGCTACAAAACCTACTGACATAATGATTTGTCCTAAACTCATCCAAATCATATAGTCATTCATGACTTCGTGAGGTCGCCATAAATCAGCTGTTTGTTCGTAGGTGCTAGCCATAAACATACCATGGTATAAAAAATCAAAAGCCATAATGAATATTATTACTGCGATACAAGCGATGATAAATTTTTTAGCATTCATAATTAGAACCTCGATTTTTGAATTATGTTTCAGTAGGTGGAGTGTAATTGGGATCGTTTGGGTTTAAAAAAACGAAATGAAATTGCTTAGGCTCTAACTCAATATAATCAAGGGTTGTGCCGTCTAGTAAGCCAAGACTAGAATCTGCAACGACAATATCCACGCCATTGGATTCAAAGGCGTGATCTTTTTCACTATTACTGCCTATATCATCAAAGCCGAGGCCATAATGAATGGATTCATCACTATTACGTGTTGCTGCTATTCGTAGTGGTGTATTTTCTAGTTTAGATTCAACAGCTGCTTTTTTAATTTGATTCGCTGCTGTTTCAGTTACTTGAATGGTCATAGAAGTATTCGATTATATTTTTTAAGGGCCTCTAATTGTAGTACATCTAAGACTTGGATTTTATAAATTCTAGAAAGTTTAAAATCCATTGATTTTTTTGTGTGTTTCGTTGGTGTGCGTAGCAAGCCAACAAATTTTTATAGATGACACCGTCGTTTTGGCCGTTAATACCAAATCCACGATTCACATTATAGGCAAAGTAAGGATTTTGAGGCAGTTTATTGAGTTTAGAGTAGTGAAACTCATGTCCTGGTATTTCTATATCAGTTTTAGAGTTAGCGCTAGTATTCCATGGGTGGTCTGCATGGTTTTGTAATAACGTGTAACCACGGCCAATCGGTTTTTCATGCATTTCGCAGTCTGCATTTATAATACCTACCATCTCAGCGCGCTGATTTTCATACTGAATTGCATTGCTTAAATACATTAAACCACCACATTCAGCATAGGCTGGCATGTCCTTCTCTATGGCATGGTGTATGGCACGTTTCATATTAGTGTTCGCAGCTAATTCGTGCATGCGTTTCTCGGGAAAGCCGCCACCAATAAATAATGCATCAGCTTCTGGCAAGCTTTCATCGTGTAAAGTATTAAAGGCAATAAGTTGTACACCATGCTGGCGAAAAGTATCTAAGTCATCTGCATAATAAAATCCAAACGCCTCATCATCTGCATAGGCAATTTTTAAAGCATATTGTTCATATTTGTGTGTGTTTTTTTCTAGAAGAGGGACTTTTGCAGCATTTGCAATAGCATTGATTTTTTCTAGATCGACTTGTTCGCTTACAATTTCTGCAATGCGTGAAATTTTAGTGTCTGCATATTGATCTTCGTTGCTTGGCATCAGGCCTAGGTACCGTTCAACTAATTCTAACTCTGCATTACGTTGCACCATACCTAAGATTGGAATATCGGTGTAACGCTCGATAACCGTTCTAAGTTTAGCGGCATGTCGTTCACCACCTACAAAATTTAAAATTACCCCTGCAATATTTACTGCTGGGTCAAATTGTTGATATCCAAGCAGCAATGGCGCTACACCACGGATGGTGCCACGGGTATCTAATACGAGAATTACTGGCGCATCAGTATGTTTGGCTAGGGCAGCGTTGCTGTTACTACCATCTGCAGCAAGACCATCGTGTAAACCCTTATTGCCTTCAATAATACTGATGTCAGCATCATGATTATGTGCGCTAAATGTTGTAGTAATTTCTGTTTCGGATTGAGTCCAAAAATCTAGATTATAACTATTACGGTGTGTGGCCTTTGCGAGCCACATGGGGTCAATGTAATCAGGACCTTTTTTGAAGGTTTGAACTGCTAAACCTTGTTGGTGAAATGCGGCTGAGATACCGATGCTTAAAACCGTTTTACCGGATGATTTATTGGCAGCAGAAATTAATATATGTGCCACGATGATTAGTTACAGCACGCCTGTGCCACAGGGGCTTAAGTAGATTTTGCCGATTTTAATTCTAAAGCATTGTCGGATAAGCTTTCAGGCAAGAAATCTAATGCTGCAATTGCCGCAGCAACAATGAGTAAAGAAATACACGTGCCACCAATGCCTAGTAATACTTCCCAAATGCTCGGAGTATATTCTGCCACTACGCCATCAAAGAAGCTGCTGCTGACTTCATAGCCAGGAAACATTTCTAGAGGGTAGGCTTGTCCGCCGATGATGATGACATATAGTTGTGCTAAGCCACCAATGATGACGAATATAGAAGCAATGCTTAAACAATTTCGACACTGACTCATGGGTTTAATGAATACTAAGGCTAGTGGAATTAAGCATCCTAAAATTATTTGTGCGCCCCAGAATAAGTAAGTGTAAATACCACCATTCATTAATATGAACGCTTCTATGCCATGATGCTCTGTTGCGTATAAGTTAGTTAAGTGGTGGGCTATTACAAAATACAGGATGGCTGCAACAAAAATGCCGAGCAACTTTCTGAGTTTATCTAACATGGCATCGCCTAAATTACGGTCCGTCCATTTATAGCTAGCCTGAAGAACTAGGATAAATATAGCCATACCAAAAGCAAATGACATAATAATAAACATTGGTGCCATGATGGCTGCATCATAGGCTTGGCGTGCTACCAAGAAACCAAAAATTGAGCCAGTGCCTGTGGTGAGGATGAGTCGCCAGATAAAAGCAAATAAGCCAGCCGTTTTGCTGAACTTATTCATTTTGCGTTCCATCATCATCCATAAGTAGATGCCGGTAATGATAATAAAGCCGGTGTATAAGAAAATATTCCAGGCGAAAATAGATTTAAAATTATATTTCGTCATGGCTACGATCAAACGATCAGGTCTACCCAAATCTAATACCAGGATAGCTAGCCCGCCTACTAATAAGGCGATGGCCAGTAGAGCGGAGAGTCTTGCTAACGGTTTATAGTCATATTTGCCAAACACAGATGATATGGATGCGACATTTAATGCACCGGATGCTGCGACAATCAAAAATATTGCGATAACGTGAGGGAATCCCCAAACAATTTGATTGGTCATGCCCGATACGTGGTGACCATGAGCATCCATATGATGGGATGATAGATAACCCACCACTGCTGCTAAACCTAATACAATTAGTAAAATCCAATACTGTGCAGACTTGGCTTCAATAGAGCTGAATCGAGTAGTTTCAATCATCGTTACTGTTTTCGTTTTTGTATTTTTTCAGGATATCTGAATTAAAAAAGTATATTTTATAATCCGCGATAACGTACACCGGTATTTAGATCAAGGTCTGCGCGTATTTGTACGCCACCGTGCTTTTCTAACTGTTTAGAAATTTCACTATTCGGGTCATTTAAATCACCGAATAAAAGTGCATGGTGACCGTCTTTAGCACAGGCTTCTGCACAGGCAGTGTTGTTATC
Organism: Gammaproteobacteria bacterium; assembly: GCA_050633765.1. GTDB lineage: Bacteria > Pseudomonadota > Gammaproteobacteria > UBA4575 > UBA4575 > JABDMD01. Next base: position 9,930 of record JBOEHC010000004.1, read on the forward strand.
GCCTTTATCTATTTTGTGTACGCATAGTGTGCAACTTTCAACAGTACCCTTGCCGCGTGGTGCATGCGGTAATTGATCTTCTAGCGGTTCATGTATAAAAGAGCGAGCTTTATAAGGGCAAGCCATCATGCAATAACGACATCCAATACATGTATGTGCATTGACCAATACGATGCCATCTTCGCGTTTAAACGATGCACCGGTAGGGCATACATCTACACAGGGTGGATGTTCGCAATGTTGGCACATCATTGGCAAAGAAGTTACATGACCGGTTTGCTTGTCTTTTATGTCTAATTTTCGAATCCACTGCGCATCGGTTTCAGGTCGGCCTAATTCCCACAATCCATGTTCTTCATTGCAAGCAGTCACACAAGCATCACAGTCTTCTTGACATACATTGGTGTTAACTAGCATTCCCCAGCGTTGTTGGTTAGTAACGGCTTGATCAGCAGGTTTTGCAGAGGCGGTTTGATATAGCATAACCCCCGGGGCAATGGTTAACGTGCCTACTGCTGCAGCGTTGCGTAAAAAATCGCGCTTACTGTTGTCTACATTTGTATCTGCTTGATAGACAATTTCATTTGCGGGTTCGTCAACCTTGTTGAGTAGGTTGTCGATATTGGTATCAATGTCTAATTTATAGCGCATGAGTATTATCTTATTTAGGTTCTACCTTGCTAAGGTGTAGATAATTTTTTATTTTCTCGTGGTCAGAATATTCTACGGTTTGATTAGGATTCTTTGCTTTGCGAATCGCTTCTTCGGGCCGATCAGCATGGCACTGGAAGCAATCAATATTTACTGCTGCATATTGGTGGCAGCTTGCGCAGAAATGGGTGTCTTCAGAATATCGTGCATAGTTACCTTGTTGATTAGCTGTGATATGGCAATCGATGCACTCATTTAAGCTATGTTTCTTAGTGCGTATACCATCGATAACCGTTTGGTCACGATGATCAAGTACAAACTCAAAATGTTGTTTGCGCATGACTTCTACAGGTTCAACACAGAGTGTTTCTTCATCGTAGTTTTGTTTCGGCGCAGGAATATCTGGATGATCACCATCTGCATAAGCAATGGTAATTCCAATTGCACAGAACAATATTGTTATTGCTAATAACAAATAACTAAAATATTTTTTCAAAAAATTTCTCATGCTGCTCGAATACTTTATTAATTTTTTAAATAAGCATTTTACAAGGTATTTCTAGTGTACTTCTAAAAATTGTGGATTTTTCGTTAGAGCGAGAAAGTGGCGCGCGCAGAACCGGAGTGTATGTATCTATACATGAGGATTTGAGCACGACACTGACAAAGTTATTACGAAAAAGACGCATTTTTAGTTGTGCGCTAGTGGCCTAGTGCCATATCGATGTACCCAGTAGGACAAACATCCGCACAGATGTGACAACCGATACATTTATTGTAGTCAGTGTCTACATAACGTCCTGTAGTAGATTTATCTTTCTTAACACGGAATACAGCATCTTGAGGGCAGTAGACTACGCAGTTATCGCATTCAAAACACATACCACAACTCATGCAACGACCTGCTTCTTCTACCGCTTGCTCGTCTGTAAAGTTTTTCATGCGTTCTTCAAAGTGACCCAATACTTCTTCAGCATCTGGACCATGTTCTTCACGTAATAAACGTGGAGTGAAAGGGAAGTGACCTAAGAATAACTCATCGTATGGAATGATCTCTTGTGCAGCACGATCCTCAAAGTTATGTACTGAGTATTCCGCTTCATCTGTGCCCCAATGTTCGCCAGTTTGATAATCTTCTGGCTCAAGACCAGATTCTTGTAGTTTCTCTAGCAAATCAAAATGGTGGACATCAACTTTTGGTCGCTTTCTGATTTCAGTGTCATTGAAAAAGTAATCGATACTTTCTGCAGCAATAGAAGCTTGGCCAATTGCAGTGGTAAGTAGGTGAGGGCGAATAATGTCACCTGCTACAAAGTGTCCTTCACGATCAGGAACGGCATAAAACTTATCCGCATCAATTAAGCCGCGACCATTATTAAATTCTTCAAGACCTTCTAGGTCACCGCCTTGGCCAATTGCAGATACAATTAAGTCGCATTCAATATCAAATTCAGTACCTTCTACAGGAGTAGGACGGTTGTCTACCATTTCGCATGTTGCCATTCGTAATGCAGTAGCGCGTCCATCATCACCTAAAATAACTTTCACTGGCATCACACCATCTTTAATGGTTACGCCTTCGCGTTGTGCGTCATGTACTTCATGTTCAGCTGCAGTCATTTCTGCTTTTGGAAATAACGAAGTAAGTGTTACTTCTGCACCTTCACGTGCAGCAGCATAAGCCGCATCATGAGCCACATAACCACCAATTACATGTTCTGGTGCTTCTTCTTTGTTAAGTTTTTCAATTCGACCTAGTCGACGGGCAACGGATACTACGTCTATAGAAGTATCACCACCACCAACACATACCACTCGATCCGCAGTGACTTGTAATCTGCCTGTGTTGAAGGCTTCTAAGAATTTCACACCGGCTACACAGTTAGGCGCATCTCCACCATCAACAGGTAAACCGCGACCTGATTGGCAACCAAGCGCCCATAAAACGGCATCAAATTCTTTTTCAACATCTTCTACCGATACGTCTTTACCGACTCGCGTATTCATTCGCGTTTCGATATTACCCATATCAATAATGCGTTGAATTTCATGATTAAGATGGGGGCGTGGAGTACGATAACCAGGAATCCCATAACGAAACATACCACCTAGCTCATCATGGTCATCAAAAATTACACTTGCGTGACCCATGCGGCGTAGCTGATAGGCTGCAGCAAGACCTGCTGGACCGCCACCAATGATGGCTACAGTTTTGCCTGATAGTTTAGCTGGAGCTTCGAATTTAAACCCTTGTTCAAATGCTGTGTCACCAATGTATTGCTCTACAGCGTTAATGCCAACGAAGTCTTCTACGTGATTACGGTTACAGCCATCTTGACATGGGGCGGGGCAAACGCGACCCATCATTGAAGGGAATGGATTCGCATCAGTAGATCGCAAGAATGCATATTCTTGCATGCTCATGTCTTCTTGTTGTGGCTTCTCTATACCACGAACTATTTGCAGCCATCCGCGAATGTCTTCACCAGAAGGGCAGCTGCCTTGGCAAGGCGGTGTGCGGTGCACATACGTTGGGCATTTGTGAGAAGTATCTTCTTTAAAGATTTGGTCACCAAAGTTACCCCAGGTGTAATCACCTTCTTCATACTTTCTAAACGTAAGTTTATGGTCCATTTCTTCTTTAGAACTTGCCATGTTTAGCTCCTAGCCCTTATATATCTAATTAAAAAAATAAAATTGTGATTAAGCCGCCTCGGCTTGGTTATCATCATCTGTATTTTCGCCACCACCATCTTCGGTAGCATTTTCTGGTTCTAAAACAATCGCGTTACTAACCAGTTGATGCAAACTAATAATTTGATCCATGGTGAAATCGTAGTATGGGAATACTTTAGAAAATTGACTCTTACAAATGGCACAGATCGCAGCCATGTGAGTTACTCCATATTCATCGACTACATTTTTTAGTGCTTCCATGCGTGGTAGTGCACCTTTTACACGTAACTCGATCAAATCATCCGTCAACAAGCCACCGCCACCGCCGCAACAGTAAGTGCCTTCTTTAATAGCATGGCTTGGCATGTCTACATAGTTGTTGCATACCGCTTTAATGATGTCTCTTGGAATTTCAAACTGACCACCAGCTTTATCTCCCATGCGTGATGCGCGTGCAACATTACATGAGTCATGATAAGTGATGACCATGTCATCGTTCAGTGATGGATCTAAAGTTAATTTGCCTTCATTAATTAAGCCGTGGGTAACTTCGCAAATATGTTGCGGTACTGGATAATCCGGATCTAAGAAATCAAATGGGCCGGCCAATGTATTTAAGAACGAATAAGCAACACGCCATGCATGGCCGCATTCGCCAAAAACAATTCTTTTTACACCTAAATCAATCGCAGCCTGACGAATCCGCAGTGCAAGTTTTTGCATGTTTTCATAGCTGCCGATAAACATACCAAAGTTAGCAGCTTCACTAGCGTAAGAACTTAAGGTCCAAGAAATGCCAGCTTGATGAAATACTTTTCCATAACCAATTAAACCGTCGATATGTGGTTCGGCAAAGAAATCCGCAGAGGGGGTAATTAATAAAACATCCGCACCTTTCTCATCTACTGGGAAACGAACTTTTACACCAGTATCTTCTTCAACATCTTCTTCCAGGCCTTCTAATGTGTCTAATAAAGCAGGTTCAGGTAAGCCTAAGTTGTTACCAATGGTTTGTGCCTTGCCAATAATTTCATTGCAGTATTTCTGCCCCTTGCCAATTGTGTCCATAACCTCACGAGCAGCCATGGAAATTTCTGCAGTATCAATTCCATAAGGACAATACACAGAACAACGACGACATTGAGAACATTGATGGAAATAGCTATACCAGTCATCTAGTACTTCTTCGGTTAAATCTTCTGCGCCTACGAGTTTAGGAAATAATTTACCCGAGACAGTGAAGTAACGACGATAGACTTTACGATATAAATCTTGTCGTGCAACCGGCATGTTTTTAGGATCGGTTGTACCTAAATAATAGTGGCACTTGTCAGTGCAGGCGCCGCATTTCACACAAGAGTCTAAAAAAACTTGCAGTGAACGATATTTATTTTGTAGTTCGCCCATTTTATCAATGGCTACTTGTTGCCAGTTATTCACTAGCTCGCCAGGGAAGCCTAATTTTTCTTGGAACTCAGCTTTAGCGGTATAGGGTTGACTGTGCTTCATCACACCTTCTTGTAGGCGTGGGATGACTGGATATTCTTTAAGTTCTGGAGTATCGAATTCTGCAGCAGCCATGATTGATTAACTCGCTTTATTATTATTAAGTTTTGTAGCCCACTCTGCGACATGACGTTGCTCGCGCGGGTTGTCTACTTGGTTGCGGGTAGGGCTAAAAAACACACCAGGTGCGTGTAATAGTTTACTGAATGGAAAAATAATCATTAGCAAAATCACTAAGCTTAAATGTGCAATCAGTAATAAATCATTTGGCATGGCTGTTAAACCTTGTTCAGTTGCCCAGGCAAATGTCATTAGGCCAATTAAAAATGATTTCAGTGCAACGATGTCAGTGTGCTCTACAAAAGTCATTAGCGCACCACTTGCGCCGATTGCTATAAGTAGTAAAAGCATTAGGTGATCAGAAGGTGCAGAGATGTAGCGAACACGATCAACAAAAATTCGTCGTGCTAATAAGCCAGCTAATCCAGCCAGCATCATGAACGCTGCATACTTACCAAATGGTTGTATGAAGGCAACCCAGCCCCAAACAGGGTCGGTGAAATACCGTAGATGCCTAAGCAGTACTAAAAGTAATCCGAAATGAAATATCCAGCCAAATAACCAAGTCCATTTGCTAGATTTAAATAAACTTTCGAAGACGGTGGCTTCTTTTACCATTCTGAAAGCAACACCTGCTCGCGTAGTAGGGGCTGGTGTAGTAGGAATTTTTAGTGGTGCGGGGGTTTTTTTGTAGATCCAGACTTTACGCGCAACAAATATCACTAATATAGCCGTTGCTATATAAAACAATATTGCGAATGTTATGGTTAATGTTGACATGTATTTGTTTTTGAAAACACATTGTTGCCAATATGTTTTTAGTTTGAGAAGCGGTTAATTCCACTTCTCAAAATTTAATAGCGCTCTAAAGGGAGTTCTGATTTAAGACTGATATGAGGCGAAATATTTTTCGAGAGCGGAGTGTATTGATTGATACATGAGCAACTCGAAAAATATTTTTACGATATAGCAGCGTAAATCAGTGCTCCGTTACCTAAACGCAGCCAGTTGGCTTTGGTAACCCTGCATACTTACAAGCTTGCTTCGCAGGACCATAAGGGAACAGTTCATATAAATATTTGCTGTTTCCTTTGTCTTTACCAAGTTTTTTACCAATCGCTTTAGTAAGTACACGAACTGCCGGAGCAATTTGATACTCTTCGTAGTACTCACGTAAGAAGTTAATAACTTCCCAGTGATTTTCACTTAATTCGGCGCCGTCTGCTGTTGCCATTGCTTCAGCTAGGTCAGGTTGCCATTGGTTAAGGTCTGCTAAATAACCTTCTTCATCAGTTTCATATGACTGACCATTTACTTCTAAGGGCATACAACTCTCCTAAATTTACCTAACGTTATAAAAATTTAAAGCCAAGACTGAACTGTTTTATGTTCAGTGGTTAACTCTACAAAGCCGTCATAATCGATAACTTTAATTCCATCAATTACATTGCCATCATTCAGTCCACGGGCTTTGATATCGGGACCTAAGACATAAAAAGAGATATCGCTCATTGCATTGGCAACGGCGTCTGAGTGTTTGGTGTTTTGCATGGCACCTATTACACCATCTTCAAATAAAAGGACTGCGCTGCCTTTAGCAGCTAGGCGTAAACAAGATTCTAATGTATTGCGCTCGAAAGGTGATTTGTTGACGATATGTAATGCTGACATGGTTTATTCCTTTAAAAACTTAAGACCACATCCTGGTCATTAATGATATTTGCAAGCTCTTCACGACCAACAACAAATAAAGAATTTTTTTCTGCCCAATCATCATCTTCGTCTTCATAGACTAAAGCCTGAAGATCATCAGAGGTTAAACCACGCTCATCTAAAGACTCTTTTTCTACGTAAATCTTTTTAATGTCGTAGTCACCAAGTGCACTGTAGGTTTTGGAAAAGTTCTTCATGCCAATTCCATCTGTATCTTGGTTATTGGTCAGTTGATATACGCCATCATCTGCAAATACTAGACTGATGTCTTGATCAAATGCTGCTGCAATGAGTACAACTTCTAATGATTCAAGTGCGTAGATGGTTCCGTAAGGAGCCTTACGGTTCATATAACAAAATTTCTTTACGATGCCTTCTTCTGACATGCTTAATCTCCAAAGGTAACCAGACGATCCGCTTGGATGCCGGCTTCGATTAATTGGCCTAGACCTGAAATACGAAAACCTTTGATTAAGTTGTTCGAGGTTTTGCCATTTCGTTTGCTTTCGTCTTCATCCAACATGCCACGTCGTTGAGCTGCGGCAACACAAACCACTAAATCTAAACTGTGTTTTTCAGCAAGTTCCGACCATTCTTTTGGAAGGTTGCGGTCATCTTGTGGAGGTACGCCCAAGTCAGTGCCATTGTTGACACCATCATGATAGAAAAAGACGCGGAAGATTTCGTGACCTTTAGCTAAAGCAGATTTTACAAATTGTAATGCTGAATCAGATGCTTGATGCGTATACGGTCCTTCGTTAATTACGATTCCAAATTTCACATAGACTCCTAAATATACTAGAAACGGATGTGGGTCGAAGCATTTAAGCTGCGACGTGCGCCACGCCAGTTATCAATATGGAATTTTGTGAAAGGTAAACCTGTTTTCTCAAAGAAACGAGGCCAACCAATACGCTCAACCCAATCGTTCATACGTTCCCAATCTTTTGCGTCATCGCGGTAAGCAAGAAGGATACGCTTAACAATCGCGGTAGCTTCAGGCCAACGTGGTGGGTTATTAGGAATTCCTGCAGCAACTAATTTTTGGAAAGTAGGTTTGCCACGAGCATTTGAGTGATTGCCACCTACCCATACTGCGAGTTTAGTGTGCTCGGCATCGTTAATTTGCATTGGCGGACATGGTGGGAAACATGCACCACAACAAATACATTTCTTCTCATCTACTTCTAGAGAAGGTTTGCCGTTTACCATCGCAGGACGAATTGCTGCAACCGGGCAACGTGCAACCACTGAAGGTCGCTCACATACATTTGATACTAAGTCGTGATTAATTTTTGGTGGCTTAGTGTGTTGAACATTGATAGCGATATCGCCTTGTCCACCACAGTTAATTTGACAACAAGATGTCGTGATGTGTACACGGTTAGGCATGTTGTTTTCTTTGAACTCATCAATAAGCTCATCCATCATTGCCTTTACAACACCCGATGCGTCAGTGCCAGGAATGTCACAATGTAACCAGCCTTGAGTGTGAGAGATCATTGCAACAGAGTTTTTAGTTCCGCCAACAACAAACCCTTCTGACTCAAGCTTATCAATCATTGGTTGTACTTTTGCTTCATCAGCAACCATGTATTCAATGTTGCTTCGAATCGTAAAGCGCACATAACCATCAGCAAATTCATCGCCAATGTCACATAAAGTACGAAGTGTGAATACGTCTAGGATACGTTGTGTGCCGGCGCGGACCGTCCAAATCTTATCGCCATTATCAGCAACATGAAGTAAAACGCCTGGGCGTGGATGCTCATGATAGTCCCACATGCCGTAGTTTTTACGCATCACAGGATGCATGTACTGAAATCCGTCAGGACATCCTGATTCTATTGGTGGACGATGGTCTTGCGCCATTATGTTCTCCGCTTATATATCTTATAAAGTTGTAATTAGGTTCTTTTGTCTTGAAGTAGATTAACTAGCTGCTGCTTGTTTTTCTTCAGACTTCTTCTGGAACCACTTTTCAGCTTCCTCGTCCCAGCCATCCATGCGAATGTAAGAACTTTGACGTGGTTCAGTAACCATATTTGGATCAACGTCTACATCAACGCCTTCTAAGAAATTAACTAAGCCAATGCGCTCAATCATTTCACCGCAACGCTCATGCTCTAAACCGTTTTCTGCCCAGAAGTCGATGGTTTCTTCTGCGAGTTCAGTAATCTTTTCATAATCTTCTTCAGTATCGAGTTTCATGAAAGGAATGACTACCGTTCCCATTAAGTCACCAATCTTAAGGGTGCGTTTACCACCCATAAGAATTGAAACGCCTTTGTCATCACCAGGAGACAATGCTTTTACCATCACGTTTAAGCAGTGCATGCAACGTACACAATCTTTGTTATTTACATCGAGTGTGTCGTCATCTTTAAGTGCCAGCGCTTTAGTTGGGCAACGTGTGATTACGTTGTCAATTACATATTGACGGCCTTTGCGTTTAACAAACTTTTTAACTTCGTCTTGATCAACTTTCATGTCATCGCGCCAAGTACCAATAATCGCAAAGTCAGCACGCTCAATTGCATTCATGCAATCGTTCGGGCAACCCGAGACTTTAAATTTAAATTTATATGGTAAGGCTGGACGGTGAACGTCATCAGTAAAATTGTTTAGTAATGTTCGGTGAATTTTCATTTCATCCGCATTAGACATTTCGCAACGTGCTGCACCTACACAAGACATTCCGGTACGCACGCAGGGTCCTGCACCACCTAAATCCCATCCGTATTCGTTAATTTCATCGAAGAAATGTTGTGTGTTATCAGTTGAAGCACCGATAAACATAATATTGCCAGTTTGGCCGTGGAACGTTACTAAACCTGAACCCCATTTTTCCCAACTGTCACCTAATTGACGCAACATATCTGTAGAGTAGTAGTTGCCTGCAGGAGGTTGCACTCGTAGCGTGTGAAATTCTTTTGATTCAGGAAATGCTGCACCGACTTCTGAAAAGCGTGGGATGATTCCGCTACCGTATCCAAATACAGAAACGGTTCCACCTTTCCAATAACCTTTGCGAGTTTCGTATGAATGTTCTAGCTGACCTAAAAGCGAGTTCGCTACACCATTAATTCTCTCGTCTGGATGTTGGTCACGAAGACGTTTAAAACCAGAAATGAAACTAGGCCAAGGGCCTTTCTCGAGCTCATCAAGCATTGGGGTAGGATGATGCTTATCGGCCATAGTGGAATCTCCTAAAAATTGTTACCAAAAAAGTCGTAATACAGGGGTAGTAAATTCAGCTCAGGTTCGACTGAATGAACGCTCCATTTATCGTTACAGAATAAACGGAAAAGTCCTAAAAACATAATGTTAGGAAGTCTAGAAGTAGGGCGAAAAAGGCAAAATCCCCTCCATGGGGGACAGGTCAAAGTGTAACTTATCCCTATAGAGATACGATTTATTACAGTGTTGAGATAACTTAATTTGGTGGCTTTCCAAGTAGGCTAAGTCTATGTTTATAAGCAACAATAGAACCATACATTTACAGCGATTTACTCATATAGCTCATAAGAAATGCAGCACTATCTCTTAAAAGAAACCCGCTCCTATGAGCAGTGGCGTGCGCAAAAGCTATATAAGTATCCAAAGGATGCTGAGCAGCTAATTATTGAGCTAAATAACCCTATAAAATTAGCGGATAATGAGCTCGACGCTATTAGAAACCGTTGTGCAAAGACCAATATTGCCATCTATCGTTGTTCAAATATTGACCATATTGATCAGGGTCAGCATAAAAATATAGTCATTGGGATTGCAGAACAATTGGGATTGCAGCAATTGGATGCCAACTTGTGTGCTGAGGAAGATTGTTTTTCCATCATTCAAGATACTACCCATAGTGTAAAAGGGCAAAATTCTCATTACATTCCGTACACCAACAAACCATTAAACTGGCACACTGATGGTTATTACAATGCTAGTGCGCAGCGTATTCATGCGTTTTTAATGCATTGTGTCAGTCCTGCTAAAAGTGGGGGTGAAAATTCTTACCTTGATCCTGAAATTGCTTATATTTTAATGCGTGATGAAAATCCTGATTACATTGCAGCATTAATGCAAGATGATGTAATGATGATTCCTGCAAACGAAATAGATGGAAAACAAATACGGCCTAAGCAAATTGGTCCAGTATTTTCTATTGACGCCGTTACACAGGAATTATATATGCGTTATACCGCACGAAAGCGCAACATTGTTTGGAAGCAAGATATAACTGTGCAACACGCGTTAAGTTTTTTGCATGAAGTGCTTGGAGATAACCCTTATATATTTCATTACAGCCTGAAAGTAGGAGAAGGTGTGGTGTGTAATAACGTGATGCATACTCGCACCGCTTTTGAGGATCATAAAGATAGAAATAAAAAGCGTATGTTATATCGAGGTCGCTTTTATAATCGTGTGGCTAGCCATCAACAAGTTTTACAAAACGCGGTAAATAAATAATGTTGTGGTTAAGTGAACTACTCATGCAACACCATGAGCTTAATTCTTTTGAAGAGCTAAAAGAAAAATTAACGGAACAAGCTAAGCAAGGCGAAATGTTTTTTCGTATGGATGTGCGACCTCCGTTTCAAGACACGCCCGAGAATTGGGAAGATGTTTTGGAAGCGATATTTACTTCGGCCGGTAGAATTGGTGAGTAGGTAGAAAATGTTTTGGCAAGATCAAGAAGAGGAAAAGAAACAGTTTACTGTCCCTGATAATATTGTTGACTTATCTTTTAAGGTGCAATGTAAACAACTACCTTTAGATCATGCGAATGCATTATCACAATGCATACAACAAGCACTGCCTTGGTTTGCAGCAGAGCCACAAGTAGGCATACATTTAATTCATGGCGCAGAGTCAGGTAATGGTTGGATTCGACCGCAAGAGCCTGATGCATTACTAAGCTTATCGAAACGTACGCGCTTCATGCTGCGGTTGCCTAAGCATCGTGTAAATGATGCATCTAAACTTGCAGGGCAAAAATTAAATGTTGCTGGTAATGACTTGGAGTTAAGTGCACCAAGTGAAAAAGCGCTCTCTGTGTTAACCACAATATTTGCGCGTTATGTGGTCATTCCTAATGCTAGCGATGATTTAGAGGATGAGGAAGTTTTTCTAAACCAGGCTGCGGACATGCTGCGAAAAGAAGGTATTCAAGTTAAGAAAATGATGAGTGGGCTGACGCATGTATTGCATATGCCTGACAAGGACTTGTTAACTCGCAGTTTGATGATTGATGGCTTGAAAATAGAGGAATCCATTTACCTCCAACAAAATGGATTGGGAGAGGGTCGTCTCGTAGGGTGTGGGTTATTCATGCCACATAAAGGTATTGAAGCGGTGGGTGAAGCTCAAAAACAGTAGTTTTAATGAGTTATGGAATTAAAGATATCTCTTTTTGGAAAGTTAGTTTTTGGTCGCAAAACACAATAATAAAGGTAGCACTATCTATAGTTTTAGGAGTTAAGAAGTATGGGTTTCATTGTAAATGGTAAAGAGCTAGAAACCACACCATCTGGGTTTCTTGTGAATATTGAAGAATGGTCTGAAGATATGGCTTTAGTAATTGCCAAAGAAGAGGGCGTTGAGTTAACCGAAAAGCATTGGGATGTAATTAATTATCTGCGAGATGAATTCATAAACAATGCTGGCAACCAACCTAATACCCGCAACATGACTAAGGCTATGGCTAAAGCATGGGGCGAGAAAAAGATTGATGCCAAAGTGTTGTATGACTTGTTTCCTGGTGACCCTAGCAAGCAAGCTGGTCGCATAGGTGGTTTGCCTGAGAGTCGTCGTAAGGGTGGTTACTAGTAAAACTGGTGTTACCCACTGTGGAATACAGACTGTCCAAATGAAATCATTATGGTTAAATCACTACATTAATAGTTAATTAATACTTTTAAGGATTCAATATGAGTTCCAAACAAGACAAAATTCAAAAAATGCTTGAGATGCAAAAAAAATTCATTGAGCTTGAGCAAAGTGGCGAAATTACAGCTGAAGGATACTTTGTGCCTAAAGATGGTTCTGATCTAGATGGTTATAGAGAAGAGTACGCGAAACTTGCCATGGAAGTTGTAGATGATGCGCATAAAGAAAAAGGTTCGCACGCTTAATTTTTAAGCCACAAGTAATGTATAAGGCCGCTAACTTGTTAATTCAAGCGCGGCCTTTTTTATATCCAGCTATTTTATACATCACTCCACATTCTGACTAAATTCACATAAGTACTATCGATGCACTGTGTGTGTTCAGCATCAGGTTCTTTACGCAACATTTTCTCACGTGTTTTGCTTAGTTGGTAAAGCAATTCTCGTTGCTCATTATTGCGAATTAAACTTTGTACCCAAGTTACCGCGACTAATCTTTCTCCGCTGGTGACTTTATTGACACAATGGCGTGTTGCAGCAGGATAAAGGACTGCGTCTCCAGCATTATATTTTATCGCTTGTTCACCAAAAGGTGTGTTAATAACCAATTCACCGCCAACATAATCTTCAGGTGAATTAAGAAAGATAGTCATCGCAAGATCTGAGCGATAACGTTCGGCTCCTATGCCCATAACCGGGTCATCAATATGCTCACCATATTGCATCCCTGTTTCATAGCGTGCGTAAAAAGGCGCTGCAATGCGATGTGGTAAAGCAGCTTGTTGGTAATCTGGGTGGCGAACAACATTATTCATTACTATGTTGTTAAGTGCCGAAATAATATTTTCGTCAGCAACTTCTAAGTTGTTTTTTACTTGTTGGGCCGCCATACCTGCAGAGAGTTTGCCATCTCTAAAAGTTGCGTCGGTTAATAAAGACTGAATCTTTTCTAATTCAGCCTCACCAAGTATGTGTTTAATATGAACTAGCATTTTTTATTTTCTCGTTTTTTGTTCTCTAATTACAGGCTATACTGAATTACACATTACTGATATTTAAAAGCGCATGATACTTAAAGTTACGATAGATGAAAAAACTTTTCCTTTAGAGTTGGATAAGGAGATGATATCCAGTGCGCAAGAAATGTTTGCAAAGATGGATGCAGATATGGATCAAGGATGGCAAATGAGTCGCACTTGGATAGAGGCCCCAAGTGACACGCAACGCTGCCAAATTGCTGCGGATAAAATGCTTACTGCCATTCAACAAGAAAAAACGGCAACGGTAGGATTAATGGCCGCTTATATTATGAATAAAATCCCAGGTGTGCAGGCCGTTGATATTGATACGTCAGGAGATATGAATTTAACCGAGCTAATAATGGCTTAGATAATTTTTAAAATTTTTTCCATTCTTTGATGTTTGATATCTAAATCAGATTCGGCTTCGCCTTTAATTTGATAATTGTTTTTTAAATAGAAAGAAGCGGCCGTTTCGCGAGCATATAGCCAACAAGTTTTTGCATTTTCTGTTTCTGCAATTTTTTCTAATTTAGCAAGTAATTTACTACCTACTCCTTGGTTTCTAATTTGACTGTCTACTGCCATGTAACGAATACGAGCCGTAGAATCATCGTTAATTTGTAATCTACCTACAGCGATAATTATTTCATTGTTGAAACCAGCGATATGAAAAGCCGTGTTTTCAAATTCATCCTGTTCGCTACCACGTTCAAGACCCAAAGGTTTTCGAAGCCACTGCCAGCGAAATTTAAAATTGTCTTCGAATTCACCTGTGCAATGTATTTTAAATCTATTTACATTGATTTAAGCGAAAACGACCCAAGTCGTTGCTATATATTTAACGCCTGTATCTAAAGTGACGCCACGATGCTCGTGTGTCCAAAAAGGTGGAAATAAAATTAACTTCCCTTGTTCAGGTTTAATTTTAAGGTCCTGAAATAAAAATTCTGTTTCACCACCTGGGCCAGCCACATTATTCAAATACCAAATGGCAACTAGCTGGCGGTGGCTAAAATCGTGGCTGCCACCATCAATATGCCAATGATAATGCTCACCTGGATTGGTGCGTTGCACGCCATAGCCCATATCTTTGAACGGGCCTTTAAAAAAAGGATAGGATTCTCGAAATTCTAATATGGCTTTCCCTAAAGATTGAAACAATGCTTTATCGATATCTTGCCAGTGCTCTTTACCGCTAACGACTAGGTCGGTTGATTTCTTTATGCTGTTGTCTTCGTTGGCAAGTTGGCCAATTCGACCTTTGTATTGGCCCTCTTCATCTTTTTCAAAACGTGTAATCACATCTTCACAAAAATCTTTTGCTAATGCATTGTGTTTTTCAAATACAAAACTGTTTGGCTTGACCTCTTGAATGGTCTGTAAAGGTTTGGATAGCATAGTTTAAAGAGCGTACTTTTGAACAAGATTTTCTAATTTTTCTAAATCTAAGTTTTTATTAATTTTATAATAATGCAACATCTCGTTTGCAACGCTTAGCCAATGTTGCACACCTTTGGCTACTAAAGTTTTAAGAGGCTTAATATCGTCGGTTTCTGCCCAAACTTGGTAAGCATTATGAAAACTTGGAAATAGTTCTTTTCGCATGGCCACTAAGTTTGCTGCATAAAAATGTAAGGATGCTGGATTATAGTTTTCAATTAATCCTGGTAGCGTTGACAAACAATCCGCAAGTAAGTCTTTAACGGCGCGAGCTAAAAATTCTGCGCGTGATCGAGGTAGGCTAACAATCATTTCACGCCATTGTTCGCCTAATTCTTGTGAAGCAATAAATTCACCAATTTCGTGCAGTGTAACAGCTTCTAATTCATTATCTGTCATTTGGTCGAGTGCTTGATCAATGTCATTTTCAAAATCATAAAATGATAAAGCTTGTGACATGGCGTTTTCATATTTGTGCCATTGCCATTCGGTGAACTTTTCCCAAAGGTAGCGCCGCAAAGCTTCGCGACGTATAAAAACATTTTTACCTTGCGTCATGGCTGGTGGCGCGGTTAGGTCGCGTGCGCATTCATCTGCAGATACATACATGGTGAAGTCGTTATAAATTTCTTTCTCTTCAAGTTTGGCCAAAAAGAAATGTGGTGCGGCACGTAGACCGATACCGCCACTGTAGACATAACCTTTCGATGCTAAAGCTTCATTAATATTGTCAGTGTCGAATGGATCGTATTCTTTTCCGTCTATTTCTAGCGGCAAGTATGTGTGATCTTCAATTTCTTCCCATAAGTTTTCACGTTCTTGAACCCAGTTGCCGACATCATCTTTGGGTAGTGCGTCGTTATAAGAAAAGCCATTTTCCCAGCGATAATATTCACGCATTTTTAATAAATACACACAAAGTGTGTAGTTAGCAGCATGGTGAGCATCGGAAATATCACAGTTCTTTTGAACGGTTTCGCACAGTGGATGATGGGGTGGATGTGCAGCTTTTTGCATACGTATATTGTACGGGGTCTGTGATAGGCTTTACTTAATTTATCACCATAAACTATAAATTGAATGGCCAGATTAAAAACCAAATGGAATCAAGCTGATAGAAAGCGTAAGCCAGAAGAAATTGCCGGTGTAATTGGCTTTAATCTATGGGTGCTAGCAGGAGAGTCTTGTCTATTTTTAGAGAATGAAGGCTTTGAAACCGTGTCGCGATTTCAACGGCTAGATGTCATGGCTGAATTTATAGCCTTTGGTGCGCATGTGGCCGACAGAATGGTATTTGATGAAATGACTGCTAGTGAGCGTGAGATTTTTATTAACGCTTTAGGTCAGCACTTGGCAGATACCATGCAGAGTAATCGAGCTGATGTAAAAGAAGGTGAGTATCGTTCTGACTTTATTACTTTGTTAAATGAAAGAATGAATGAATTTTCAGAGTGCGGTTATACACAAGAAGATGGGCCAAGTTTCTCCATGCGCCGCATGGCAGGAACGCATGTGCAAGAAGCAATGGGTGATAAAGATAATAAATGGATTCCTGATTATGTAATTGATTCAGAAATTCCGAAAATATTGCTGGCACTTAAACGAGTGTTTAAAGGCCAAAGTCCTTCACTAAGTGAAGCAGATTTTGCGCCACCACCTATTCCAGAGAGTGGCGTATGGGGAGAAGAATGATAACAATCATTTTTCTCCCCATGCCCTATTTTGGTGAGTGCACGAATGAGCGTCGCGTCTTGGATGACGCGGACAGATTAAAGTGAGGTTGAGTTAAATAATGAACAGGTTGGTGAATTCAATTCAAATTTTTAAAATGACTGCTACTACCACCGAGGATGGTAGAAGTGCATAAATTGCAGGAGCAAATTTCAGTCGACCCAAAGCGAACATAGTAGTACGCAATAATATTGGAGAAAAATTATGAGTAACAAAACACTTTATGAACGGTTAGGTGGCTATGAAGGTATAACAACATTTGTTGAAAATTTACTACCTCGCTTAGAAGCCGATCAACAACTTGGTCGTTTTTGGCAACATAGAGGTGATGATGGTGTTGCGAGAGAGAAACAATTACTCATCGACTATTTGTGCTCAAGTGCTGGAGGACCAATGTATTACACAGGGCGAGATATGAAAACTTCACATGTAGGGATGAAGATTAGTGAGGATGATTGGTCTATATTTATGAATCATGCGGGAGAAACGATGAAAGCTTTAAATGTACCTCAGCAAGAATGTGATGAAATTGCCACATTCGTAACTAGCTTAAAAGCAGATATTGTTGAAGTTTAATGTCTGCTTACGGCCACCATGTAGGGTGGAAGTGCATAAATTGCAGGAGAAAATTTCTGTCGACACATGGCGGACATTAATGAACAAGGATTTAACATGATGCAACGTCCATGTTGCTACTTATATTCGCACATCCCTGTGCTCACCTATGCACTAACTAATTGAAAATGTAGTGTGTGAAGCATTAATGGGTACAAAATTAAAGATGAACTTCATAGACACGATTTAGTCATAAGAGTACATTGAGGTTATACGATTATACATCCATCTAAATGAAACGCATTTTCACATACATATTTATAGTACTTTTCTCGATCGGCTCTTTACAAGCCGGTACGCACTATTGTGTAAATATGGATATGCCTATAGATGGGCAAGATGTGCCTGACACAAGCATGTCTGACGACCAAGGTTCATGTCATTTGCCAAGCGAAGAACCATTAAATGATAATCAAGACAAGTCTTGTTGTGATGATGGATGTGAATCTTGTGTAAGCGTAGGCATTACATTTAATTCATCTACGGATAATCTAGAGTTTGCTTATATTGAGAGCTATAAACAATATGGCTCGTTTTTTATTCTTTCTAACTATATAAAAATTCCCACCCCGCCGCCAAATAGTTAATTCCTTTGTTTAAGCCGCATTGCGGTTTTCAACTAGTTCACTTATTGAACGTAAGGAGTTATTGGTGCAAATTAAATATATATTTTTATTGCTGCTCGTGTGCTGCACAGTTGCAAATGCAAGGCCGGTATCCTATCCGGGTGCGTGGACTGCGCAAACATTTAATGATGGCGACCGCCATGTTTTTAATGCTCATTATTCTCCAACGGCGTATTACGCAATTGGCTATAACGCTGAGTATATTCGAGACGATAAATATCAAATCCATGCCATACACATGAATAATTTACTCAAACGTTGGAATGGAGAAGGGTCACAAGCAAATTTTTATGTTCAGACTGGAGTAGGTGCAGCCTATTCAGATGAAGATGAATTTGATAGCCATACTGAGTTGGCTGCATTTATGGGTATTTCGACTGACTGGGAAACTAGAAGATATTTCATTCAGTATCAAAACAGATATCTAGATGCTGGGAATATTGCCGATAAATTTAGTCAAAAACTAAAAGCTGGAATTGCCCCATATGTAGCTGACTACGGAAGTATACATACTTGGTTAATGCTTGAGTTAAGACATGCCCCTGAGTCAGAAGATCAGTTAGTTGCAACTCCCTTGGTGCGTTTATTTAGTGGCCCAAATCTACTTGAGGCCGGAGTGAGTGATGACGGAGATGTGCAGTTTAACTTTGTGCATCGGTTTTAATATTAGGAGATTGTTATGAAATTATTTCTATTAAGTTTTTTAGTTTTGTGTGTGTTGAGTTTAGATCTTGCTGCGCAAGAGTCAGATAATAATTCTGTTGACGGAGTTGAGGAAAATGCTCCAACGTTATCAGTGGGATCTTTGGATCCAGGTGGTGAAATAGTAACGGTAAATGCGTTTGGTTTGGTTTGTGATTTTTGCGCTACTGCGATCGAGAAAGTTTTTATGCGTAAAGATGAAGTTTCTGGATTGAATGTGAGCTTGGCAGATCGGAAAATTATCATTGCGTTAAAAAATGGTCAAAATATAGATGATGCAGAGATAGAGAAGTTAATCACCGATTCTGGTTATAACGTTAAAAGTATTGATCGCACTAGTACAGGGAATTAACAATGAAAAATGTAACGACAAATAGTCATGTATTGCCATTCTTAAGTCTGTTTACCAGTGTGGGTACATTGGTGTGTTGTGCTTTGCCAGCACTGTTAGTCACCATAGGTGCAGGTGCGGCATTAGCGGGACTTGTGTCCACTGTGCCTCAGTTAGTAGTTTTATCTACATACAAGATTGAGGTATTTGCCATTGCAGGAGTATTGATACTGTTTACGGGTGTGTATCAGTGGAAAATGAGAAATGCGCCTTGTCCGGTTGACCCAAGGCAAGCTGCAGCCTGCCGAAGAATGAGAAGCATAAACAAGTATGTGTTTATGCTCTCGTTATTATTGTATTGCTTGGGATTCTTTTTTGCTTTTATTGCGTCACGAGTATTGAATTAGTTAGCGTTTATTTTTTCCAATTGTCGAAGTTGCCAGCATTTTTTTCTGAGCCATCTTCAAAGCCTGCAGTGTAAGCATCGTTAACGCGTTGTTCTTCACGTTCTGGGTGGCCTAAATAGCCGCCTTGCCAACCTAATACATATTCTGGGTCTACGCCGGCTGATTCCATTTTTGTAATTGCTTCTCTGTATGCTTGGTCCATAGTTTTCTCCTTAAATATAAGTTTTAAGATTAATGTAATTGATTTTTTTGAAAATGTGTAAATGCATTGCCTGAGTCGATGACAGCGCTGACTTTCTCTGCAGAGGCTTGCAAAGTCTTTTCTATGTTCATATGAGTGAGCATAATCGCAGTCGAATAAATTAAGCTATCACGTGCGGGTCCTTGTTCTCCCTTCAGTGCAGCAACGCCAACTTTGGCCGCTTCTTCGGCAAGTTGGTCAGCGTCAAACTTTGCAGCCGTGTCATCTACTACAGAT
>JBOEHC010000005.1:0-10312 GCA_050633765.1 Gammaproteobacteria bacterium
AAGGTGTTGTGCAGGCAGTTAAAAATATTGATATGAAGGTTCCACTCGTTGTCCGTTTATCGGGTACAAATGTTGAGGAAGGCCGCAAGATTATTGCAGACAGCGGATTGCCTATTATCATGGCGGAAACATTAGCCGATGCGGCAGAGAAAGTCGTGCAGGCCCGTAATCAGGTTACGGCATAAGAACGTTAGGGAGTTGAAGTGACAATATTAATAAATGAAAAAACACGAATAATCGTTCAAGGTTTTACTGGCAAGATCGGAACTTTTCATGCACAGGAAATGATCGATTATGGTTCAAATGGTGTAGGTGGCGTTACGCCAGGTAAAGGCGGACAAAAACATCTGAACTTACCCGTATTTAATACAGTTAAAGAGGCAGTAGAACAAGTTGGTGCCGAAGCCAGTATCGTATTTGTACCCCCTGCTTTTGCTGCAGACTCGATTATGGAGGCAGCGGATGCAGGTATAAAATACTGTGTGGCAATTACGGATGGCATTCCCACTCAAGATATGATGATGGTTAAAAACTTTTTGCGCCGTTTTCCAAAGTCAGAGCGCATGATATTAACAGGCCCAAACTGCTCAGGCACGATTAGTCCCGGTCGCTCAATGCTTGGAATTATGCCTGGACACATCTATATGCGTGGAAATATCGGTGTGGTTGGGCGTTCCGGTACATTGGGTTATGAGGCGGCCGACCAAATGCGCTTGCTAAACATTGGTATTTCAACGTCAGTCGGCATTGGTGGCGATCCGATAATTGGTAGTTCACACCGTGATGTGTTGGAACATTTGGAGCAAGATTCGGAGACGAAAGTGGCATTGATGATTGGTGAAATTGGTGGGCCACAGGAAGTCGATGCGGGAAAATTCTTTAAAGAAAATATGAGTAAGCCTCTGGTCGCTTATATTGCAGGTTTAACCGCGCCTGAAGGTCGTCGCATGGGACATGCCGGAGCAATTATTTCATCGGCAGGTGAAAGTGCAGCAGAGAAAGTTGAGCTGCTAAAAGAACTTGGCGTAACAATATCTCCAACACCCGCAATGATGGGAAAAACCGTTGCTGAAGTATTAGCTAAATTATAGCGATTCAATGCAAAAGCCTGGCTGTATTAGGGAAATTTATATCTCCCTAATATGGCCTTTTTATATATCATCTAAAAATAAGTGTTTCATAAAATGGAAAAAAACACACCTTCAGAGAATAATCAACCGAAATATATTCCACCCATGGCCCGATTTTTATTTTTATCACGATGGCTACAGTTACCACTATACCTTGGGTTGGTTCTTGCGCAGTGTGTATATGTTTTCCATTTCTGGGTTGAACTGAGTGATCTGATTGGTTCGATATTTGGAAATAAAGAATCACTGAAGCATATACTTGACTCGGTTACTTTAGATAATGCCGTGCGCCCAACCCATTTAACTGAAACAACAATCATGCTTGTTGTCTTAGGTTTAATAGATGTAGTGATGATCTCTAATTTATTGATTATGGTTATTATTGGCGGATACGAAACATTTGTATCTCGCATGAATTTACACGAACATCCAGATCAACCTGAGTGGCTGTCACATGTGAATGCATCTGTGTTAAAAGTCAAACTGGCCACAGCAATCATTGGTATATCTTCCATTCATTTGCTGAAAACATTCATCAATGCCAGTGCATACGATGAAAAAACACTACTTGCGCAAACGGGTATTCATTTGGCATTTCTCTTATCTGCGCTCTCAATCGCATATTGTGACCGGATTATGGCGGGAACAGGTAAGCATGTTAGTGGTGGATAATTCAATAGGTATACTATTGGCAAAAAAGAAAGAAGAAGAATAGTTCTATTCTTCTTCTTTCTAGTTGATGAAAATAAAGTTTGCTTAGTTTACTTTTAATGCACCACCGCGGCCCAGGCCACCTTCCACGTTTTGTGCTTTGTAGTGTTTTAACGCACGCACCATGCCATTGTAGGCATCGATAAATGCGGCAACGGTCGCTTTGCCTGATGGTGTTCTTGAGAAACCACTTAGACGGCCACTGGCTCTGCTGCCAAATGCGCCAAGAGCAGCGCCAAAATTATTTGCAGTTGAGCTGCCTTCTGATGCGGAAATTTGAATAGCAGATCGAATATCAAATAATGATAACGTTACTACAGATGATTTTGATTCCAGTGAGCCGGCAAGTGTGCCGAGTGATGGGTGGACAAGTCCACCAACAAGCCCGCCGATTACCCCACCAACTTGTCCGGTGGATGCGTTATCAATAATGATTTGTGGTTCCATGTAGTAGTCTGCCGCAACGCGTTGACCCTTTTGTTGCTTAGATCCTGCGCGATATTCACCTGAATTGCGTTGAATATCGGTGACTCTTGATAGGCGACTGTCTGTTCTAAGATTGCCAATAGATGTAATGATGAAGCAATTAGATTGCTGTACTGCAAGTCGGATAAGCGGTTCAATTGTGGTGACATTTGTTGTGCTGCCAAATCGGCCATGCCAATCTGCAGCACGGCCATCGTCAACGGCCAATGTGCCTAATGTTTTTTTGCAGCGCTCTAAGGAGGTATTAGCACCTACACTTGTTCCACCCCCAGCGGATCCCATTGCGGCTGTACCACCTGTTCCTGACGAGATGTGTCCCCCTGCACAGCCAGATAAGAATACAATACTTGCAAAAATGATAAGATTTTTTGTTGTTTGGACTTTATTCACCATGTTGCGTGTTCCCCCTTTCCGATTTTATTAAATAATGAATTTATACTCGATTCTAAATTTTTGTTTTAATTGTTAGTTGTAATATGATACTTGTATTTTTTGAATAAATATATATATCGAGGGGCTGTGTCTGTGAAATTAAATACATCCATTTTGTTGCTTGTAAGTATCAGTGTAGTGGCATGTGCCGTGCCTGAACCGCATACCGGCATTGAGCGGATCTGTGATGAATCTGGCTGCTCAGATCGACCGATTGGCAGCTATTCGAATCAGGAGCAAATGCAAGAAAAGTCGAGCACTGATAGGCAGTATGATGAGCGAATTGCTTTGTTAGTGGAGCATGCAAAACATGATCCTCGTGCTGCATACGATCTTGGCTTGCGTTTGTTTCGAGGGGATGGTGTACGGCAGGATAGTTATCGTGCCATACAATGGATGCGAGAGGCGGCAGAAAGGGGTGATTTGAATGCTCAAATTGCATTGGGACGCCTATATCTGACCGGCTTGGAAGAGATGGGGCCGGACTTTCGTGAGGCACAAAAATGGTTGTCAATAGCCGCAAATCGCGGAGATAAAGAATCTAAAGAGTTGTTAACTGAAGCATCCCGCTTACGTCATATGGAAGATCAATACTATCGTTGGCGTAGTCGTTGGCGCCATGTTTTTTCTAGAGGTTGGTATGGTGGTTACCCTTATCAATCACGTTGGTATAATGGGCGTTGGCGGTATTAATAAGTTCGAGATGAGAATGCTTTGTTTTATGTGAGTTTTTGCTCGCGCTCAATACAAACTCCCAGCTTTTTAATACCTGAAAAAATACCAAGTTTGGCAATGCGGACTTTTATCCAGGGTGAGTTGAATTCGGTTAAAATTGTTTGAGCAACATGCTCGGCCAGAGCTTCGAGTAATGAGAACTGCTTCTCGGACAGGATTTCATTGATGCGTTTTGTAATCAGCGCGTAATCCAGTGCATCTTTAATATTATCTGTTTGGCAAGCGCGGCTTGTGGGTAAAGCGATTTCCAGGTCAATCTGGATTGTTTGTTTTACCTTTCTTTCCCAAGGATATATGCCAATGATTGTTTTGGCTTTGAAGTCGTGTAGAAAGATAGTATCCATATTTTTGAGTTATCAGTCCATTAGAATGGTCGTTAATATATTGTGGAATTCTATTTCATTTAGATAGGTGGTGCTTGATTTAATGATTGCGTTTATCTTTGTATTGTTGGCTTATTTGCTAGGATCCGTTTCTTTTGCGGTAATCGCAAGCTGGCTATTTAAACTGCCCGATCCACGTACTTATGGATCAAAAAATCCAGGTGCGACAAATGTGTTGCGTAGTGGCAAGAAAGCCGCTGCCGTCCTTACTCTGCTGGGTGATGCAGGTAAAGGTTGGCTGGCGGTTTATTTAGCGCAACAGTTAGCGCCTGCCTGGGGTCAGGATAAGTGGGTGATTGCAGTTGTGGCACTGGCAGTCTTTTTGGGACATGTTTTTCCTGTGTTTTTGAAGTTCCAGGGCGGTAAAGGCGTGGCTACTGCAGTGGGTGTTTTGTTTGGATTGAATGCCTGGCTTGGTTTGATGGCAGTGGCGAGTTGGCTTTTAGTTGCTGCCATTTGGCGAATATCTTCTTTATCTGCGTTGATTGCAGCGCTATTGGCGCCTGTCTATGCAGTTATTATGCTTGGTTATGAAGCGAATACAGTGGCTGTTTTAGTGATGTCATGCCTATTGATTTGGCGACATCAATCCAATATCGCTAATTTGCTGTCGGGTAAAGAGGGGAAAATCGGTAAAAGTAATTCCTAACTATTATGAGTCCTTCGGTATATCAAGTTGTTCAAGATTCCAGCGTGCTTTGACTGTGAATTGATATAAGGATTGATCAGTCGTGCCTTGGTTGGCTTGTAAGCGCATGGCACCCGCGAATGCAATCATTGCGCCATTATCGGTGCAGAATTCAATCTCAGGATAAAAGACGGTTGCATTGACCATTGCAGCTAATTCGGTCAGTTTTTGTCGTAAGGATTTATTTGCACCGACACCACCTGCGACAACCAATTGTTTTAAGTCGGTTTGCTTTAAAGCAGCGAGTGCTTTTTCAGTTAGCACATCAACAGCCGCCTCCTGGAATGCTCGGGCAATATCTGCGCGAATTTCATCCGTCATTTCGTGCTTATTGACAAGTGTTAACACAGCTGTTTTGAGCCCACTAAAACTAAAATTAAGATCACCACTGTGTAACATGGGTCGGGGCAGCTTAAATCGATTGGGTCGTCCTATTTCTGCAAGCTTGGATAATGCCGGGCCACCAGGATAACCTAAGCCGAGTAATTTCGCTGTTTTATCAAACGCTTCCCCGGCTGCATCATCCACTGTTTCACCCAAGAGTGTGTATTGACCGATACCATCAACTTGCATGAGTTGCGTATGACCGCCTGATACCAATAGTGCGATAAACGGAAAAGTGGGGGCAGGTTTGGAGAGTAATGGCGAAAGTAAATGCCCTTCTAAATGGTGAATGCCTAGTGTCGGTATGTTCAATCCAAAGCCTAAAGCAGAGCCGATGCTTGCACCCACCAGAAGTGCACCAGCTAGTCCGGGGCCTTGCGTATAGGCTATGGCATCAACATCTTGTAGTGATTTGTTTGCGTCGCTTAAGGTTTTTTTTATGAGTGGCAAGACCCGGCGGATATGATCGCGGGACGCTAATTCTGGAACGACACCACCATATTCATTATGCATATCAATCTGTGAAAAAAGGGTGTGACTAAGTAAACCCTGCATGGTGTCGTAGAGTGCGATACCTGTTTCATCGCAAGATGTTTCGATACCTAATACAATCATGTGTGATTTTCACAAAGAGGTACTTTTTTAATGGTGCTCATGGTGATATAATTAAAAGCTTTTTCGCGTTATTCGGTTGGTTAGCAACGGGCTATTTTAGTTGCAGACTAATATATTTTATAACTTATGCAGTATTAAAAATCCAAATTGGAGAGAATCACACACTTATGACTACTGTAAAACTCAAAGAGAACGAACCTTTTGAAGTAGCAATGCGCCGTTTTAAGCGCACGATTGAGAAAACCGGATTATTGACAGAGCTGCGTGCTCGTGAATTCTATGAGAAACCAACTGCTGAACGCAAGCGTAAATTAGCTGCGGCAGTAAAGCGTAATTATAAACGTCTTCGTAGTCAGTTGTTACCCCCTAAACTATATTAATCAAATTATTTGTATCTACA
The DNA here is from genome assembly GCA_050633765.1 of Gammaproteobacteria bacterium. Taxonomy (GTDB): domain Bacteria; phylum Pseudomonadota; class Gammaproteobacteria; order UBA4575; family UBA4575; genus JABDMD01. Next base: position 5,965 of record JBOEHC010000005.1, read on the forward strand.
TGATGTGTTGTGTAGGCAGAGTAAGTTTGAATAATTTACGTTGATGCAAATAATATAATGCGCGGTATATAATTTTATAATGAGCTTGAAACAAACAATTACCGATGACATGAAAGCAGCCATGCGCTCGGGTGATGTCAAAAAGCGCGATACCATTCGGTTGCTACTGGCTGCGGTTAAGCAGCGAGAAGTGGATGAACGTATTGAGCTTGATGATAGCGCAGTTGTTGCTGTCATTGTAAAGATGATGAAACAGCGTAAAGACTCTATTGAGCAATATGAATCGGCACAAAGAGATGATTTGGCCGCTGTTGAGAAAGAAGAAATCTCGGTATTAACAGCGTACATTCCAGAAGCGCTGACTGATGCAGAGATAGAGTTTTTAATCCAGAAAGTAATTACCGAAACAGGTGCGACCGGACAAAAAGATATGGGTAAGGTTATGGCGGTGCTAAAACCCAAAATAGCAGGTCGCGCTGATATGGGTAAAGTATCGGGCTTAGTTAAAGAAAAGATACAAGCTTAAACTTTTAATACTTCTTGCTCAGTTTTTTTGAGTATGCGTTTGTAATTTTTTTATAGCGCCAATTACATTATATTTGGCAGGATATTGTTGATTTATTATAGATAAATGATTCCTCAGCCTTTTATTCATGACTTGCTCAATCGGGTTGACATCGTTGATGCGATTGATGCACGCGTCTCGCTAAAGAAAGCCGGTACAAATTACGTCGCATGTTGTCCATTTCATAGTGAAAAGACTCCCTCATTTACGGTTAGTCCGACCAAACAGTTTTATCATTGTTTTGGCTGCGGTGCACACGGTACAGCGTTAGGCTTTTTAATGGAATACGAACGCCTTGATTTCATAGAAGCCGTTGAAGTTTTAGCACAGCAACATGGACTTGAAATTCCACAAGATGGCACAAATTATGTAAAAAATGATCATCAAGATTTATACATCCTGCTTGAACAAGCTAATATGCTTTTTCAAAATAATCTTCGCCAACAACAAAGTGCGATAAATTACTTGAAAAACCGTGGTGTCAGCGGTGAGATTGCTGCTAAATACAACTTAGGTTATGCCGCTGATAGTTTTGATAACGCACTTAAACAGTTTGATGGCGCGGCTACACAAGAACAACTAATTGAAATTGGTTTAATTAAAAAAAATGACAAAGGTAGTTTGTATGATCGATTTCGAAATCGAATTATATTTCCTATAAAAGATCGTCGAGGTCGCGTAATCGGATTTGGCGGCCGCGTGTTAGACGATGCCGTCCCAAAGTATTTAAATTCACCTGAAACTCCTGTATTTCACAAGAGCGATGCGCTTTATGGCCTTTACGAAGCACGTAAATCTAAACTAGCAGTGAAATCTTTAGTCGTGGTAGAAGGCTATATGGATGTCGTCGCATTGGCCCAGCACGGTATTGAAAATGTTGTCGCCACACTGGGGACTGCAACCACTTCACAACATATTCAACAATTATTTCGTTGTACTCAAGAAATTATCTTTTGTTTTGACGGTGACCGCGCAGGCAGAGAAGCTGCCTGGCGAGCAGCACAACAAACTATTCCTTTGTTTAAAGATGGTCTAGAAGCTAAGTTTCTTTTCCTACCACAAGGCGAAGATCCAGATAGTTTAATTCGAACCCGCGGTAAAGAAATATTTTTACAGTATGTAGAAGAAGGTGATTCTTTATCTAACTTTATTTTTTCAAAACTAAGTGAAGATGTAGATATAAGAACTCCTTCTGGTAAAGCAAGATTAGCTCAGATAGCCAAACCGTTATTAGAAAAATTTCCAAACGGTGTATTTAAAAAATTAGTCTTTGAAGAGCTAGAAAATAAAGTGGGGGCACCTATCCGTTATACAACAATGGATACAAAACCAACCAAGGCTATTTCACCTACTAATAATAAAGCTACTCCAGTGCGATTGGCTGTTGCGGCTTTACTACATCAACCATCTTTGGCACTAGATATTGATTCGGTCTCGCATTTAGAAAACTGTCGTCTCGCGGGTGTACAGTTACTAACAAAAATTATTAAGATCTGGAGACAAGAACCTTCTCTCAGCCAAGCGGCCTTAATTGAGCGCTTCCGCGACCAACCCGAAGAGCCGCAAATTCAAAAGCTGATGACCTGGAATCCTCCTGAATTAGTCGAACCTCAAGACGCCTTACAGGATGCTCTCAGCTGGATAGAGAAAAAGACCCAAAGCTCTCGTGTGCAGGAACTCATTGAAAAAGAAAGTATTGATGGCCTAACAGAGGATGAACGGCAGGAAATCAAGAATTTACTGCATCAAAAAGCATCCTAAGATAGTCCAGATGTAATACTACCTATATCAGTAGTTTCTGATAAACTCGCCGGTTCACCTAATAATCCCTCAACTCTGAGTTTGGAACAAAATGGACGAAGATCAACAATCCAGCATTAAACAACTTATCGCCAAAGGCAAAGAACAAGGTTATCTCACCTATGCAGAGGTAAATGACCACTTGCCTAGTGGAATTGTTGACCCTGAGCAAATTGAAGACATCGTTAGCATGATCAACGATATGGGTATTAAGGTACACGAGCAAGCGCCCGATGCAGATAGCTTAATACTTTCGGATAGTGCAGCAACTGATGATGATGTAGAGGAAGAAGCAGCAGCAGCACTTGCAACGGTAGACAGTGAATTTGGCCGTACCACCGACCCGGTGCGTATGTACATGCGTGAAATGGGAATTGTTAATCTCTTAACGCGCGAAGGCGAAATTAAAATTGCCAAACGAATTGAAGATGGTTTACGCCAAGTCCTATTCGCAATTGGCCACTACCCCGCGACCATTGAAAAATTACTTTTCATGTATAACAAAGTTGAGGCAGAAGAACTTCGCCTCACTGATTTAATCACTGGCTTTGTTGATCCTGACGAAGATACTGATGCTATTCCGCCACCTGCTGCACAGCAACAAGCAGAAAGAGAGAAAAATCAGACTGGTGACGAAGATGAAGAAGAAATCGATACTGGACCAGACCCTGAAGAAGCTCGCGCTTATTTTAAAGGTTTAGAGAAATTATTTAAAAAACTCTCTAGCACAACAGTTGCTGGTGATGAGAAAAAGCTTGCCAAAGCAAGAGAAAAGTTAGCAGAAGAGTTTACGATGGTGAAGCTAGTGCCAAAAATCGTAGATATTCTGACTGAAGATGTGCGCAAGATGATGAATCGTATTCGTTCACATGAACGAAGTATCATGCAGATCTGTGTGCATAATGCAAAAATGCCACGTAACAAGTTCATCGAAACTTTTTCAGGAAGTGAAACAGATATTGCTTGGATGGATGCACACTTAAAAGCAAGTGCAAAATATTCCAAAGCTCTTACAGAATTCAAACCTGAAATAGAGAAAGAACAAGATAAACTTATTCTAATTGAAAAAGAAATTGATCTTACCGTTAGCGAAATTAAAGATATTAATCGTCGCATGTCGATTGGTGAAGCCAAAGCTAGGCGTGCTAAAAAAGAAATGGTCGAAGCAAACTTACGCTTAGTAATTTCTATTGCTAAAAAATACACCAATCGTGGATTACAATTCTTAGATTTAATTCAAGAAGGCAATATAGGCCTAATGAAAGCGGTAGATAAATTTGAATATCGTCGTGGTTATAAGTTTTCAACCTATGCTACTTGGTGGATTCGCCAAGCGATTACACGTTCAATTGCAGACCAAGCCCGTACTATTCGCATCCCTGTCCATATGATTGAGACCATTAACAAACTCAATCGTATATCGCGACAAATGTTGCAAGAAATGGGTCGTGAAGCCACTCCTGAAGAACTTGCAGAACGTATGGAAATGCCAGAAGACAAAGTACGTAAGGTTTTGAAGATCGCAAAAGAGCCTATCTCAATGGAAACCCCCATTGGTGATGACGAGGACTCACACCTTGGTGATTTCATCGAAGATGCCACAATTGAGTCGCCAGTTGATTCCGCGGCTTTCGAAGGCTTAGGAGAAGCTACTCGTGAGATACTTGCATCACTCACGCCACGTGAAGCCAAAGTGTTACGCATGCGTTTTGGTATTGATATGAATACTGATCACACACTAGAAGAAGTAGGCAAGCAATTTGATGTTACACGTGAGCGGATTCGTCAAATTGAAGCCAAAGCTTTGCGCAAACTCCGCCATCCTAGTCGTTCAGAACAATTACGCAGTTTCTTAGAAATAGAATAGGGAAATAGAGTAAAATCACGTCTTTCTATTCATGTCTTTATAGGGCCTGTAGCTCAGTTGGTTAGAGCCGTGGACTCATAATCCATTGGTCGTAGGTTCGAGTCCTACCGGGCCCA
>JBOEHC010000006.1:0-19508 GCA_050633765.1 Gammaproteobacteria bacterium
CGTAAGCGGTCAAATAAAAATAAAATTTTAATGAATACCTGATTTTGAGAATACATTTATAACTACAACGCCTAATATTATTAGTACCATTCCTATAACAGCGGGCAGATCTGGAAATTGTTTAAACCATACTGCAGCAACTATCCCAACTAACACAATACCCAGCCCTGCCCAAATAGCATAGGCTATTCCTACAGGAATAGTCCTTAATACTAGTGACAATAAATAGAATGCCACTATATAACCAACTACTACTACGCAACTAGGAATCAATTTTGTAAATTCTTCAGATGCTTTTAAAGCATTTGTTGCTATAACCTCAGCAATGATTGCACCCGCCAAGTACCAGTAACCCATTTTAAATGCTCCTAATTACTACTATGTTTAAAATTTATTTATGACCGCTTTCGGCCAATAGCGGTCATATAGGTTATCAATCATGCGTTAAATAGAAATATATTAAAAATAAGCCAAATGCGATGCTAAGCGCAGCTATTGGTTTAGCGTATTCCTCAAAATCTATAAAGATCAATTGGTCTAAACCACCGAAAACAATTAGCTTGATTCCAATACCGATCATCATTAAGCCAATTAAAATAAACGTTTTTTTGTAAGGCATGTTATCAATTAAAGATTAATCAGGTTGGTTGTCCGCTTTGGGTCGTTAGCAGACATATTTAAATTTGATTTTGAATTTTCAAATTTTCTCACTATTTAAATCTGTCTAGCTTTAATCTGTTCCATCGTCCCTGGTGGTTATCATATTCGTACTTACATGTACTTACTCACATATCCCACCAAGCAACTAATACGAATCCAATAAAACAGATTAGTGTAACGAGGAAGTATTTCGATTTTCTTTGTTTTTGACGTATCGGATCGAGTGCGATCCAAATAGAAACCACAATGCCAATAAAAAATATCACCATAAGTATGGAGGGTATTTTTAATTCAGCTAATGATTCCATTCTGATATTCCGAAATTCCAACCTATTGAGGTAACTCTAGCAAATTCAATCTAATACTAGCAGCATTAAATCTAATTCCCGCTGGGTGCCGATTTTGTTTAAACTGTACTCTGAAAAAAATCAAAATTCCCATAAGAATTAAGCGCGTATGCCCAATAAATACACACACTTTGGCTATCAAGATGTTAGCCCTGATGAAAAGACTGAAAAAGTAACCGCTGTCTTTGAATCGGTAGCCAGCAATTATGATGTGATGAATGACGTGATGTCTTTTGGTATGCATCGCTTATGGAAGCGGCATTTTGTTCATCTGGCGAATATTCGACCACATTTTCAGATTTTAGATCTTGCTGCAGGTACTGGTGATATTTCTGCTTTGTTTGTTCCAAAGTTAGGCGATAAAGGTTCGGTAACGTTATGCGATCCCAATGGCGCTATGTTGGAAGAAGGTCGTCAGCGGATGGTGGATAAAGGTTTATTGAAAAATGTTCACTATGTGCAAGCAATGGGGGAAGAGCTGCCATTTCCTGAAGATCATTTTGATCGTGTGACCATTGCATTTGGTTTGCGTAATTTTACCGATAAAGATAAAGCGTTGCGCACCATCTTTAAATTACTGAAACCAGGCGGACAATTAATGGTGTTGGAATTTTCTAAACCCAAGCCATGGTTACAAGGCGCTTATGATGCGTACTCATTTAAGCTATTGCCTAAAATGGGTGAAATCATTGCCAAAGATGCAGAGAGCTATCAATATTTAGCCGAATCGATTCGTAAGCACCCTGATCAAGAAACGTTAAAGTCGATGTTTGAAGCTGCAGGTTTTGAGAAATGTGATTATTTAAATTTAAACGGCGGTATTGTCAGTATTCATCGTGGGCACAAACTGTCGCTATAGAAAATGTTTCTAAAATTAATCAATAACGCGCTGCAAAAGTATCTAGACAGCGATCCGGAAATTTCAACAAAGCTAAACCAGTTTGAAGGACAGTGTTTATTAGTATGTTTAACTGATATAAAAAAAGAATTTTTAGTCACACCTATTCAGGCTGGTCTTGTAGTGAGTGAGCATAGCGTAAGCCAAGATTCTGAAGAAGATGAGGCTATTGAAGAAGAGATGCAGGAATTCACTACTATTATCCGTTCTAATATTATTAGTTTAGCGAGAATGGCTATGGGTGCTGATTATCAATCTATGCTTAACAGCGGTGCCTTGAAAATTGAAGGCGATGTCGAGTTTGCTAATCAATTGCGTTCTATTTTCGTGCAAATAGATATCGACTGGGAAGAAGTCGCCTCAAAATATGTAGGAGATACGGTTGCTTACCAGGCGGGTTTATTTGTAAACAAATTTAAAAGTTACAAAAGTCGATCCGTTGAAAACTTCCGCTTGGATGTGAGTGAATACTTACAAGAAGAGTCACGTATACTTCCAACTAAAGTAGAGCTAGATCATTTCATGAGTAATGTAGATGAATTAGATGCGAACGTGCAGCGTTTAGAAGCGCGCATTCAACGTTTAATGCATGCATCAAAAGTAAACTAGTCAGAATAAAACTATGCGCTACCTACGTTTACTATTTCGAATTCTGCATATTAATGTTGTTTTATTTAGACATGGTTTAGAAGAAGTATTGTTAGCAGTACCGTTTTTCCGTCCAATTCGGTTTATTTTATTCTTAATGCCATGGCACTGGTTTCGTAAACTAGAAACCAGCCACGGCGCGCGTATCCGTCGTGCGCTTGAAGACTTAGGTCCTATCTTTGTTAAATTTGGGCAAGCGTTATCCACGCGTCGTGACTTGTTGTCGGAAGATATCGCAGATGAGCTAACTAAGTTGCAAGATCAAGTTCCGCCGTTTGAAGGCAAGATTGCACAAGATATTATCGAGAAAGCCTTTAAGAAGCCGGTAAGTGAAATTTTTAAAGAGTTTAGTGTGGAGCCGCTCGCTTCAGCGTCTATTGCACAAGTACATGCTGCAATATTGCATGATGGCACTGAGGTAGTGGTTAAGGTGTTGAGGCCTGGAGTAGAAAAGCGTGTTCGCAAAGATTTAGAATTGATGCATGCCTTAGCTTCTATTGCACATCGTTATTGGGAGGATGGCAGACGATTACGCCCGAAAGATGTGGTCAATGAATATGAGAATGTCATCATGGATGAGTTGGATCTTATGCGTGAAGCAGCCAATGCAAGTCAACTACGCAAAAACTTTGCAGACTCTACTGACCTATATGTGCCAGAAGTGTACTTTGATCTATGTACACGTAACGTCATGGTGCAAGAACGCATCCGCGGTATTCCAGTAAACGATATGAAGGCGCTACGTGCGCATGGTGTAAACCTTAAAAAACTTTCCGATCGCGGCAGTCATATCTTTTTTACCCAGGTGTTTAGTCATAACTTCTTTCATGCAGATATGCACCCTGGGAACATTTTTGTTTCTTATGAAAATCCTGAAGATCCAAAATATATCGGTGTAGATTTTGGCATCATGGGAACGCTCGCATTAGAAGATCAACGCTATCTTGCAGAAAATTTATTGGCCTTTCTAAATGCAGATTACCGTCGTGTAGCAGAATTACATTTGGAGTCTGGTTGGGTGCCGCCAGATACTCGTGTCGATCAATTTGAATCAGCCATACGTACAGTATGTGAGCCTATATTTCAAAGACCGTTAAGCGAAATTTCATTTGGAGCTTTATTGCTACGTTTATTTCAAACGGCGCGACGTTTTAATATGGAAGTTCAACCACAATTGGTGTTACTACAAAAAACCTTACTCAATATTGAGGGCTTAGGCCGCACTTTAGATCCTGACCTAGATCTTTGGAAAACTGCAAAACCATTTTTAGATCGCTGGATGAGCGAACAAGTAGGTCCGCGAGCATTAGTGTCTGGTTTGCGCAAACAATTACCACGCATCGCTGAGCGTTTACCTGAAATGCCTGATCTAATCTATTCGACCTTGAAGAATTTTGAACAAGGTCAAACTAAACTTGAAATGCATAGCCAAGAGCTTGAAGAAATTCGTAAGGAGATTAAAAATTCCAATCGCAATTTATTGTTCGCGCTCGCACTTGGTTTCGTCGCTGTAATCGCCGCACTCTGGTTTTTTTAAGAATTATAATTTTAAGAAGCTTTGATTTATAAATGTAATGGCGGCCAGTTTTTGCTCCTGCAAAACTGGCATACAATACTTCCATGTATATAACGAGGCGAAAATATCGACAAATCTGTCGAGAGCAGATTTAGAGAGCTTCGCTAGCTCTAGGCTGAGCACCAGGATAGTGCGAGTCAAAAGAGCGAAGTGTATATATTCATACATAAGCGAATTTGAGATCATTTTTTAACGACGTATTAGAATAAATCAGAGCTTCAATAGTACATATGGATGTTACTCCAATCTTAGACCCTCTCAACGAGGCCCAGCGTGAAGCAGTGAGTTGTGAAACTAATCCTGCATTAGTCATTGCCGGAGCAGGTAGTGGTAAAACGCGTGTTCTGGTACATCGCATTGCATGGTTGTGCGAAGTGGTAGGTGTTTCTCCATTCAGTATCTTGTCGGTAACCTTCACGAATAAAGCTGCTGCAGAAATGCGTTCACGTGTAGAAGAGCTGTTGAACAATCGCTTAGGCGGTATGTGGATGGGTACTTTTCATGGTATTTCGCATCGCTTGTTACGTGCACATTGGCAAGAAGCTAATCTTAAACAGAGCTTTCAAATTTTGGACAGCGGCGACCAAATCCGTTTAATGAAGCGTGTAATTCAAGGCTTAGGCTTAGATGACACCAAGTGGCCGGCTAAAAATGCATGTTGGTTTATCAATTCACAAAAAGAAGAAGGTCTGCGTCCTAAAAATCTGCATGATAATGGCGATATTACTCAGCGCCAATTGATAAAAATATATGCTGCTTATCAAGATGCATGTGAACAAACTGGTTTAGTCGATTTTGCAGAATTAATGTTACGAAGTTTAGAGTTACTTAAAAATAGGCCTGAGATACTTTCACACTACCAAACTAAATTCCGTCATATTTTGGTAGATGAGTTTCAAGATACCAATTCGATTCAATATCAATGGTTGAAGCTACTTGCTGGCGAGCAAAACCCTATATTTGCAGTAGGAGATGATGATCAGTCGATTTATGGCTGGCGAGGTGCTCGTGTCGAGAATATCCAAAATTTTGAGAAAGATTTTAAAAAATCAAAACTTTTCAAACTAGAGCAAAACTATCGTTCTACAAACACCATTTTATCGGCAGCGAATTCCTTGATTGATAATAATCAAGGTCGCATGGGCAAAAAGTTGTGGACAGAGGGCGGGGATGGAGACCCTATATATTTGTATGCATCCTTTAATGAGCAAGATGAAGCGCGTTTTGTTGCGGATAAACTTAAGCAATGGCTAGAGACCACTAGCGGCCGTCGTGATGATGTAGCGATTTTGTATCGTTCCAATGCGCAGTCACGTATGTTTGAGGAAATATTTATTTCGCAAAGCATTCCTTATCGTGTGTATGGTGGTTTGCGTTTTTTCGAGCGTGCAGAAATTAAAGATGCGCTCGCATATTTACGTTTAGCAAAAAATTCTGATGACAATCCATCACTTGAGCGAGTTATAAATGTACCTACGCGTGGAATTGGTCAGCGCACGGTTGCGTTGATTCGTGACTTTGCCAAACAGCACCAGCTTACCCTATGGCAAGCTGCCGAAAAGATTTTGCAGTCTAGTTTGCTTGCTGCGCGTGCATCCAATGCACTTGCACAGTTTATGAATTTAATGGTTAAGCTTTCTAAAGATATTGATGGTTTAGATTTAGGTGAACAAGTAGACCATGTAATACAAGTTTCAGGTTTGGTCGCGCACCATGGTAAAGATGGCAGTGAAAAAGCTAAATCGCGTGTAGAAAACTTGGAAGAACTTGTAGTCGCTGCACGAGGCTTTGTGGTAGATAGTGAAATCTATGCAGACATGGAGCCGCTGGATGCATTTTTAACTCATGCTGCGCTTGAAGCGGGTGAAGGGCAAGGTGCGCAGTGGGATGACTGTGTGCAATTGATGACCCTGCACGCTGCGAAAGGTTTAGAGTTCCCGTTAGTGTTTTTAGTAGGTTTAGAAGATGGTTTGTTTCCTTCCAATATGTCGATGGAGGAGTCAGGGCGTTTAGAAGAAGAACGTCGACTTTGTTATGTAGGGATTACTCGTGCAAGACAACAGTTAGTTATGACTTATGCGGAATCTAGGCGCCAGTACGGTTCGGATAACTACAATCCACCTTCACGATTTATTGCCGAAATTCCTGGCGATTTGATTGCAGAAGTGCGACCAAGGTCGACGGTAACACAACCTTCTTACCAGTCCTCTACACCGACGATGATGGTGAATGGTGCAAGAACCAATAGCGAAGCATTAAATGATACCGGGATTAAAATTGGTGGGCGTGTATCGCATGCTAAGTTTGGTGAAGGTGTAGTGTTAGATTGTGAAGGCAAAGGCAGTAGTGCTAGGGTGCATGTGCATTTTGAGTCTGCAGGTAGTAAATGGTTAGTTCTTGCCTATGCAAATCTTAATGTCATTACCTAATGGGCGTTTACTAGATTATTTTTTACATTAAAGAAATAGAACGAGTGAATTGATTATGCAAAGAAGAAAATTTTTACAATACGCCGGACTTGGCACTGCAGCAGGTTTAACTGGTTGCAAAGGTGAAGAGAAAGATCAAGCAAGTTCTCAGCAAGCAAATGCTTCAGCCAATAAAACCTGGGAATGGAAAATGGTGACTACATGGCCAAAAAATTTCCCTGGTTTAGGTACTGGTGCAGAATTTTTAGCTCAACAAATCAACTCCATGTCGAATGGCCGCATTAATGTAAAAGTATATGGTGCTGGTGAGTTAGTGCCTGCGTTTGAAATATTTGATGCGGTGGCGAGTGGCTCGGCACAAATGGGTCATGGTTCAGCGTATTACTGGAAAGGAAAATATTCGGCACTGCAGTTTTTTTCTACCACCCCCTTTGGAATGACAGCTATGGAAATGAACGCCTGGCTATACCATGGCGGCGGAATGGAGCTATGGCAAGAAGCGTATAAACAATTTGGACTAGTGCCAGCAGCAGCAGGAAATACCAATGTGCAAATGGCGGGTTGGTTTAATAAAGAGATTAAATCCATTGAAGATTTAAAAGGTTTGAAAATGCGCATCCCTGGTTTGGGTGGCGAAGTATTAAAACGGGCAGGCGGTACTCCGGTAAATTTACCAGGTGGAGAATTATTTACTTCATTACAGTCTGGCACTATTGATGCTACAGAATGGGTGGGTCCGTATAACGATCTTGCCTTTGGATTCCATAAGATTGCCAAGTATTACTACTATCCAGGCTGGCACGAGCCCGGTACTACACTTGAATGTTTTATTAATGAAAAAGCCTATCAAGAATTACCGCAGGATTTACAAGATATTGTTATGACGGCATGTCGCGTAGCTAATCAAGATATGTCGTTGGAATACATCGCTCGCAATAATGATGCATTAGATACGTTGGTCAACGAATACAATGTTGAATTGCGTGAGCTGCCGGCTGACGTTATCAGCAAATTAGCGGTGTTATCAAAAGAAGTGACCGCAGAATTGGGCTATACCGACCCGTTAGCACGTAAGATTTATGATTCATATAATGAATTTTTTAATAAATCGCGTGCTTGGTTAGATATTTCCGAACGTGCCTACTTGAACTTACGCACTGGATAGACTAAAACAGTCTACAGATTTCAAAAATATAATAATAACCATAATAAAATTCAGGAAAAGGAGCAGTTATCGTGGATGATCTTTTTGTAAAATGGCGAACAATGTGGGATGCCAAGGAATACACCATCCAATTATTCATGTTGTTTAATTTTTTAGCAGCACTTTATATTGCTTCAAAGCCATTACGTTCTAGTGGAAAAGATATCACCGCTGTTAATCGAACCATCATGATTGTATTTGGAATTGGATATGCCATATTGGTGTTATTTGCGTACTTCCAATTAGTGCCAACGTTCTCTCCTTATGGCTAAATAATTTACATTAGAATTTAAAAAAACGGCGCTCTAGTTGGCGCCGTTTTTTTTGCATAAACTATTTAGTAAAGTTTCTAGTATTCTCTTAGTATATTTTCTGCGGTAACCAAGTTGCCAATTCTGGGAAGTAGGCGATTAATAATAATGCAGTTACTTGTATAGCAATGAATGGTGCAACTCCACGATAAATTTGCTTAGTCTGAATTTCTTTAGGCGCAACGCCACGTAGATAAAATAAAGCAAAACCAAACGGTGGGGTTAGGAATGAGGTCTGTAAGTTGATGGCAATCATTATGCCCAACCATACTGGATCTACGCCTAGAGTGAGCAGCACAGGGCCAACGATTGGGACGACGACAAATGTAATTTCAATAAAGTCGAGAATAAATCCAAGTAGAAACATCAACAGCATGACAACAAAGATTGCTGAAAAGGTACCACCTGGTAATTGCGTCAGCAGTTCGTGCACTGCATCATCGCCACCATAGCCACGGAAAACTAAAGAGAAAATCGAGGCTCCGATAAAAATCATAAACACCATGCACGTTACGCGAACAGTACGGCGCATAACATCATGTAAGCATTGCATATCTAAACGATGATTGAATAATGCTAGAAGAATGGCACCTACTGCACCTACCGATGCAGCTTCAGTAGGTGTAGCGACTCCTTTAATGATCGAGCCAAGTACAGCAATGATTAATAAAATAGGTGGTACTAATGCACGGGTTACGCGTTTAATCCAAGCAGCTAGATTAATATCTTCATGCTTTTGCATAGCGGGCATGACCTGTGGTTTTGTCCAGGCAACGAATATTAAATAGAGTAGATACAAACTCACCAATAACAATCCAGGAATTATTGCGCCAACAAATAAATCACCAACAGATACCGTGTCTGGCGAGAAGTTACCTTGGCTAAGTTGAGATTGTTGATAAGCAGATGAGAGCACATCACCAAGTAATACTAAAATTATAGATGGTGGAATGATTTGGCCAAGCGTTCCGGACGCACAAATTATCCCGGTGGATATTTCGGGCTGATAGCCTCTTTTTAGCATGGTGGGCAATGATAATAAGCCCATGGTGACTACCGTTGCGCCGACAATGCCGGTGCTGGCAGCAAGTAACATACCTACTAAAACAACAGATATGCCTAGCCCACCACGCAATGAACCAAATAATGATGCCATGGTGTCGAGGAGTTCATCGGCAATTTTTGAGCGCTCCAGCATCACCCCCATAAATACGAATAAAGGAACGGCAATGAGTGTTTCATTAGTCATGATGCCAAACAAACGACTTGGAAACGCTTGTAATAAAGCGGCATCAAAAGTACCGCTTAGGATGCCAGCGAATGCAAATAGCAGAGAAACGCCGGCCAGTGTAAATGCCACAGGGTAGCCAAATAACAATACACAAATTACCGCTATAAATAATATAAACGCGATAATTTCCATATTTAATTATTTTCTAATGAGTTATTTCTAATTTGTAACCAGGCGCGGCTTGCTAAAGAAATTGCTTGTAATAAAAGTAATACTGCCATTAAAGGGATAAGTGTTTTTAAAATGTAAACAAAAGGCAATCCTCCAGCTTCACGCGATCCTTCTAGTAGCCTCCAAGAACTTGAAACATAATCAAAACTTATCCAGGCGATGAATCCTGCAAAAGGGAGCAGTAAAAAGATAGTTCCAAAAAAATCTACTTTGGCTTGATTGCGTTTCGACATATCTTGATAAAAAACATCAACACGAACATGTTCGTTGTGCTTTAGGGTATATGCTCCGGCGAGCATGAATACAAAAGCGTGTAGATAAGTAGATGCTTCTTGTAATGATATTCGGCCAAAATTAAAGCCATAGCGGAGTACCACAACAAGAAAGGTGACAAATACCATTGCTAAAACTAGCCATGCAACAAAGTGGCCAACAAGCTCGTTTAACGCATCGATTTTGTCGCAAAGGTTTTGCATTTAATAATCTTGGTAATTCAAATCAGGTTGGGCGTATGTTTAATACGTGCCAATAAAATATTTTTAAAGACATCTGGGTCTTTTATATGCGTAATCTCACCGTCTTTGGGAAAAATCTTATCTTGTAATCGTGACAACCAAAATCGTAATGCCGCTGCACGCATCATGTATGGCCAAGCTTTATGTTCTTCAACATGAAAAGGTCTTTCAGCTTGATATGCATTGATGAGTTTGTTGTAGCATTGCAGGTTTAGTTCACCATCTTCATTGCTACACCAATCGTTTACGGTAACCGCCAGATCGTAAAGGAGCGTGTCATTGCAGGCGTAGTAAAAATCTATGATTCCAGTAAGAGCTTGATCCTTAAACATTACATTATCTCGAAATAAATCGGCGTGAATAACACCCTTAGGAAGAGCATCAGATAAGTCTTGTTTGCGAAACGCAATCTCTTGTTGCAATAGTGATTGTTCATCGTTAGATAGCTGACTAAATACACGATGCGTTGTTTTTTCCGCCCAGGCAATGCCACGCGGATTTTCCAATACCCCTGTGAATGACTCACCTAAGGTATGTATTTGTGCCAGTGCATGACCTACGGCTTCACAATGAGCACTATTCGGTTGTAATTCATTCTTGCCTTCTAGGCGCCTAACGATCGCTGCCGGTTTGTCTTTCAGTACGCGCACATAGTCATTATCTAAATCTGCGATAGGGTGTGCGGTGGGCATGCCATGGTCAGATAAATGTGCCATAAAATTTAAATAATAAGGTAGTGTGTCAAATCCAACTTCTTCAAAAATGGTTAGGACAAATTCACCATTTTCTGTGCTGACAAAATAATTTGTATTTTCGATGCCCGCATTGATGCCTTGGTAACTCAGTAACGCGCCTAAAGAATAATTATTTAGGAAAACTTCGAGCTCGGTTTGCTCAATGTTTGTATAGACAGACATGGTTTGTTAAGAAATTTAGTTTTGTTATCGTTCTACTAATGAGAAAGCTATATGTAAAAACAGATCAAGATTTAGCCACTTAGATACCTGGCACAAGATGTGGAATATATTTAACCACATTCGTGTTTCAAATTAAGCGACATGATAACGTTCCGGCTGACTGATCACTAGCAATAACTTCTTTATCAATGCCTAAAAAATCTGCCAAAAATTCTAACCCGCCTATCGTTTTAGTGGATGGTTCTTCGTACCTGTACCGCGCGTTTCACATACCTAATCTACAAGACTTACATAATTCGGAAGGCATGCCGACGGGTGCTATTCGTGGAGTGGTAAGTATGCTTAAAAGGTTGCTGGGTAATGAAAACCCGACCCATATTGCAGTGGTATTTGATGCCAAAGGCAAAACATTCCGCCACGACATGTACAAGGAATATAAAGCTAATCGACCACCAATGCCTGATGAATTACAAATACAGATTGAGCCGCTACATAATATGGTGCGTGCGCTGGGCTTGCCGCTAATAAGTGAACCTGGAGTGGAAGCGGATGATGTGATTGGTACCTTGGCGAAACAAGCAGCCGAGCAAGGGCATGATGTTTTAGTGTCAACGGGTGATAAAGATATGGCGCAATTAGTCAACGACCAAGTTACCTTGGTAAATACTATGACCGACACGAAAATGGATACGCAGGGCGTGGTGGAAAAATTTGGTGTCGGACCACATCAGATTATTGAGTACTTAGCATTGATGGGTGACAAATCAGACAATATTCCTGGTGTACCTAGCGTTGGCCCAAAGACAGCAGCGAAATGGCTGAATGAGTATGAAACTTTGGATGAAATAATATATAACGCTGATGCGATTAAAGGCAAAGTAGGTGAAAAGTTCCGCGCCCACCTAGAACAGTTACCAATGTCGGTTGAGCTCACAACAATCCGTTGCGATTTGGAATTACCCACCAGTATAGATGATCTAAAAATCCAAGCCGAAAACGCACCTGAGTTAAGAAAGCTCTATACCCATCTCGAATTTAAAACTTGGTTAAAGAAGTTAAACGAAGAGCACGGTTTAGAAGAGAGCGATACGGATGGAGACGTGGGCGACGCGGCAGAACAGCAAGAAGCTGTGAAATTCGTGCAGGTTGATGAGGTTTCCTATGAGCTTATTCTCACTAAGAAAGATTTTAATCGTTGGCTTAAAAAACTTAAGCAAGCTGACTTGGTGGCGTTTGATACCGAAACGGACAGTTTGGATTACATGCAGGCCAATGTAGTAGGTTTATCCTTTGCTGTTCAAGCAGGTGAGGCAGCTTATGTGCCACTTGCGCATAATTATTCAGGCGCACCTAAGCAATTAGATCGCGACGAAGTATTAAAAAGTCTTCAGCCTATATTAAATAGTGATAAGGCAAAGATTATTGGTCATAACTTAAAATACGATCGAAGTGTTTTATTAAATCATGGTATTAAGCTTGATGGAATTCAGCACGATACAATGCTTGAGTCTTATGTGTGTAACTCCGTTGCTAGTCGTCATGACCTAGACACTTTGTGTGAAAAACATTTGCAACATAGCAACATTCATTTTGAAGATGTTGCTGGAAAAGGAGTTAAACAAATAACTTTTGATCAGGTGGATCTAGATATTGCACGCGATTACGCTGCAGAAGATGCTGACATGGTATTGCGTTTGCATCAAGAATTTTGGTCCGAGTTAACAAAAAAGAAAAAACAAAAAGAACTCTATGAAAAAGTAGAGCTACCAATGTTGAAAGTGTTGTCGAATATTGAGCGTAACGGCGTGCTGCTAGATGACAAGCAACTTGCGAAACAAGGTAAGCAATTAACAAATAGAATTGCTGAAGTACAAAAAGAAGCTTTTGAATTAGCAGAAGGTGAGTTTAATTTAAGTTCACCAAAACAAATTCAGGAAATCTTGTTTGAAAAGCAAGGTATACCAGTGATTCGTAAAACACCGAAAGGCCAGCCGTCTACTGCTGAAGATGTTTTGCAGGAGCTCGCTGAAAACTACCCATTACCAAAAATCATATTAGAGTACCGCACCTTAAGTAAGCTTAAGTCGACTTATGTTGATAAGTTGCCAACGTTAATAAACTCTAAGACTAATCGTGTGCACACCTCTTATCATCAGGCTGTTGCGATTACTGGTAGACTGTCATCTTCTGATCCTAATTTACAAAATATCCCTATTCGCACTGAAGAAGGTAGACGGGTACGACAAGCTTTTGTTGCCCCAGCTGGCTACCAAGTACTAGCCGCGGACTATTCACAAATTGAGTTACGCATTATGGCGCATCTGTCTCAAGACGAACGTTTATGTGAGGCTTTTGCACAGGGTGAAGATATTCATCGTGCAACTGCAGCTGAAGTGTTTGCGCTTGAGTTAGATAAAGTTGAAGCTGAACAACGTCGTGCAGCTAAGGCGATTAACTTTGGTTTAATTTATGGCATGTCTGCATTTGGATTGGCAAAACAATTAGGCATTACTCGAACTGAAGCGCAACAATATGTAAGTTTATATTTTGAACGTTATCCAGGTGTTAAAAAGTATATGGATGGAATCCGTGAACAAGCACGCGAACAGGGGTATGTAGAAACATTATTTGGAAGAAGACTGTATTTGCCCGACATCAATAATAAAAATGTGCAACGACGGCAATACGCTGAACGCACGGCAATTAATGCGCCCATGCAAGGTACGGCAGCAGACATTATCAAACGTGCAATGATTAATATTGATGCGTGGTTACAAGAGAAGAAACAAGGTGAGCGACCAGAATGCATTATGATTATGCAGGTGCATGATGAATTAGTTTTTGAAGTTGAAGACAGTGTGATTGAGTCCACAAAAGAAAATGTAATTCAACAAATGGAAGCTGCTGCTGAATTATCCGTGCCATTAGTTGTAGATGCAGCGATTGGTCATAACTGGGATGAGGCGCACTGAGCTTAAATCAGTTAGTTACCATTCGCATGGTTGCATAGTTAAAGTAACGAGCCCTTCTATCATTTTGCTTTTGCCATTTATCTTGAGTAATGCGCAGGATGCTAAAGGATAAATATAATCCTTATCATTCACTTGGAGTTGGAACCCCTTTAAAAGTGAAGATTACAATTTATAGTTATAGGACTGATAATGATACGGAACATCATTACTGCGGCTATACTTCTCGCAGCTTTGGTATCCATGGCATCGGTTGCACAAATTGCGAATGCTGTTGAGCCAGAATTAAACTTAGATTTCTCGGTGCTTGAGAATGGCTCCGCTAATAATTTGCATTATACATATTCTCATCCATATTCATGGACGCCTGATATATCTCAGCAAGAAAAAATTATTAAACTATATGAGCCTTTAGTTTTACCTAGCTCAATCAATAGTGCTGGATTTTCAGGAAGTGATAACGGCAATTCAGCTGAACAACGGCTATTTACGTTTGAGGTATACCAGGGCGATGGTCTAGATGACTTGCGACAACAATCTAAGTATCACAACAATATTACCCTTCCTGATGAAGACACTGAAGCATATGGAGTGACTGTAAAGCAGCGATTCTAGTCTTGATTAAGCCAATTATTTGGCTACTTTTTACTCAATTTAACCGTCTGTATTCCATTATTAAGCGAACTTTTTCAATTAGTGCTCCTCTAATGGATAACGCAATAGCGTTACCCGCTTCCCTCCCTTAGCGGGACACAAAGACTCGGGTTCCCCAACCGAGTCATATTTGGCCCCGGTTACCTAACAATAGCCGGGGTACCTTTTTAACCTTCTTCAATCATAGCTGTGTCTAGCCACGATCTAATTTTGTTTTGCGCTTGGCTTAAACCAATTTTTTTAGTGGCCGAGAAGGTCTGTATTCCACAGTCGAAGTCTTCCTGTTCTAGTTGTGCACTTACTTGGGTCATGGTTTTTACCGTATGGTTCCGGTTTACCTTGTCAGCTTTTGTTAGCAAGATATACAGAGGAAGATGGTTATGATTCGTCCAACGAATCATGGTCCAATCAATTTCAGTGAGAGGGTGGCGAATATCCATTAGTAAAATTAGGCCGCACAGTGGCTTTCGATGCATCAAATAGGCTTCCATTAATTTTTGCCATTGTTGTTGAATTTTGGCCGGTGCTTTGGCATAGCCATAGCCAGGTAGATCTACTAGACAGGTGTCACCGTCTAATTTAAAGAAATTGACCAGCTGAGTGCGGCCTGGTGTTTTGCTAGTACGGGCCAGAGAATTCTGGCGGCAGAGAGTATTAATTGCACTCGATTTACCTGCATTTGAACGGCCACAGAACGCAATTTCGGCTCGAATGTCATCAGGAAAGTCTTTTTCAGAAGAGGCGCTGCGCAGAAATTGGGCTTTTGAAAGCAAGGTAGTCATAGGACCTATTCGGGTAGATATTCAGTAAGTAAGATAGATTTTAACGCGTTTGCACTAAACAATTACGCATACAGTAACTCGGCTCATTATCAGCGAGTTTTCATGGCTAGGTAATAGATCTAATGGTTTGGCTGTTTTGCGGCCATAAGTGCTATATGCTATGCCCACAGAATGATTTGAACCAAAATGGGCTTAACAAGAAAGGTTTAAGTAGCACTAGTTCAATTTAAGCTTTAATAATAGATATAGTCTAATAACAAAACCTCGATATCAATATAAATACTCTGTAGTAAGGATTCTATACATGAAGAGAAAACAGTGTTTACTTATCGCAATCTTAGTATATGTAGCTGGATTTTATGTAACTGGCGTGCACGCGGCAGGGGATGTAGAAGCTGGCAAGCAAAAATCTGAGCCATGTGCTGCATGTCATGGCGTTGCTGGAGTGAGTGTGAATCCTGCTTGGCCTAAGTTAGCCGGACAAGGTGAAAAATATTTAGTTGATCAACTGCATCTATTTAAAGAAAAAGTTCGTGTGAACACTTTAATGAACCCTCAAGCTGAAAATTTATCTGAGCAAGATATCGAAGATATATCCGCTTATTACGCAAGCCTGCCTGCTAACAAAGGTAGTGCGGATCCAGATAAAGAATTCCAAGGTGAAAAGTTGCATGTTATTGGTGAGCGAATTTACCGTGGCGGTAATACTGAAACTGGCGTACCTGCATGCATGTCTTGTCATGCTCCAGATGGAGTAGGCAATGCGCCTGCAAAATTTCCGCAGTTGGCGGGTCAACATGCGGTTTACACAGCTGCACAATTAAGAGCATACCGCAGTGGTGCTAGATATCAGCCGGATGATAATTTAAATATGATGAAGGAAATTGCTACCTATTTGAGCGATACTGAAATTGACGCAGTAGCAGAATATATTTCAGGTTTGCATTAAGTTCCCTCGGTTGAGGTGATATTGATCAGATAAAATAGCTAAGTTAATAATAAACAAGATAAATGGTAGGAATTGCTTAAATATAGTAGAACTACTAAATTTCTACACGGTCTATAGTAGTAACCAACAATTTGCTGAATAAGAAAATAAATATGCATACATTACATGGTATTTTTTCAAACGTACTTGCTGCGTTAGTAATTTCATTATTGTTAACTGTAGCTAATGCAGAAGATGGCCATAAGCATGACCATGCGCCGATAACTAATTTTCAGGAAGGTAAGCACTTTCATAGAATTTCACCTGCGGTAAAGACTGATGTAGGAAAAGGTCAAGTCGAGGTGCTGGAATTATTTTGGTATGGCTGTCCACACTGTTTTGAACTAGAGCCTTACATAACTGAATGGGAAGACAGCAAAGCAGATAATATTAGTTTTGTGCGTATGCCTGCCGTACTTAATAGAGGATGGTTGCCTCATGCGCGTGCATATTACGCTTTAGAAACTATGGGAGAGTTAGAAAGAATTCATCCATTATTTTTTGAAGCCATTCATGTACAAGGAAGAAGATTGCGTGATGTAGAGTCCATGGCGCGTTTTTTATCTCAACATGATGTCGATGCTGATAAGTTCAAAAGTGCTTATGACTCTTTATATGTTGAAACTAAGATTAATCGTTCAGGCCAGTTAGTTCGTCAATATGGCTCAAGCTCTGTACCTACCATTATCGTTAATGGTAAATATCGCACTACAGCGAGTGACGCAGGCGGACTTGAAAATTTGATACGCGTTGTAAATTATTTAACGCAGATAGAAGCGGGTTCAGTTGCGGCTGCTGAGGCTAGTGAATAGAGAGCTGCTAGTAGAAATTAAGCAGTAGAGATTAAATTAGTCTTTACTTCGGACTTGAGGATCAAGCTCCTGATAATCGCGAATTAATTTTTCTACATCAACACGGTCACTTCTTCGTGACTGCATCTTCGGTTGTTTCTTCCGCAGATTATTAAATATCTTTCTAACAGTATCTTTAACTTCCTTGTCCACCACTATTTTACCTTTTTACATCCATGTTTAAGGTCAAATAATTTTAGTAGAAATCAGCTAAAGTGAAGTTCTGATGGAGATAAGAGGGAGGTGTTAGGG
This sequence comes from Gammaproteobacteria bacterium, assembly GCA_050633765.1. Lineage (GTDB taxonomy): Bacteria > Pseudomonadota > Gammaproteobacteria > UBA4575 > UBA4575 > JABDMD01. The sequence goes on from JBOEHC010000006.1 coordinate 17,464, forward strand.
GATAACTGGGTAACAAAAGGGCAATTATGAGAACTGGTAGAAACTATATAAATGAATATAGTTAACTAATATAAACGCCCGCCACTGACAATTCGTGGTCGCCAATAGCTATCATTTAAATTATTCACAGCAACACGTTTGCCGCTTTTTGGTGCATGTATAAACTTACCATTACCAACATAGATGCCCACATGCGAAACTACAGATTTACCTAATTTAAAAAATACCAAATCTCCAGAATGTAATTCATTGAGCCTGACATTTTTTGCTGATTTGTATTGTTGTAATGATGTGCGCGCAGTACGAATGCCTAATTTTCCATGTGTGTAAACCACTAAACCACTACAGTCAAAGCCTTTTGGGGTTGCACCACCATATTTATAAGGGCTGCCTAATAACGAGTGGGCGATATCTGCAATTTGTTCGCCCTTGCCTAGTTTATTTGATGAGAAATCAGTAGATTTAGTTTGTTTTTTTGTAGCCACTTCGCTGTGATTTGGCGTGTGCGAACAGGCCAATAGCAAGCTCGATACTAATAACGAGATAATGATTGTGCGAAATAGTGTAAGCATTTAGGAGCGACTGCCAGTTTGTATGTGTTTTAATTTTATCGTAAACAACAAAGCACATGAAAGTTAAACAGTATAAAGATTGAAATATACTGGATGAATGACGGAGGCAGAAGACAACAACTCTTTTGTAGAAATAGAGGCCTCAACCTGCAGTAGCGGTCACGCTGTAGATTTTATTCGCGCGGTAGCGCTGATATATGCATGTAAGAAATAACTTAATATTTCAAAATTTTAATTGCTTCTAATTGCTTTTATTAGAGCGATTATATTGGCTTTTTGTATTTTCTATAAAAATCGCAGGACGATCATGTGCGTCTTTATTATTTTTTGTATCTCTAGAACTCAGTCTGGCATCTTTAAAATCCGAAATGGTATGCCCATTAGTACTTGTCGACTTCCTATCATTCATAGCTGCTAAACTCCTTCCTTCCTTTCAAATATCACCATTTGACTATTTATAATTTAGCCATTGAATTATTAAATATTCAGACAGTGAACATTTAGATGATAAGAATAAGGTTATAGAAAAAGACAACTAAAATAATAGACATGGGTTGCATTTTAGTAATTTAGTGGCAATGAACCTTGCCAAGATAATTCAGTAGGTTATGTTTTTATTTTCGTGCACTAAGTGGGTTTGTGTGCGTAATTTATAGCTTAAGTCAAATTTCTCAGTAGTTGTTTACAAATCATAAATCCATGGTAATAACCAGGAATAGCTTAACCACATTATGATGGTTAGTGGTGTGCCAACTTTTACAAAGTCCATGAACTTGTAGCCACCTGCATTCATGACTAATAAATTAGTTTTGTATGCCATGGGCGTGATGTAACTCATATTCGCGCCGAATAATACTGCCAAAATGAATGGTGCGGCGGGTTGGTCCAACTGTTGCGCAATGCTTATCGCAACAGGTGTGCCGATTACTGCTGCCGCATTGTTAGAAACTATATTAGTGAGCAAAGCCATTAATAACATTAAACCGCTTAATACAACGGGTGCGCTTGCACCTGCTGTCAGATAAAGAAATACACTGGCTAAGTATTCTGTTCCTCCCGTTGTAAGTAATGCGGCGCCCATAGCTAAACTAGCGACTACAATGAGAACAATGGGCGTGCTTAATGCTTGTGTTGCATCGCGCCAATTCAAACAGCCAGTAACAATAAGCAGCAATACACCACAGACGGCGCTAATTGCAATGGGTAAAATTCCGAGTGCAGCGCTTGCAACAATGGCTATCATGATCCATAACGCTAGTGGTGCTTTTGATGAGTGCGGTAAGTCTTCAGTTGAATCTAATACTAATAATTCACCATTTTGTTTAATTTTTTTCAGTGCTTCGGCTTTCCCTTGCACTAAAATAATATCACCGGTGCGTAGCCACACTTCGCGCACACCTGAATGCAGCGTGTCGATGGTAGTTCCAGCATGGTGTAATGCTAGAGGAATAAGTTGATAGCGATCTTGGAATC
>JBOEHC010000007.1:0-20569 GCA_050633765.1 Gammaproteobacteria bacterium
TTTTCCTGCGGCGGCAGCGGAAGATGCAGCGCGTGTTATTGTTCGTGATGTTTTAAATGAAGAAGAAGTAGAAGTCAGCAATGAAAATGACCAAAGTAGTGTTGAAAAGATAGATAGTTTTACTTATGTATTTGCTGGCACACTACTTAATATGCTTGTTTCACCTGCACATGCAGAAGCAAATATTAATATCAATACACCCGCTATTACCGCATTGCGCAACAGCCTCAAAGCTCGGGCGAGTACATTGAAGCCCTATTATGCGAGTGGAGCAGTAGGATTAACCTCAAACGCTAATGTTCAAATTCGTGATCAATCGTTAATTCCACTTAAGCAGCGTAATCAGGTTAAAAAATTGGTAGCAGATGAAAATAAAGAGCGCGGCGCATTGTATGCAGAAATTGCACGTGCAAATGATCACCCAGAATGGGAAGCCGATATTCGTGCAACCTTTGCGCGGGTTTGGGTTGAGGAAGTTGCAGCGGGCACTTGGTATCAAACTGCCGATGGTGCTTGGGCGCAAAAATAGACTTATCAGCAAACAAGTAAATCTGCGTTCATAATATTCAGATCTTAATTTTTTATATTCAACCAGGTAGAGAGCCCGGTTGATAGCTTTATCTGCCTGGCTTTGCCAGTTTTTTTGCCTTCATATCAGATAATAGCAGCCATCTACTAGTCAGTAGTTGCTGATCTATGACATTCTAAGCAGTATTCGGGTATCTGCTACAATAATTGTCTTAAACTCCATATCGGTCTACGGCTAAGCATGCTGTCATTAAAAGAAAAAATCTCAAACAAAATTTGGAGCATTGATATAAATTCCTTGCCTTGGTGGCAAAGTGGTTTGCTTAGCATTGTTCGTTTTGTGCATATCATGCTGGATGATTTCTTAGATGGGCAGTTAAATCTTCGTGCTATGAGTTTGGTGTTCACTACCATGCTATCCATTGTGCCTCTTATTGCCGTGAGCTTTTCTGTGATGAAAGCATTTGGTGTGCATAACCAAATGGAGCCCATGTTGTTAACTTACTTAGAGCCACTTGGCCAACAAGGTAAAGAAATTGCACAGCAAATTATGGGTTTTGTAGATAACACCAAGGTGGGGTTATTGAGTGGTGTAGGGTTGGCGTTGTTGTTTGGAATTATTGTTAGATTAATTAATAAAATTGAAAGTGCATTTAATTACACCTGGAGAGTGCAACAATCTGGTTCATTGGCAAGAAGATTCAGTAATTACTTAAGTGTGATTATGGTTGGGCCAGTATTGGTGTTTGTAGCGATGGGCGTGACAGGTACTGCATTGAATACATCAATTGCGCAAGCAATTTTATCGGTCGAACCATTCGGTACGTTGTTGAGTGTAGCGACACGTTTAGTGCCTTATGTGTTGATTATTGCCGCATTTACATTCACTTATTTATTTATGCCTAATACTCGGGTTAGATTTATTCCGGCACTCATAGGTGGAATAGCGGCAGGTATCTTGTGGCAAACCGTAGGTTGGGTATTTGCTACCGTAATGTCCGCCTCAATATCAACAAGCTATACAGCTATATATTCTAGTTTTGCGTTTTTATTCGTATTTATGATTTGGCTTTGGTGGAGTTGGTTAATATTACTTGTCGGTTCAAGTGTGGCTTATTATAAGCAGCATCCAGAATATTTGCGTATTAATGCGCAAGATTTAGAATTAACGAATAGACAGAAAGAAGAAATTGCCTTGCAGATTATGGCAATAATTGGGCAACGATTTTATGCTAATACAGCTCCGGCATCGATTAATGATTTAGTCACTGCGCTTCATCTTCCACAACATTCTATAGAGCAGCAATTAGATTTGTTTGTAGAGCATGGATTGTTAGTGAATATTGATCCTGAAAAATTACTTTATACACCAGCAAGACCTTTAGAAGAATTAACGTTAAAATCAGTCATCGATACGGTTCGTGAGCCTGGGCCTAACAACCACTTCAAGTCTTCAATAAATTCCAAATTTTATGGTATTCATTCGGTATTAAAAAAAGCTGATGAAAATTTGGCTCAGATATTGGGAAGTAAAACAGTTAAAGATATTGTCAATGAATTAGATGGAAATAGCGATCAGCTAAGCAGTAACATTGATTAAGCGCTAAATATGAGAGATATTTATGAGTGAACCCGTTATAGATGAATTAAAATTAAGGCTAAAAGAATTTGCTCAAGTTCGTGATTGGGAGCAATTCCATAGTCCGAAAAACCTATCCATGGCCTTGTCCGTTGAAGCATCTGAGTTGCTAGAGCATTTTCAGTGGATGAGTGAGCAAGAGAGTTACCAGCTCAATCCTCAACGACATGTAGCGGTAGCGTTTGAAATGGCAGATATATTCATTTTTCTGTTACGCTTATCAGATCAATTAGATATAGACTTAATGGAAATGACAAAACGTAAAATGGAAATCAATGAAAAGCGCTATCCAGCAGAAAAAGTAAAAGGCAGCTCTAAAAAATATAATGAATATGATGAAGCATGAGGATATGCTTTTACGTTGTTTTCTAGGCCTTATCTAACTTTTTCAATAAATAATTCAAACTGTGGAAGAACCTATTCAATCGCTTTCAATTGGTGAAAGCACCATCACTATTTTGGGTACGGCGCATGTGTCTCGTGCCAGCGCAGAAAAAGCTCAAGAGCTCATTGAGTCACGAGAGCATGAGGTTGTGTGCATCGAGCTTTGTCAAAGTCGTTTTAATGCGATGACAGATCCCAACGCGCTAGCAAAAATGGATCTGTTCGATGTAATTCGTAGCGGTAAAGCAAGTATGGTTACTGCTAGCTTGGCTTTAGGTTCTTATCAACAGCGAATGGCTGAGCAATTTGGTATTGAACCAGGCTTAGAGATGAAAACCTCTATCAAACATGCTCAAGAGTTAGGTTTGCCTCTGGTGCTTATAGATCGTGAAGTGGGCACAACCTTAAAGCGTGTTTATCATAATGTACCTTTCTGGAAACGTTTGTATATTATTTCAGGGTTGTTTGCCAGTGTGGTCTCTCGTGAAACAGTTTCAGAAGAAGAAATCGAAAAATTAAAAAGTGGTGATCTTTTAGAAACTACATTTGCGCAGTTTTCTGAAGATGCTAATGATTTGTTTGTACCATTAATTGATGAACGTGATAGGTATATGGCAGCAAAACTTCTGCAAAGCTTGAAAGACTATCCTGGTAAGAACTTATTGGCCGTAGTGGGTGCAGGTCATGTAAAAGGAATGACAAATTATCTACAAGAGTATTCTGCAGATAATAATTATAATCCTGCTAGAGTGATTGACGATCTTGATGTCATTCCAAAGAAACGTTCATGGTTTAAATATATTCCATGGATTATTGTTGCCCTCGTTGTATTTGGTTTTTATCTGGGTTTTCAAAAAGGTCCCGAAATGGGTTGGAGTCTTATTTGGCAATGGGTTGTTATAAATGGAAGCTTATCTGCACTAGGTGCCGCTATAGCCGGCGCACATATTTTGACCGTAATTACAGCATTTATAGCAGCACCAATTACCTCTCTCAATCCTACCATTGGCGCAGGAATGGTAACTGCGGCCGTGGAACTTTTTATACGCAAACCTACCGTCAATGACTTTAGTGATTTACGTAAAGATACTTCATCAGCATGGGGTTGGCGAAAGAATAGGGTAGCAAGAATATTACTGATTTTTGTGTTGAGTTCTTTAGGTTCTGCTATCGGAACTTATGTTGCAGGTTTTAGAATATTTGAGCAGCTTACTTAATTACCTTGTTTGCAAAAAGCAGTCAGCATTAGTAAGTGTCATCTAATTGCTGTGTCAAGAATACTTCACTAGATCTATCGATATAAAAACTACGCATACAAGTTTTATTTGTTTGTGAGTAAATTGTATCGTGAGTTACATATTGATAATTTCCATATATTTTATCAATTAAATTTAAAACAATTACTTGCTCATTGTAAGCTGTCTGTTGCTTAAGAAATTCACCAATTATTTCTGTTTCATTAAGTCCTATGTCACGGTTCATAGCAATTACCTGTGCTGCGCTAGCTTTCCACATGCAAAACTTTTTAAGTTCACGCTGTTCATCTGCGAGAGTTTGACTGGGAAAAGCAAGAAATAAGGAAAAAGTAATATAAAAACTAATTGTTTTTAACATTGTTAACTCCCTTTAACTGAGTGATATACATATCTTAAGCGGCTGATATGTTTATTAGCTAAATCTTTTCTCGTGATATTATCTAAAGGGTTTATATTCGCTGACACTTGGGACACTGTTTAATCATTTTATCAGCGACATGAAAAATATTGATGTATATTTTGCAGATAAATGGTGAGCGCAGGGATGCACGAATATAAGTAGCAACATGGAGGTTGCAACAAATTAGAGTTAGGAAGATTTAAATAATGATGAGATCAGAATACTCAAAACAAACATTTATTCAATAACAGCATTATTATTAATTTCAAATCTACTGGAGTCATTGTGTGAATTTATTAAGACTATATTTGGCTGTCTCCACAATAATCATTTTTGCTATTTCAGCCTTTTCTATTGCTACAAATGGAATTAACTGGCCTGCTGTATATTTTGGCGATATTTTTGGATTTGACTGGCGTTCACAGTTTAAAATCGATTTTTTAATGCATCTTTTTCTATTAGCTACATGGATCTCATGGCGTGAAGGGTTCACTTTAAAAGGAAATATGTTTGGTTTTCTGAGTATTTTTATGGGTGGTATGTTTGGATTTCCATATCTGTTATATGCGACATATAAAGGAAAAGGAGACCCTAAGTTAGTTCTTCTTGGTATTCACGCAGGGTAGAAATAACCACTATTGATCGAGAGCGGACATAATTGAGATTCCTAAACTCTAATCTGTAACAATATCTATGTTGTAACTCATATGCATGCATTCATCCACATGCTAATAGGTCAATTGTATAAAGCTCCAGCATTTCTTGAACTTACGCTGTTCATGACAGTCGAATGAGAAAATTCAGATAATAAAGAGTTTAATTTGATGCAATATCCATGTTGTTACTGAACTTCGTTTCTCCATTTGCACATTATTGCTCGAAGCAGATAACTTCCTATAGCTATAGTCGATACTTTATATGAATATAAAGCAGCTATGGTTATCTGCCACATCATTAAGTAAGAAGTGGTTGTGGCTGATCGCTTCTTTATCTTTAATATTAATGCCGCTGTCCTTTTGGTTGGTTGGTGATGTGGATTCTCTATTTAAAAAATTTGTAGGATTCGTAGCATTTTTGCCATTAATACTTGCAATAATTTTAGAATTAAATATTAAAACTAGACAAGATAATGAGCAAGAAAAGGGAAGCCCTGAAAACACCACAATAGCTGTAATTTTAGGAATAATTATATTAATAGGAATAACTTGGATTATTTTTATAAATATTTAGGCAATTAAGTTCAATTGCGCGCAAATAGGCTGGCCTAATCATGCTTGATTACTTCTTCTGCGATGCATTATCCATAGTATATGGTTCCTGAGCCTGGCTATTCATGTATGAACAATATCTGCAAGTTATTGAAAGTAATTAATACGTTACAGGTAATTAATTTATTCATAAGCTTCTAATGTTTTAAATTGTGTTAAATTAGATATATGATCAGTCAAAATATTGACGGTTGAATAATATGGACAAAACATTAATAACTCAGGAAGAGTTAAAAAAAATACTTTGTTACAATCCTGATACTGGTGTGTTTACTTGGATTCAACCTGTTAGTAAACGTATTAAAGTTGGGACTATTGCCGGTAGCGATAGTCATGGTATGACTATCATCGTTATTAACAATAAACGTTATAGAGCAAATCGACTTGCTTGGTTATATATGACCGGTGAGTGGCCTGCTTTTGATGTTAAATTTGTTAACGGAAGGCAAGACGATCTTAGTTGGAATAATTTAAAGTTGGGGAAGCGTCAGCGTTAGCAATATATGAGTAGTGGTAAAAATGATTTGCAAGAGTTGGATGGTGAAGATAGTGCTATTTTAAATAAGCGTGGTTGGTTTTTAGTTACCTATTATCAATGCAGAAAAGATGTCAAAGCCTGTGAATCACGGGATCGAGCAATTGAAAAAGCTAAATCTATTAATCGAACAACAGGTATTCGTGTGGTAGAAAAACAAAACCATGTTGTGTTTGAGGTTTGGGAAAACTGGAAATAACTAGCTGTAGAAACTGGAAGAAGTAAGTTGTTAAATTATATTTTTAATGATTACGATAAACAAAAGAGCTAGAGTTATTTGCTTCAAGTAGTCTGGTTAAGTCGGTGGCAATGTGCGCAGTTTCATCTAGTAGAACATCAATAAATTCTTCGTCATCATCTAACTTATTTAGGTTTTCTTCGGTATCTTTTAATAAGTCTTGGTATTCAGAGCGCGTGGCTTCTACTCGTTGGTATTCTTCTTTTCTTGTTTTCTCTAATAATGAAACTGTTTTCTGGTTTCTTACGTTGTAATCTAAGTGAAAAATTTCAAGTAAAGAATTATATTTGTCATTAGTCTTTATTCTGCTGTTGTGCATTTCTGAGGTTAAATTAATAATATTTTGATCGATGTCTCCTATGTAATGCTTAACGGGAGAAATTGAGCTTGAAGGTAGTGCATTCTTTAAAGCACGTTCACCATATTCTTCGTCTTTAAAGACAGTATTAAAGTTAATATCAGGCACTACGCCATTATGTTGAGTGCTGTCACCATCAATACGAAAGTATTGAGCGATGGTTGCTTTCAATTGTCCAAGTTTAGAATCATCGCCGGAGTTGAAATTATTCAGATCAACAAGTTGTTGAACCGTGCCTTTCCCGAATGTAGTTTCACCCACAACTATACCGCGATGGTAATCTTGAATAGCGCTGGCGACAATCTCAGAGGCTGAAGCACTATAACGGTCTACTAATACTACTAGTGGCCCATGATAAGAAATATTCGAATCTCGATCGCGATGAACTTCTATATGCCCACTTGAATCTTGTACTTGTACAATAGGGCCTTCGTCGATGAACAAACCAGTTAGCTGTGTAGCTTCAGTTAAGGAGCCACCGCCATTGCCGCGTAAATCAAGAATTAATGCATCAATCTTTTGTGATTTGAGATCTGTAAGTAAATTGTCTACATCGCGTGTAGTGCTTCGGTAATCTTTTTCACCACGTTGATAGGCAGCAAAATCGATATAAAATGTTGGCACATCTATAACCCCGATTTTATAATTCTGCGCATTATCGTCGATAGTCATCACTTCACTTTTTGCGGCTTGTTCTTCAAGTTTAATTTTGTCGCGAGTAATTTTAATTTCTTTTATTTTTGCAGTCTGACCTTCATCTCCTGGTAAAATTTGCAATTTTACATCTGTGCCTTTGGCGCCACGAATTAGTTGAACTACTTCTTCTAACCGCCAGCCAACTACATCTTTAAAATCTTTTTCATTCTGCTGCGCAATTCCCACTATGCGATCGGAGCCATGCAATAAATCACTTAGGTCAGCAGGACCTCCAGGAATAACTTTTTCTACAACTGTGTATTCACCATCCGTGCGTAGCAGGGCGCCAATACCTTCTAATGAAAGGCTCATTCTGATTTCAAAATTTTCAGAAGTCCTTGGTGATAAATAATTTGTATGTGGTTCTAGGGTGCTAGCAAATGCATTGATAAATAATTGGTAAACATCTTCAGCATCAATTTGCTCACTACGCTTGGCTATTCCTTTGTAACGTTTTTCAAGAGTTTCTTTGATTTCAGATGGGTTTTTATCAGCAAGTTTTAATGTGAGAACATCATTTTTAACACGCTTGCGCCAAATTTCATTTAGCTCATGGCTACTATTTGCCCAAGGTAATTCAGAACGATCGATAATGAGTTCTTCGTCTATGTCAAAGTTATATTTTTTCTTTAGTTGATCTAATGCAAATAACACACGTTCATCAACTCTAGCTTGATAGAGCCGAAACATTTGAAATGGCGCATTGAGTTCTGTTTTAGCAATTGCCTCGTCGAGTTTAAAGCGAAATATTTGAAAACTATCTATATCTTTTTGATAGAAATAACTGCGGTTAGGATCTAGGGCTTCTAGGTAAGAATTTAAAATTTCATCTGATAGTGAATTATCTATATTGAAGTCTTTGTAGTGATACTTATCTAGAAAGTGAGTAATTAGCTTGGTTGCACGATTATGTTGTTTTTCTGGTGCAAGGATGTCAGTGGTAGTGCTGTATGTGTAACCTGCAGTAAATAGCACGGCTGCTGTTAAGCATAATAATGTTAATTTTTTAGTTAGCTTTATCAAAATAATGTCTTTGTAGATTAAGAATGCGAGATATCTCAGAATCTTAAGTTGTCTTAGAAATGTGGATTAAAAACGATTAAAAAATGTGCTTAAATTAGTAGATAACTTGATATTGCTATGCTTATTTAGTCTTAGAATTTGAGTATATATTTGTAAACAATTGATTGTAAGGACTATATTTAACTTGTTATTCTTTTGCTGTTAAAGCTGCACGAAGGGCCACTCAAAAGCGATAAACTGGGCTCGATGGCATCTAAATGTTATATAAAGACCACAACAATAGAAGAAATATCCATTGATTACTAATAATACGATTGTAATAGGAAAGAGCCATGAGGTTCAGAAGCTCTTTCTTAATCGTGCCAACAGGCATGGACTGATCGCAGGTGCTACTGGAACAGGTAAAACGGTTACTTTGCAGATTCTAGCCGAAGGTTTTTCACAAGCCGGTGTACCCGTGTTTGCGCCAGATATTAAGGGTGATTTGAGTGGTATCAGTCAAGCCATTGAGGAAAAAGCAAAACTAGTTGAGCGAGCAGCTAAGACAGGAGTAGAAGGATATACGCCACGAGGTTTTCCCACAGTATTTTGGGACATTTTTGGCAAGCAAGGTCATCCGGTTCGGACCACTATTTCAGAGATGGGTCCGTTATTGTTGTCACGACTGTTAGACCTTAATGACACACAAGAAGGTGTGTTAAATATTGCTTTTAAATTGGCCGATGACGAAGGATTATTATTGTTAGATTTCAAAGATCTAAGAGCTATTCTTAATCATGTAGGTGAAAATTCAAAAACGCTTACTATTGATTATGGAAATGTTAGTAAGCAATCAATAGGGGCTATTCAACGTCGTTTATTAGTTTTGGAGCAGCAAGGTGCGAAAAACTTTTTTGGCGAGCCTGCCTTGAAGCTGAGCGATTTAATGCGCACTAACGAAGAAGGTAAGGGGTATATCAATTTATTTGCGGCCGACGAGCTTATGCAAAATCCAAGGCTATATTCCACTTTCTTATTATGGCTGCTTTCTGAGCTTTTTGAAGAATTGCCTGAGGTAGGTGATCCTGAAAAACCTAAAGTAGTTTTCTTCTTTGATGAAGCCCATTTACTATTCAATGATGCACCTAAAGCACTAACTCAAAAAGTTGAGCAAGTTGTACGATTAATTCGCTCAAAAGGTGTGGGGGTGTATTTTGTCACTCAAAATCCAATAGATGTGCCTGATGAGGTGCTAGGGCAATTGGGTAATCGCATTCAACATGCATTACGTGCTTATACACCAAGAGATAAGAAAGCTGTGCAAGCTGCGGCAACCACTTTTAGAGAGAACCCAGATTTAGATACAGAAACCGTTATTACTGAATTAGGTGTTGGTGAGGCATTGGTATCTGTGCTTGATCCGGAAGGAATCCCAACAATCGTTCAACAAACTAAGATTCGACCTCCTGAGTCACGAATGGGGCCTGCCACCAAACCAGAGCGCAGAGCGGTATTTGAGCTGAGCCCAATCAAAGATGTCTACGATACAAAAGTAGACAGGGAAAGTGCGTCCGAAAAACTTAAAGCACGGACTGAAGAAGCGGCTAGAAAAGCTGAAAAACAAGTCGATGAAGAAAGAGAGTACCAAGCAAATAAAACTAAAAAAACTGCGCGAAAAAGACGTAGTAGCAGAGAAACTACTACACAAACAGTAGTGAAAAGTGCAACAAAAATGGTTACTTCTCGCTTAGGGCAATCGATTATTCGTGGAATTATGGGTTCTATTTTTAAAGGCAGGTAATTAGGTTGTAAACATGGCAGAAAATTTACTTAAAAAGTGGGAAGTTTGTTTGAATAATGGAGATCTTGACGGAATTGTAAGGTTGTATACCGATGATGCTGTGTTGTGGGGGACCTTCTCGGACGTTATTCGAGATAGGCATGAATTGATCCGTGAATATTTTGAGGTTTTATTTTTAAGGAAAAATCTTAAAGTTAAGTTTGGTGAATCTAATTTAAGAAGTTTTGGTCAAGCTGCAATATATTCTGGTGAGTATGAGTTTTCATATGAAGATAATAAAACGATGAAATGTCCTGCAAGGTTTTCATTTGTATTTTATAAAGATAAAAATAATAATTATAGAATTATTGATCACCATTCATCGCTTATACCAGATTCCTGTTAACAGCTAGACAAGCCATCAATTATTCTATCTAGCCCTTCATTAATTACTTCATCTGCAAGCGCGCCATATGATAAGCGCAAATAGCAACCGGTTTCTAAGCCAAAAGCTGACCCAGGTATCGTGGCAATACCATGCTTTTCAATTAAGAGCTTAGCGAGTTGCATATCTTCTTGCTTAGAATCAATATTTAGTAATGTGTAAAAAGCACCCTCTGAAGTAGGTTTGCTTTTTAAGCAAGACAAACAATTCAATTTACTTAATACCATTTCTCTTTTTGTAGACATTGCATTTCTTTTGTCTCGCAAAAACTCAGTATCAGCAAGTAACGCGCCTATGGCTGCATGTTGAGAGATTACGGGTGGAGATATTAGTATCGTATCTTGAATTTTCTTTATTGCAGGAAGTAAATGTGAAGGAATAACCATATAACCTATACGCCAACCGGCAAACCCATATCCTTTAGAAAAAGAAAATAGTGATATCGTATGTTGCTGTGAGTTTGCAATGGAAGCAGAAGAAAAATGTTGATGATCTTGATAATAAAAGTCTTCATAAGCTTCGTCGCTAATATGATAAATATTATGTTCTTCGCATAATTGATTAATTTCTGATAATTCTTGTTTTGTATAGACTGCTCCACTTGGATTGTTCGGGCTGATAGTCACAATAACTTTGGTTTTAGTGGTAATGGATGATTTGATTTTTTCTATGTCAAGGTGAAAATTAGCACTGCATGCAACAAGAACAGGGATGCAACGTTCCATCGTTAATGACATTTCATGATTAAAGTAGTAGGGCAGAGGCAAGATAACTTCATCGCCAGGATCGGTAATGGCAAGGATGGCAGTATTAAATGCCATATTTGATCCAGCTGTAACTACAACAGCATTATTGCTGTCGATAGCGATATTATTGCTTCGCTTTAGTTTATTGATCAATGCTTCTTGAAGTTCTGGAATGCCTTCTACAGGGCCGTATCGGTTGATAGAATCATCATTAAGACATTGCTTAACCTTTTCAAAAGCTTGTTGAGGTGGCCCATAAAAGGCAATACCCTGTCCAAATGAAATAGCGCCTGGGTTGTTGCGAGTTAATTCGCCTATATATGGAATAATAGGGCTTTGAACGGCATCCATCCGTTTACTGTTTTTCATCTCAAAATACACCTAGTCAGCTAATTCTTTGTTACAGAGCTTTTCCTTAACCTCATTTACATGATAGTAAACTCTACTTTTCAATAGCTCAGCGCCTAGTCTCCGCCGACTATTCGCAATTTTGAGAACAATCCAATAGTTCATTGTTAGAGAAGAGTTTTATTAAATAGTTATGCGTCGATATATATCGGAGACTTTATACGGTAGCTTATCGACATGATCAATCACCGCAAAATTTACTGCACCATACATATGTTGTAAATAGTCCATGGCTTCATCATCAATAGTAATGCAAAAAGGATGGATGCCTAGAAATTTTGCTTCTATCAATGCGCGTCTAGTGTCTTCAATACCATAAGGACCGCGATAACCATCTTGATCATCAGGACGCCCATCAGAAAGTGTGATTAATATTTTTGTACGAGCTTCTACTTGATGTAATAGTTTTGTTAAATGACGTATGGAGGCACCCATGCGAGTGTAATCTTGCGGCTCGATGCCACTGATGCGTGCTTTTACTTCATTGTTATAGTCTTCGTTAAACTCTTTTATCTTATATAATTCACATCGCTCGTGAGTTGCTCCGGAAAATCCATAGATAGCATAGCGGTCGCCAAGTATCTCGAGTGATTCGCAGAGCAATACTAACGCTTCACGTTCCATTTCATTTATCCAACCTGCGGTCGAACCGCTCATGTCAATCATGAACATAACAGCAATGTTTCGATCTATCTTGCGAGATTTGGTGAATAAATTTTGTGAAGCTTCAAATCCCATTTTAGTATCAGTATAAGCATCTATCACTGCATCAAGGTCAATGTCATCACCGAATGGTTGTCGTTTCATGCGCTTGTCATCTTGCCGCAGTGCTTCAAATGTTCTGTGTAGATGTTTTATAAGGCCTCGATGTTTATGCAGGGTTTTATTTACAAAATTATTTTCAATAGGTTTGATGTCAAGCTCTCTTAAATGGCACCAATTTTTACGGTATTTTTGGCGCGAATGATCCCATTCGTCATACAAAAATACATCTTCATTCTCATCTGTAGAATTATTCTCAGTAGACTTTTCGAGTTCTTTTTCATCTTCAGGTTGAGAAGTTTCAGTCTTGAGGTAATCATCTGGCACATTGCCAAAGTCTTGTAATATAGAAGCGAGTAGTTGTTGAATGTCTTCAGGTGGTTCTACTTCTTTTTCGTCATACTGTAATTCAATTCTAAAACCATCTGGTAGGGAGTCGTCTTCAATTTCTTTGATTGAGAAGCCTTTATCTCCATCTTCGGCAATAGAGTCACCTGAAGCTTCACCGCTCTCGTTTTTAGTATTTTCGCGGCTGATATTATTTAAATCCTGTTGTAATTGAGTGAGTTTATCTTTTAGTGCTTTCTTCTCTTTCATAGCTCTTGCATTAATAGCAGCGCGTGCTTCGTCTGGCTTTAAAGATCCTTGGTATATTTTCTTTGCGGGCGAGTGTTCATCTTTATATACAGCTTCTAAGAAAAACATCGTATCTTGTACTGTCATACCAGGTTCTTTAAGTTTTTCTATCGCTCTTAACCAGCTTTTTGAGTAATTATCTTCATGTTTGTTATTTCTGATCTGTTTTTCATCCAATTCTTTCATTGCGCGAGCAATACCAGGTAGTTCGTTTGCTATACAGGCATCTAAACGTATAGTTTCAAGTTTGTGAAATATAGATAGAGCACGGTCAGGATCTTTGAAACTTTTAACTAAGGTTTCAACGTTCATGCGCCAAGTTCCATACCAAGTTTGGGCCCATTGGTGAACAGCCATCGCTTTGTACAAAGTAAAATTATCTTCGCGTTTATTAAACTGCTCAGAAACTTCAGGTAGTCTTATTGATTCTGTATCGGTATAAAACTCATCGTTTACTTCGATTCCAAGATATCTACCACTAAGGCCCATAACAAAGCTTTCGAGTATGCGAGATATTTCATTTAAGCTTACGCTGCTAGGCGCATGTTCTAATGAATGTATGTAATCATCGACGCGATGGATAACATCAGTTGCACTTTCAATGCCATTTTCACTATAAGCTTCCAATATTTTTTCAATCCAATGCAGCCAGTTCTCTTCTTCTACGAGTTGTAAACTTCTAGGAGCGTATTGGCAAAAATTAAAGCCTAGTTCAATATTTGTATTACAAATTCTATCTACAGAGTTTAGGAAGCGATCTTGATCCACCTTGGCAAAGACTGCCAGCTGTTTGGCCGCATCAAAAACACTGTTGTGTGTTGAAAGCACAGGTTCTACCAATAATTCCATGCGTAACTGAAGTTCACGTATTCCCATTCCTCCATATGATGCGCTAGTAGTGAGTCCGCCTTGTCGTTCTAGAGACTTTATATGTCCGCCATCTTTGCTATAAGAAGGGATTTGGTAATGTTCCTCACCATCTTTGCCTAGAATTTTTTTCCATTGTTTTTTCCAAAACATAGCGATCTATTCTTTAAACAATTTTATTAAGTAAATAGTCTTTGGCTTGATTAATTTGAGAAGCCAAGTAATCATTGCCGCCACGGTCAGGGTGTATTTTCTGAATCAGCTTACGATGTGCTTCAATAATTTCTTCTTTTGTTGCATTCTCATTTAGGCCTAATATTTTGTAGGCTTCCTCTTTAGACATTTTGGTGCTTGTATTCACACTGTGTTCTTTGTCACCTGTTTCAGGATTATGATTGGTTTGGTTTGAAAATATGCTCTTGAATAATGGGGCATATCGTAGCAAGCCAATGAGTTTTTGAAACGAAGCAGCAGCTGCAGCACCAACTGCAAATAACCAATTTAGTCTTCCTGCAAGAGCGAGCCCAATGAGTACAATAGCAGCTAGGATTAAAAAACCTTGTATTTGTTTATTTCTTGGTTGCTTGCGAATCCAGCGTAGAAATAATAATAGACCGATGATTCCTGCGATGATTAGTATTTGATTCATGAAGGTGGTTTAGTGGCTAGTGGTAATTATTTAAAGTCTGCTTACTAAGGCTAAGGATTATAATTTTGACTATAATGTCAAAAATTTCATCCTAGTTTAACCCAAATGCTCATTTCGATCGTTTAAGTATACAAATCAGTGCAAAAATAAAGGATTTGCTATGAAACGATGGAATATACAGTCGGTATTTATCTTAAGTTTGCTATTTAGTATGTTGCTTGGACAGGCAAGTGCTTCTTCTCATCGAGGAGAGGTGAAAAGTACTATACAAGATCAAACTGAGGTAGCGGTTACGATCTACAACGATCAACTTGCCTTGATTAAAGATCTTCGGACTATTCAACTGGAAAATGGCTTTAATAAACTTGCTTTTCGTGAAGTGAGCGCTCTAATGCGCCCTGAGACAGCGTTATTAAGAAGCCTGGATTATTCAAATGGGTTTCATTTGATCGAGCAGAATTTTGACTTTGACCTTTTGACCCCGCAGAAATTATTAGAGAAATATGTAGGTAAAAAAGTACGCGTTGTTAAGACTCATCCAATAACAGGGAAAGAGTCGTTACTTGATGCTGTGGTGCTGAGCGTAAACAATGGAGTTGTTCTTCGCATTGGTGATCGCATTGAGACTGGTGTTCCTGGGCGCGTTGTATTTGACGAAGTGCCAGGCAATTTGCGTGATCGTCCGACATTAGTCATGCAACTTAATAGCGCTACTTCTAAATCACAGCAGCTACAGCTTAGTTACTTAACAGGCGGTTTGTCTTGGAAAGCAGATTATGTGGCAGAGCTAGATGAAAAGGATGAATTTGTTGATCTCACAGGATGGGTTACCTTAAGCAATCAAAGTGGTGCTACCTATAAGAACGCTAAGTTGCAATTAGTTGCCGGTGATGTAAACCGTGTGCAAAATGAGTACAAAGAGGTAGCAAGAAAATTTGAAATGTTGGCTGAAGAATCTGCAATGGCTGATGCAGATATGGTAGAAGAGGCATTATTTGAATACCATCTTTATACATTGCAACGTCCTACTACTATTGCAGAGAATCAGACTAAACAAGTTTCTTTATTAAGCGCTACCAAAATTCCTGTTAAGAAAGAGTTTTTGCTGAAAGGGCAAAATTATTACTATCAAAGTTCTTATGGCTCATTAGGTCAAAAGTTAAAAGTAGGTGTGTTTGTAGAGTTTAACAATGACGAAAAATCTAATTTAGGGTTGCCTTTGCCTAAAGGTGTAGTCCGAGTTTACAAAAATGATCAATCTGGTAATGCGCAATTTGTTGGCGAAGATCATATTGATCACACACCTAAGAAGGAAGAAGTTCGTCTCAAGCTAGGAGATGCCTTTGATGTTACGGCTGATAAAAAACAAACAAATTTTAAAAAAGCGTATGCAGTAGGAAAATATAATTATGCCTACATGGTTAGTTTTCAGATTGACTTGAAAAATGCAAAGAAAGAAGAGGTCGAAGTTGTCGTACAAGAACCTATACCAGGCGATTGGAAAATGAAAAATCAAAGTCATAAGCATGCAAAAGTAGCTTCAGGTACGGCAGAATGGAAAATAAAGGTACCTGCAGAAGGTAAAACCACATTAACATACGATGTATTGGTACGATATTAGTCTAATTAAGGGGCTGTTATGAATAAAACATTAATTTTAGTTACTCCATTGCTGCTTTTTCTCATTGCGCATATAGCAGCAGCAGATGAGATTCGCAGCACACTTGAAGATCAACAAGAAGTAGCTGTAACAATTTATAATGAGCAGCTTGCTCTGGTGAAGGACTTGCGTCAAATAAAGCTTAACAATGGTTTAAATCGTTTGGCGTTTAGAGAAGTAAGCGCCCAGATGCGACCTGAAACGGCATTATTAAGAAGTACCAATCATCCAGATGGATTTCGACTAATTGAACAAAATTTTGATTTTGATTTATTAACTCCACAAAAGTTATTAGAGAAATATGTTGGGCATAAAGTCAGAGTGGTTAGAGTTCATCCAACAACGGGTGAGGAAAGAACAGAAGAGGCAGAGGTATTAAGTGTAAATAATGGAGTAGTGTTGCGTATTGGAAACCGTATTGAAACCGGCTACCCCGGAAGAATTATTTTTGATGAAGTGCCTAAAAATTTGCGTGATCGTCCAACATTGGTGATTTCATTAGAAAGTGGTACGAGCAAAAAACAGGATTTACAACTTAGTTATCTAACAGGTGGTTTGGGCTGGAAAGCTGATTATGTCGCTGAACTCGATGAGTCGGACAAGTTTGTAGATTTGACTGGCTGGGTGACATTAACTAATCAAAGTGGTGCTACCTATAAGAATGCAAAGTTGCAATTAGTAGCGGGAGATGTAAATCAAGTGCAACAAAACATGCAACTCAGACAGAGAAATATGTTGATGTCTAAATCGAGCGGTAAAGCTGCTGCGCCAGCTATGGTCGAAGAAGGCTTATTTGAATATCATTTGTATACACTTCAACGTCCAACCACCATAGCAAATAATCAAACCAAACAAGTATCTCTGTTAAGTGCTAGTAAAATTCCAGTTAAAAAAGAGTTTTTACTGAAAGGGCAAAATTACTACTATCGAGGATCTTATGGTGATATTGGGCAGAAATTAAAAGTAGGTGTATTTGTAGAGTTNNGAAAACAAAGAAAATTCAAATTTAGGGTTGCCCCTGCCTAAAGGTATAGTTCGGGTGTATAAAAACGATAAAACGGGAAATGCGCAATTTGTCGGTGAAGATAAAATTGACCACACACCTAAGAATGAAGATATTAAATTAAAGTTAGGCGATGCCTTTGATGTCACTGCGGATAAGAGACAAACTAACTTTAAAAAAGCTACGGCGATAGGGAAGTACAGTCAGGCTTATACCGGNNTCAGGCTTATACTGCTAGTTTTGAAATAGTTTTGAAGAATGCTAAAGATAAAGAAGTGGAAGTGGTAGTGCATGAACCCATTCCTGGTGATTGGAAAATGCAACGAGAAAGTCACGAACATGAGAAAGTGGCTTCTGGCACTGCTGAATGGAAAGTTAAAGTGCCTGCTGAAGGCAGAGCAAAACTAAGTTACGATGTATTGGTTCGGTACTAAAAAACAAAGCTCATTAAATGCACAATGCTAAACCTCTCGATTGGTTGGGTATGTTTGCACTGGTTGTCATGTTTGGCAGCGCATTCATGCTTACTAAAATTTCTGTACAAGAATTTTCTCCAGCCGTGGTTGCTGGAGGAAGAATTATTGTTGCAGCATTTGTTTTACTATTGATATCTTTATTTCGAAGAGATTCATTTGCATTTATAAAAAAACACTGGTTGTTGCTAACGGCATTAGCATTTTTTGGAAGTTGCTTACCATTTTATTTGATTAGCTGGGGGCAGCAAACAGTAGATAGCGGTATTGCTGGTATCTTGATGGCAATTATGCCTTTAACCACAATTGTGCTTGCACATTATTTTGTGGTTGATGAGAAGTTAACAACAAACAGAGTTATTGGTTTTCTACTCGGATTTTTAGGAATTTTGGTATTGTTTGGGCCTGCAGCTTTAGCTAAATTTGAAACGGATGCAAACAATTTGATTGCAATGCTTGCGATTCTAGCAGGTGCAGTTAGCTATGCGATCAATACCATCATAGCCAAGCGCTTACCTAATGAAAGTTTAGTGGCTTTATCTGCAGTAGTTATGGTTATTGCAAGCATTATGATGTTACCCACTCTAGGTTTGTCAGATATGAACTGGCAATTGTCTTATCTAAGTGTTGAATTTATCTCTCTAATATTACTTGGCGTATTTCCTACTGCATTAGCAACGGTTATTTATTTTTCTATCATTGCTAGAGTAGGGCCGTCTTTTCTGTCACAGATTAATTACTTAATTCCTGTATGGGCTGTTGCTATTGGTATACTTTTTTTAAATGAGAGTGTGGATGTTAATGCAATTATTGCTTTAGTGATAATTCTGCTAGGTATTGCCATTGCGCAACGCAAGAATAACTCGTTTGCTAGGTATTAAGTGAGTATGACATGAAGTGCAGGCAAATATGAATGCCAGATAAAAATTGGACTTATCTATTAGATATAAATTTCTCAAGTGATTCTGGTTTGACTGGACCTGGATTATGTCCTACTAGTTGGCCATTAGGGTTAAACATTAAAAAAGTTGGTGTTCCACGCAAGGGCTCTTCTGTAGCGGTTTCATAATTAAAAGCAACGACACTGATTTCGCCAATTAAATTATCAAAACTCATGGGCATTTCATTAATATGCTCTGTGATAATATCCAGATTAGAATATCCGTCTAACGAAACACCAAGAACTTTTGCGTCTACATCTTTGTGCTTGTCATGAAATTCTGACATTACTGGATATTCGCGCTGACATATTCCGCAATTTGTAGTCCAGAACATCACAAGCGTCCACTTATCTTTTTCAAAATGTTGCGATAAGGTCGTAAATTTCCCTTCGAGCGTGCGAACTTCTGTCCAGTCCGATGCATATACAACATTTGTCGCGAGTATGAGTAGACAGAAAATTGCTGAAAATTGTATGCGTTTCATAATTAAGGTAGAGGTATAATATTTTTTAAATTAGCACTTTAGATTAAGTTCTCTAAGTATAGTTCCTATTGTACATATAACCATATTGGAGTTCTGTTATGACAGACAATAGTATCCAAAATATCTTAAAGCAAGTAGGTTCTTTAGCCTTTCCGGGGATATACGACACCTTATCGGCAAAGATTGCTGAACAAGTGGGCTTTCCAATGGGGTTTATTTCTGGATACTCTCTTGCAGCAACGACCATTGGCGAACCTGATTTTGGTTTGCTTACCCAAACTGAAGTAGTCGAACGTGCTCGTGCGATATGTAATAGCGTTTCAATTCCAATCATTGTTGATGCAGATACGGGTTATGGAAATCCTTTAAATGTTCATCGAACAGTTACTCAGTTAATTGATGCCGGAGCAAAAGGGTGTTTCTTAGAAGATCAAGTATGGCCAAAAAAATGTGGGCATATGCGCAACAAAAAAGTGATCGATCGTGAAGACTACTTATATAAAATCCAAGCTGCGGTAGATGCAAGAGGAGACGATGATTTTTTCATCGTAGCAAGGACCGATGCTGAAGCTGTGTTGGGTTTAGATGAAGCCATTGCACGGGTAAAGGCGGCACGTGAGCTAGGTGCGAATGCGAGTTTTGTTGAAGCACCAGGTTCATTGGAACAATTAAAAAAAATTGGCCAGGAATCACCTCATCCAAATGTTGCCAATATGATCGAAGGGGGAGCTACACCAGTGTTACCTAAGAGCACGTTGGAAGAATTAGGGTTCCACTTAATCCTTTATCCCCTTACAGGGTTGTTCGCAGCAGGTAAAACGTTGCGAGATTTTTATAGCAAACTGAACCAAGATGGCACAACGCTGGGATTGGAAAATGATTTATTAAATTTTGAAGAATTTAATGAATTAATAGGTGTAGAAGAAAAGTATAAACAGTCTGAGAAATATGGTGTGAAGTAAATTCTAGCTATTCAGTATACTTTCTAAATAAGAACTAAATGTATACGCAAGTGTAGTAATAATTAGTATGCATAATAAGTTTAACCAAAAACCAGATTTCCTCATTTCCTGCAAGGCGATATGACCAGAGCCAAATACAATCGCATTAGGCGGTGTTGCAATAGGCAACATAAAGGCGCAGCTGGCTGCAATGGCAGCAGGAATGATTAAGACATAAGGGTGAATGTCTAAAGCAGGTGCAATCGCAGCTAAGACAGGAACCAATGTTGCAGTAGTGGCTGTATTAGAAGTTAACTCGGTTAAAAATACTACTGCAGTAATAATTATTAACAATATTAACAAAGGCGGCATAAAAGCTAATATCGTTGCTTGTGCACCGATAAATTCTGTAACACCATTCGCTTTAACAGCTGCAGCTAAACTTAAGCCACCTCCTAATAGTATTAATA
>JBOEHC010000008.1:0-12234 GCA_050633765.1 Gammaproteobacteria bacterium
ATTATCGGTGGTGGCTTAAGCGGCTTACATACTGCCTACAAACTCCATAATCTTGGAATAAAATTCAAATTACTTGAAGCACGTAACCGACTGGGTGGAAGAATACTCTCGCACAATCTTAATTGTACGAGCTACCATTCAGAATTAGCAGCCATTGACTTAGGTCCAAGTTGGTTTTGGCCAGGACAGGCCTACATTGAAAACCTTCTGCATGAATTAAAATTATCTGAAAAAATTTTTTCTCAAGCTAGTGCAGGAGATACACTCTACGAAGATGCACAAGGATCTATACAGCGTGGTGTTGGTGGTATTTCGATGGCCGGTTCATATCGATTGCAAGGCGGTATCCAACGAATTATTGCCACACTAAGCAACAGCATTCCTAGCAATTCTGTGCTTGATAATGCAACCGCTACACAGATTCGAAAAGATAATAATTACCTGAGCACCACCTTTTCGAGTAAACAACAACATAACGAAATTTCTAGTAAATACATAGTGTTAGCGTTACCCCCGCGAGTTGCCGTCGCGACAATAACATTCGATCCTACATTTACTAAATCTCGTAAAGAGCAACTCAACAACGTAGCTACCTGGATGGCTGCGCATGCAAAATTTGTATGCCTGTACGACAAGCCATTTTGGCGTGAACAAGGGTTATCAGGTGATGTAATTAGTCACCTTGGACCACTGCAAGAAATTCATGATGCCTCATCACAAAACGGTGAACTCCACGCATTGTTCGGTTTTGTAAGTGTACCGGCACGGCATAGAAAAAAACGTGAAGACGAACTACGCACTCTTGCAATAGCTCAGTTATCTCGTTTATTTGGAGATGCAGCATCCAAACCTATTGGAACACACTTAAAAGACTGGGCGAACGATCCATTTACTTCAACAGATCTCGACCAAGAACCACTTACTCATCATCCAGCGAACAACATTGTCAGCATAACGGAAGATGCGTGGGATAATAAATTAATTTGGTCAGGAACAGAATCTGCGGATTATCGAAAACATAACAATGGTTTTCTAGAAGGAGCGGTAGAAGCAAGCACAAATACTATCTCTATTTTGAAAACTCAACTTATTAATGAATATCAGATCAATTAATTTACATAGATATTTAGCACAGACTTTAAAGATACAATAAAGAAAATTCGAATTTACTAAGTTAATTACTCAAACTTATATTTTCGAGTAAAATTATCTAACGCTTCAAGCACATCATTGGCTTTATAAAAACGATTCTTAGGATTTTTTGCTAACATTTTATTAATAATTGGCTGTAACTTTCGCAAATCATAAGGTAACTCAGGAATAGGTTCGCGTACATGTGCAAACATCACAGATACAATATCTTTTCTAGTATACGGCGGAGTACCGTAATCATATGGTGGTTTACCAGTTAACATTTCATAAAATACAATGCCTAATGAATATATATCAGAACTCGGACCAATCGGTTTAGAACGTACTAAATCTGGACTAATATAACGTGGCGTTCCCTGGCTAGATTTATTAACAATCTCTGTGTGATGCTCTAACTCATCCGCAATTCCATAATCCGTCAACACAGCAGAGTTTTCATCTCGGAAAAGAATGTTTTCAGGTTTTATATCTCGATGAATGAATCCATGTTCATGTGAATAGGCTAAAGCAGAAGTGATTTGCTTTAAAATTTTAAATGTCCAGTTTAAATCTAACGTATCTTTTATGTGTCTACGCAGATTTCCCCAGGGCATATATTCCATCGAAATGTAGTGATAGTCATCGACTACGCCAATATCATGGATAGGGATTATATTAGAATGTGAAAGATTGGCGTTAATTCGACCTTCTTGCAAAAAGTGACTAATACGCTCTTCGTCATAAATTAAATGTGGTTGCATCACTTTCAATGCGACTTGTCGGCTCAGAGATCGTTGTATCGCTACGTATACTTCAGCTGTGCTGCCACTTCCACAAAGACCAACGATTTCATAGCCAGGCACACTAATATTGCATGGACTATCCGTATAGGTTTGAGATTCATCAAAATTAACCTCAAACGTTAGATCTTGAATTTCAGCCACGTAAATCCCATTACTTTTCTTAATTACAGCTTAGCAATATCTATCTAAATATTGAATTATTTTTACCTTCTAGTTGCACTCATTTGCGTACTGCTTACAACAAACCCCATAAGATGTAATATTATTTAAATTATACGACCAGTTACGATGTGACTTTGAAGGAATTTATTAATGTCAATAATTCATCCTCATCATAAGGCTTAGTAAGATAGGCATCTACCCCAAGACGTTTTGCCTCATTTTTATTTTTAGCGGTAGATTTGGAAGTGATCATAATGATAGGTATAGACGCTGTTTCGACATTCGCCCGCAAATGATTACACAATTCGAGGCCATTCATGCGCGGCATTTCTAAGTCGGTTAGAACAATAGATGGCAATTGTTTTTGGATTTGATCAACAGCCTCAACACCATCTTTTGCTGTATTTACAACAAAACCAAGATCTCGCATAAATTGCGCAAGTAATTTTCGTGTACTGATTGCGTCCTCAACTATCAATGCATAGTAGTGCGGTTCATTTAGATTATCAGAACGTATTCTAGGTTTATCAACATGGGGCCGCGCATGAACATTTTGCAGCAATTCAACTATATCAATTACTGCAGTGACACTACCGTCCCCCAGTATCGTCGTGCCATGAATACCTGTAATTTTTGGCAAGTATTGGCTCAACGGTTTGGTTACAATTTCACGGGTGTCATAAATCTCATCAACCATGACAACATATTTCCCATACGCATCATCATTAATAATTAAACTAATTTTGTTTTTTGCAGGTGTATTACTAACAGCTTTCTCAAGCATGAATTGCAAATCAAAAAGAGGATATTCTTGTTGCAGATATTGAAAATAGTACTGACCATTCTTGAGAATAATATCTCCTGCATTAGCAAAAATAATTTCATCAACGCCACGAGCTGATATTGCAATCTTACTGTCAGCACAACGAACAATAAGCGCATGAACAGCATTAAATGTAGTAGGAATTACTATATCAACTTTAACGCCATTACCCGTTGTTGATTCTATATTAACTGACCCTTTCATTTCATGAATTTTACTAAGCATCGCAGCTAAACCTACACCTCGACCCGAAAGTTGAGAAACAGTATCTTTAGTTGTAAAGCCTTGCTGGAGAATAGTCTGAATTGCGAGATCTTTTGTAAATTTTGTATTTTTATCTAGCAACTTATTTTCGATTGCTTTGAACTTGATACGCTCAAGATCAAGTCCACGACCATCGTCCTGACAAACTACACGAATGAGATTTCCCTCTTTTTTAAAGCTGAGCTGTATTTTCCCATCAGGATCTTTACCGTCCTTAATTCTTTGCTCTGGAGATTCAATGCCATGATCTATCGCATTTCGGAGAATGTGCATAATAGGATCTGCAAGCTGGTGTATAAATTCACTATCTATAAGTGTTTCATTCCCGGTTATCTCTAATTGCGCTAATCTTCCAGATAATTTACAAGCTTGCCTAACCGCACGCTTCAATCTTGGTAAAATACTTTTCACAGGAATCATGCGGATATTCAAAACCGCTTCTTGATTCTCGCGTAAATTACGAACCTGGCCATTTGAAATCTTTTCTAGATTTAATAAAATTTCCTCAATCTCATTTGTAAACTCAACTGAGTTATCAGCACTTTCTAATAACTGATTCGTAAAAGTATGAATCTCATTGAATTGATCAACCTCAAGTGAATCAGCTCCCGCACCCTGAGTAGTAGAACTCACTGATGAAGAAAGCCCACGAATTTCAACCTTATTCTCAAGCTCTTGCGCAAGCTCTCTAACATTTTTATTACTGACATTTAAACGTTGTATAGACTTTTTTAATTGCAAAGCTAATTCTTGAATCTGATCATTTGAAATTATATTTTCACCTGCACGTTTAAGCAGATCATCCGCTAAGTGAGCAGATATTTGCAAGGTAGGCTCAACTATTTTCTCTTCATCACCTTTTATGCCACTACTATTGTTCACACTAATTGATGGAATTTTTTCACTATGTGCTGAATTTTTACTTAGTGAACTTTCATCTTGGCTACCCACTCCGTGCAGGGTAATTTTGTTAGCCCAGTTTAATATTTCTTGAAAAACTTGAACCGCCTGCTCTGGCAATGTTCCTATTCCTTGTAAGTATTCGGTCATTTCCTCCAAACAATCTGCAGCATTTTGGATAGCATGATGAAGTTCATTAATAGGTTTCTTTTTAGCTTTCAGAAGTGCTGAAAATATACCTTCTAACTGATGTGTAAGATTCGCAATACCATTTATGCCAACCGTATTCCCTAACCCTTTCAAGCTATGTGCAATACGCTCAGAAATTTCAAGCTGTTTAAGAAAACCTTCTTCTTGTAGTTTTTGGACTGCATTAGATAGCTCTTCCGTCTGCTTAGGTAAATCATGCATTAAACTATCAAACAACTCATGATCTACTTCTTCAGAAATAGTTAGACTCACTAGTTCAGATGTAGCTTTTTGAATAGGTTCATCAATACCATCAACCTCAACCTTCGAGATTTTAAACTGAGTCTCAAGATTTTCGACATCAGCCGCACTAAGCTTCAGTGGTAATTCTTTTTGCTGAACATACGCTATTAAAAGCTGGATATAATCTGGATTAGATGGGGAAATTAAATAAGTTTGGACAACATCTGGCCAATAAAGTATTTTCGATCTCAAAGAAAAAAGTAATTTTGGATCTTTACTTTTAATATATTCGAAATTTTCGCTGACTAATTGACAAAACTGTTGTAATCCTAACAAGCCAATCATTTTCGCAGCAGAACCTATTCGGTTCACACTCTCTACTTGCCCTTCTAAAATCTCTAACGATTGCTTTTCATTATCAGCGATGCTATCAAGGGAAGATGCTAGTTTGATTTGCTGTGCAAGCAAGTCAGACACTTTGTCATAGATTAAGTTTAATAACTCTTGTTGCTCGTGACTAAGCTCCTCCAAACTTGCTTCATTTCCATTTTTCTTTTTCATTTCACTACATAAATATAATGATTCATGGATTATGCGCCAATAAAATCTTCTTCCGCAGGTTCAGCTGAATTTCTGTTTACGATCTTGGCAGTGGTGCGACCCTGTCTCGAGTGAGTTTGGGCATTTTTATTTCTATCCTGTGACAACTCATCTTCTTTAACTGGCAGCCTGAAAACCCCTACCGTAGTAAGCAATAAATTTGAATAACGAACCAAGTTATTGGCAGTAGTCATTTGCTGATGTAAATGCTCATCTGTTTTACGCGTACTACCTACTACTTCACTAGACTTTTCAACCAAATGCACAGTTGCATTAGCCTGAGCTTTTGCGCTGTGAGTAATTTGATTAACGGCCTGAACAAGATTTTGTGTGGATTCTTGGGTTCTTTTCATGGCTGTTCCCGCTTGTTCTGCTAACGCAGAACCTTCAGCAACCTGAGTAATCACCGTATTCATAGCGGTTACCGTATCCTTCGTTTCAACACGTATATTGTTAACTAAGGAATCAATTTCCGTCGTCGCTTCCCTAGCATTTTCTGCAAGACGTTGCACCTCATCTGCAACCACTGCAAATCCTCGACCCGCCTCACCAGCAGAAGCTGCGTGCATACTGGCATTCAAAGCTAAAATGTGAGTGCGTTCCGCAATACTATTAATTAAGTTAACTACACCAGTAATTTCTTGTGAGCGCTCACCCAAACGTTTAAGGCGTTTTTCTGTTTCACGAATAGTATCTCGGATACTATCAATGCCTTCGATTGAACTATTTACAGTATTAAGAGCTGTCTGTGTATTATTTAATGCAAAATCTGCACGTTTATTGGCATCTACTGCACCTGCTGAAATTTTATTCATCGCATCCGATGATTTATTAAGCTCATCTTTTATGCCTTCTACTTGACGACGTTCCTTTTCAGCCACGGCCATCACAAATTTTGATTGACGCTGAACGCGATTTGATTCAGCAACAACACGTACAGATATTTCTTTAACATCTGTCAACGCACTGGCCGTTTCTTTTGTCAATAAATTTAATGAGTCACCTAAAGCACCCGTAACATCCTCAAAAACAGGCGCCTTAATCGTAAAGTCTTTCTTACTAATTTCAGCCACAGAACTTAATAAAGAAATGACCGATTCATTTAACTCATCATTACTTTTTTCGGTATTAGACAGCTGGGTTACTTTCTCATCTAATAACTTATCAAATGCATTCGATAACTCACCAAGCTCATCCTTACGATTTAACTGTGAACGAACTTGTAAGTGACCATCATTTACTTCATGTATTGTATTCACCAAGGTATTAATTGGATTAGTAAGAGACTTGCCAAACCAATACAACAATAACGAAATCAGCGACGCAATTAGCAGAAGCGTTACACCCACAATCCCAGTAATAGCATTAGTGGTTTTTTCTTGACCTATTTGGTTTTGTAAAATACTCAAAGCAGAAGAACGTCCCATTTCATCGAATATGGGGCCCAACATGAAGTCATATAACTCAGTATATTCATTAGCATTACGTTTATTTGCAACAATGTCGTTGATAACTTCAATGTAATCGCTGGTATAGTTTTCTAAAATTGAGCTGTCTGATTCAGCCTCGTAGGCAGCATTTTTAATCCACAAAACTAAGTTTTGATGGTTCTGCTTTAATTCTTCAAAGGACTCTGTTAAATCTACTGATTGTAGAATATGTTTTTCACGTGCTCTGATTTCAGCCAAAACATTGAACAAATTAGGGTTTGCATTTTCACCTACACCGCTTTCTATAGCATAGAGCAAGGAATTAGCTTTTTGTCGCAAGCCTTCAAATTCTGTGAAGCCAACTACTTTATTAAACTTAACAATATCCTCAAACGAAGCTTGATAGTTTCCTACCACAGCATAAGCTTGTTCAACTAGTTCTGATTGATACTGTATGGGCAATTCAACGCCATCAATTACAATCAAGTCAGCATTAGAAGCATCAATAGCTTGACTTAATTCACGTAAGCTCAACATATCGCTCTCTAATAGTTGGACATGTTTTTCATGCTCCTTCAGAGGTTCGTTGTTGTAGGTTTGTCCTGTTGATGCAGAAATACCTAATAAGAAATCTTTTTCATATCTTCTTACTTTAAAATAATTCTTTTGAGCATCACTAACTAACTGTCCATACTTGATAAATAAATTTGATCTTTCAGTTGCTTCACGCTCATTTTTTACAACCAGCCAATATGTAATGGCTACAGCAATAAAGCCTAAGGCAACGGCAATGAATAAAATTGCCAGCTTTTTCGTGATGCTGAGATCATAAGCATTTTTTAAACCAATCATACTGTTATACCTTTCAACATGAATTTTTTACTTTACAAATTTGCTAAAGATGCCATAAGCATCTCGAAATCAAGACTCACCCAATGAATATCTTTTCTCTTAAATGAGCCTGTTACAAAGGGTTTAATCAAATCAGGTAACTTAGGATACGTTTTACTACTTTCTTCTTTTTTAAATTGTATTACAGCAGGCAAACTATCTAACAATACTCCTATAGAATTCTCACCATCACCTAAAACTAAAGTGTTATATTTTTTTAAACTCACATCTGTCTTTTCACCATTTAAAATCTGGCCAAAATCAACAATTGGTACAACATCTCCACGCAGATTACATGCACCTAGCAACCAATCTGGAACAAGTGGTAAAGAATAAACTTGGTTGTCTTCTAAAAGCTCTGAAGACATATGAATAGAAATAAGTAGATGGTAGCCAGCAATAGAAAACGCGTAATAGCGTCTGCTTAATGACTCAATATCGAAATCTTCAGGCTGTTGGTATTGTGCTTCAAGCTTTTCAATTAACTCTGCATGCTTATCAACCCAACCAACACGCGAACTCTGTTTATCGATAACCTTTGATGCAGAATCAACCGAAGACCTAGTAGACTCAACCATTACATAAATCTGTTTAGTTGATGCACAATCTGATCAGATGTATAAGGTTTAGCTACTAAAGCTTTACCTCCTTGAAGTTCTGCCCACACTCGGTCTACCTTCTGGCATTTACCCGTGACAAATACGATAGGAATATTTTTTGTGTTTTTGTCAGAAATGATTTCGCGACATGCTTCAAAGCCATCTTTATTATCCATAATTACATCCATAAATATTATGTCTGGATGCATGCTTTTAGCTTTCTCAACAGCTTCTTCACCAGAGATTGCGGTAATTACCTGATGACCTTCATTTAAAATAATTTTTTTTAAGTTATCTAGATCGGGTTGAGCATCATCTACCACTAGTACTTTATTGATCATATGAATGTCATTTAATTTATAGTGTTAATTTGCGCATATTAAAAACCTTATAATCTTTAATATTATTATTACGGATAAGTAACAAGTGTCCACAAACCATCACCTGCATGACTAACTGTGAAGGCAATATAATTTTTTGTCAATCAAGTAAAAATACGATTTTAAAGACGTAGTGGATGACAATATTTTTATAAAAATAATTTATTTGAGTCACAACACATCACGATTAAAAGCACATTCAGATCACAACATGCATCTATTCAAACCTAGTAGTTAACAATGTTCCATTTTAAAATTTCATATTCTATGGAAACAAATAAACAACAAGATAGGTAATCTTTATAAAGTCGATTACTCAAATCCTCCGTATACAACTGAAAAATTACTCCCCTGTAGAAGAAATAATGTAGCTCTAAATGATCTAATGCATGCCAACCATTCTGATAAGAAGTCTCGTTCAAATTGGATTGATTAATTCTTACTCAATTATTTCTAAATTATAAGAATTTTAAAATCAGAGAGGTGATAAAAGTAATGACAAAAACAAAATTGAGGCCAGGGGCTGAGTTTAACTACCGATACGACGATTTAAGAATCATCTAATGAGTATCTTCCTCTAGTAAATCCAGCTACTAGCGGTGTTTTCTACGCTTCGCGATCAGTAGCGAACAATGGTGAAAATTGATCAAGCGCTGATATTCTGTTGAAAAGATATTTGACTTAGAATATATATGTTATATTATAACATAATAATAAATAACCCTTAATTGCTTTAGCGTGCCTAAATCGATCACTTTCTGGCTAACCTCTTTCATATTTTTATTTTCCGTAACCCTGAGTGTGGTTCATGGATATGAGCATGATAAGCACGACCATAGCTCTGAAGAATGTGAAGTATGTATTGTAATTTCGAAAATCTTCGACCTATATTTTATTAGCTCAGAACGAACAGCACATTTATATTCTGTACTAAGCGTAAATACATTTCCAAAAAATTATCTATTTTCAAACTTTCCTTTCTTCGTAAATTCTCGAGCTCCCCCACACACAAACGTTATTTTCTAAATTAATAGTTAACGTCTTGGCTCCATTTACGGAGCTATACATATTCGTGGGAAATTATGATGCGCACTTTTGTTTTTATTACATTGCTGTTTACAGCAACTATGCATGTACATGCAGAAGAAATTTCTGCAACAGAAAAATTTAATTTACCGGAGATTGTGATTAAATCTGATTGGTTTGATGGTAGAAAACCGGATGAATTTGCTCAATCAATCGAGTTAATTCGTGACGAGGAACTTGAACGGAAAAGATCCAATTCAATTGGTGAAACGGTTAAGAATGAACTAGGTGTCTCCTCTACATATTTTGCTCCTGGTGCAAGTCGACCCATCATTCGCGGATTGGGTAGCAATCGAGTTCGAATTCTTGAGAACGGAATAGACTCTCTTGATGCTTCGAGCCTGAGTGAAGACCACCCTGTCTCAATTGAGCCATACTTTGCAGAGCAAGTTGAAATAATTCGTGGTCCTGCAACCTTGCGCTATGGGCCTGGCGCAATTGGTGGAGTAGTGAATGTAATCAACAATCGCATTCCACAAACGTTAAAAACTGGACCGTTCGAACTAAAAGCAGCTGTAGAACACGCCACGGTTTCAGATGGTGAAACAGCGGCATTAGAACTAAATGGTGCGCACAAATCTTTTGCATGGCATTTTGATGGTTTAACTCGAGACACAAACGACTATGAAATCGATGGTTTCGCAAATGAGGAAGAAAGAGAAAATAGAGGGCGTCTAGCCAATAGTGATGTAGAAGCGGACAACCATGGGGTTGGTGCAAGTTTCATAACTGAAAAAGGCATGATCGGCTTTGCCTATAATCGATTTGACACCGATTTTGGTGTACCAGGTGCAGAAGAAGGTGATATTCGTATTGACTTAAAACAATATCGTTATGACATGCTTGCACAATTGTTTAATCCTTTCAGTAACATTGAAAAGATTTCCTTACGCTCTACATACAATAACTACCGCCATTTTGAAGTGGAAGAAAGCGGTGAGATTGCAACGACATTTGACAATGAAGAACTCGAATCAAGGCTCGAATTCATACACAAGATTAATGACCAATGGAAAAATGTATTTGGCGCGCAATACAACGACAGAGAGTTTTCTGCCGTCGGCGAAGAAGCCTTTATTCAACCGTTAGATCAAGAGCGTTATGGCATTTTTGCAATAAGCCGTTACAACAATACATTGTGGGATTTAGAAGGTGGTTTTCGGTTTGATCACAATGAATATGATCCTGATAACGGTGATAAGGAAGACTTTAATGTTAATTCGGTTTCATTTGGTGCGCAAAGAAACCTTGCAAATGATATGCAACTTAATATTTTCCTCGCGCGTTCGGAAAGGGCTCCACAAGAAACTGCCTTATATGCAGATGGCCCTCATCTGGCCACACTCACTTTTGAAACGGGTTCAACTGATATTGATGAGGAAACTTCTTACAACATAGAACTTGGGCTTGAGCAATCCAAGTTCGCCTACAGTTGGGCGGTCAATGCCTATTACAACCGCATTGAAGACTTCATCTATCTCGATAGCGTGGATGCGAATAACGATGGCATCGCAGATCGTGTTGATGAAGATGGCATTTTTGACCCAGCGGGTGAGTTACTTGCAGGGGTCTATGATAATGAAGATGCAGACTTTTACGGACTTGAAGCAGAACTAATTAAACAACTTGTTGTTAGCGATAAATATGATTTGCGCGGCCGTATTTTTGGTGATTATGTGCGCGCAGAATTTCGTGATAATGACTTAGGAGATGTGCCTCGGATTTCACCTGCACGTGTTGGTCTGGGTCTAGAAGGTTATCGTAATTCTTGGAATGCAAATATTGATCTGATCTATGTTGCTGATCAAAACAACGAAGCAGACCTTGAAACTGATACCGACAGTTACACCATGTTAAGTGCAAGTCTTGCTAAAACATTCTATGCAGGTGATGCGGGAATAAAAGTTTTTGTCAAAGGTGAAAACTTGTTGGATGAAGATGCGCGTCAACACACTTCATTCCAAAAAGACCGTGTAGTATTACCTGGTAGAGGTGTCACATTAGGTGCGTCATTGGAATTTAAATAGCATGTTAATTACACCAACCCTACCATTAGCAGCACACTAGTAACTCATATTTAAAACGGGTCTGATATCTTTTCAGACCCGTTTTAACCAATCCATTTTTCGCTAGACTCTTTACAGTAAGAAGAAATGAATAACTTACAATCAATAACAGATAAAACGGCTATTAGTTTATCTTTACTTTGCACAATTCACTGCCTGGCTTTACCTCTCATTGCTGTTTTACTTCCATCATTTATAGCAATACCATTACAAGATGAAATTTTTCATACATGGATGGTGATTGGAGTAATACCAGTTTCTACTTATGCATTAACCATGGGCTGCAAAAATCACAAACGTTACCAAATATTATTTATTGGCAGCATAGGTTTACTAACTTTGAGTGTAGTTGCCTTTTTAGGTCATGAATGGTTAGGTGAAGAATTAGAAAAAGCATTTACAGTTATTGGTGCAATCATTATTGCTATTGCACATGTAAGGAATTTTCGTTTATGTCAACAACATAATGTATGTGAATAATCTGAAAATTAATTTTAACTAAAAATTCGTGCAATTTTAGTTTTCACTGCATTGATTTCTACCCTGCTCCTTCTAAGCATAATAATTGGATTGCTTTTGTCTTTGGCTACCAATCTACCAGCCGGACCAATACTTGTATGTTGTTATTTTGTAATCTCGTTATTGTCACTATTCATCAGTATTAAAT
>JBOEHC010000009.1:0-32420 GCA_050633765.1 Gammaproteobacteria bacterium
GATACGTTAAACACACCGGTACTGAGTATTATTGACGCAGTAGATGACGACTTTGGTACAGCTCCAATTAATAGTGCGGTGGGTGGGAACACAACGACCGTATTTAGTAATGACACACTAAATGCAATTGCGTTTGTACTGACAGATGTTATACCAACCATATTGAATGATGGTGGCTTAACTGGTGTAGTGATCAATGCAGATGGCACCTTAACTGTACCTGCAGGTTTGACTGCTGCCACATACACTGTGAATTACCAAATTTGTGAAGTGTTAAATCCGAGCAACTGTGATAATGCAAATGCAACGGTGGTGATAAACGATAATCCGCCTGTTGTTACAAAACAGTGCGTACCAGATACAATTAATGTGGGAGAAGTTAGCACCCTAACAATAGGATTAACAAATCCTAATTCTACTGCGGCTACATTAACTTCAGATATGGACGATAACATGCCTGCAGGTATGATCGCTCTTGCTATAAATGCAGCTACAACATGCCCAGGAACTGTAGATATAAGTAACAGTTCGATTATTAGTTATCTTTCAGGTTCAACAATACCAGTTGGTGGTTGTGATATTGCGGTAGATATTACTGCCAACACACCTGGCAGCTCTACAAATGTAATACCTGTAGGAGAGTTACAAACTAATTTTGGTAGCAATGCTTTAGCAGCTGCAGATACTTTAACGGTTATTGCGGATACAGATGGTGATGGTATTAACGATGCTACTGAATCTTGTGCAGTTACCGCAGATCGGGATGGTGATGGGATTTCAGATTGTTTAGACTTTGATCCACTTGGTTACTTTTACTGTGAAGATACTGGGCAAATTATTCCTGGTGGTAGTGTAAGCTTTTCATCAGTAGGCGCAGGTACGATTAATTTACTTGAGGATGGTTCTTCAGGTAGGTATCAAGCGTTTTTCAATGGTGATGATACCTACACTATGAATATAACGGTTCCACCAGGTACTGCTCTGAGTGCGACGAGAAATGCATCTTTGTTATTCGACCCCACTGGCGGGCCGAGCCCAACTGTATTAGGTGGTGATGAGGCTGGTAATAGTGGTTTCTTAACTGATTTTACTGCGGCAACCAATGTTCCTTGGTACACAAGCTTTGTTATCGAAGCAGGTGATCCGTTTATTATTGACAACAATATCCCGCTAACAAATTGTGCAGTCGGTGCTGCTAATAATATTGTTTTATTAACCAAAACAGCTGAACCATCGGAAATTACAATTGGTGATATTGCGCAATATAGTGTTCGTGTTGAAAATACTTCTCTTGCAGCATTGGCGGATATTGATCTAGTCGATAATATTCCTGGCGGATTCAATTATGTTGACGGTTCTGCAATTTTAATACGCGCAGGCAATGACGGCGTGTTAGATACCAATGACGATATTGTAGACGAATCTATAGTAGTCACTGGTGGTGATCCGATAACTTTCCAAGATGTGGATCTTGCTGCAAATGAATCTGCAATAATTCGATATTTCTTGCGTGTATCTTCAGGTGTTGTTGAGGGTGAGTTTACTAACACAGTTCAAGCGTTATCGGGTGCTAGTACGGCAATAAGTAATTTAGCTAGTGCAACCATACGTGTAGTTCAAGACCCCATTTTCCAGAAAACTACCATTATAGGTAAGGTGTTCCATGACCGTGATGAAGATGGATGGCAGGATGATGCGCGCGCAACAGGAATTACTTTAACAGGTAATGCCTTTGGTGAAGATGGTCGTGAGCTTGAAAATATTTCAGGCCGTACCCGCATAACAGATCCAATTGAAGAGCATCAGGTAATTGTTCGTGTTCCATATAAGGCAGATGAGAAAAAGTTTACCTTAACAACTCATGAAGGGACTGTATTACATTTCGATGATAAGGGTGTTGTAACGGAAGAGCATACAAGTAAAAAAGCCAAAGGGTTGACTGCGCAAGATATTCAAGTGTCTATTGTTAGGGAAATAGCAGGATCAAGAAAACCTCAAGCTAACCAGCCAAATGAGG
Organism: Gammaproteobacteria bacterium; assembly: GCA_050633765.1. GTDB lineage: Bacteria > Pseudomonadota > Gammaproteobacteria > UBA4575 > UBA4575 > JABDMD01. Next base: position 2,018 of record JBOEHC010000009.1, read on the forward strand.
TTGTGCTGGATCATGCAGTTGATCCAATACGTTTTGCCTCGGGGCGTTCGGTAGTGGATGAACAAACCATTGTAGAACTTCGTCAAGTTATGCGTGAATTACGTGATAAACGAAATCTTCGTTTACGTGTCATCGGGCATACTGATAATCAACCAGTAGAGAATAGTAACTTCGCTAATAATCAAGAGCTATCTCAGAAGCGTGCGGAATATGTGGCGGTACAAATTGCTCAAGCGTTGAATTTATCAGCAAACCGTGTTGTAGCGATTGGTAATGGTGAGCAGAATCCGGTTGCTAATAATGCTACTCAATCAGGCCGTGCACAAAATCGTCGTGTTGAGATTGAAATTATTTATCATGACGATGGTAATTATGCGCAAGGCTCAACTAGTTCTGATGCGGCATCCGAAGATGAGTTGGTAATTACAATTACCAACCATGGAATCCAAGAAGAGGGTATTCCTGGTGTACGTCTGGCAACTGTGGAAGGGTTATTGGTTGAGACAGATCAATATGGTCGTTACCACCTTGCGGATATTGATGGCGGACGATTTGAACGCGGTCGTAACTTTATAATTAAAGTAGATCAAGCAACCTTGCCGGAAGGTTCAATGTTCACAACAGAAAATCCTCGTGTATTGCGCATTACGCAAGCGTTAATGAGTAAATTTAATTTTGGTGTGAAATTGCCGGTACAAGATGTGCCGAAAGTAACTGTGTTATTAGATGCTGAGTCGGGTGAGGAAAACAGAAAAGTTCATTTTGCTTCAGGTAATTCAAGCTTAACTACAATGCAACAAAAACAAGTTTCGCATTTAATTAAACAGCTACAAGGTAAAGAAAATATCCGCGTGCGCATTATTGGCCATGCAGATGCTGATCAGTTATCTAGTCATGCAAGAGAGAAATACAATAGTAATGTTGGTTTATCAACAGAGCGCAGTAAAGAAGTGCAACAGCAAATTATTACTGCATTAAATATTGATCCTTCAGCCGTAAGTATTGAAGGGTTTGGCGCTCAAGCACCGATTGCAAATAACGATACAGTACTGGGTAAGGCTCAGAATCGTCGTGTTGAAATTGAAGCTTGGTATGATGAAAAACAAGTAGAGAGAACGATTACTTTACCGCACGGCGGTGTGTTGTGGGCAATTGAAGACCCTTCGGTAACGGATCCACGTTTAAATATTATTGCTCCGAGTTCAATTGTGTTGGAAGGTAATAAGGTTAAAAGTCCAATTCAATTTACACTTTATAGTAACTATCTAGCATTTATAGATCGTTGGGAAATTTCAATTTATCAAGATCGCGATCGTGATCTAATTAAACCAATCGCAGAACTTAAAGGTAATACATTTGCGTTTACCAAGCCTGTTGAATGGGGTGTTAGTGACATTCAAAAACTTAATCTAGAAGTAGATGATTCTCTTGTTTATGTACTGAAAGTTTATGATGTTGATGGACGTATGGATGAAACCGAGCCACGACCACTAGCGGTCATTAATGACAAGTTGGCAGAACTGGAAGAGCGCGCAACACTAATTACTAGCGAAGACGAAGAGCAAGAGACTATTAATGCAATCTTTGGTGAATCTAATCTTGTGCGACAAACCATTCCATTGCATGGTTCGCGCATTCGTATTACCGGCGTAGATGTTGATCCTGATTACCAGCTCTTTATAAATGGCGAACGCGCGCTTATCGATGAAGATGGTAAGTTTGTTGTAGAGCAACACATGCCGCTAGGGAAGCATGCGATTAATGTTAGTTTGGATACCAATAAGGGTGATGTGGTTGACCGAGAACTGAATGTTGATGTTAGTGGTAAGTATATGTTTATGGTTGGCTTGGCTAACTTAACCGCTAGTGAGCAAAGCGTTTCAGGAAATGTAGAAGCTTTAGGTGATGATGAGCACTTTGATGAAGAAGTAACACTAGATGGACGTATCGCTTTCTATCTGAAAGGGAAAATTAAAGGTAAGTATTTAGTTACTGCGCAGCTTGATACGACAGAAGATGAGTTGCATAAATTGGGTGATCGTTTAGAGGAAGAAGATCCTAGCGAAATTTTCCGACGCCTTGATCCGGACAAATATTATGCAGTGTATGGTGATGACTCAACGACTATTGATGATACCGATAGTCAAGGTGCTTTCTATTTAAGAGTGGATTGGGATAAGAGCATGGGATTGTGGGGTAACTTTAATACTGATCTCACCGGCTCCGAATTTGCTCAATACAACCGTAGTTTATATGGTGCCAAGCTTGAGCATCGCAATGTTGAAACCAATAAGTATGGTGATCATAAGCACGAGGTGCACCTGTTTGGTAGTGAAGCGCAAACCGCAGCAGCACATAATGAATTTGGGGCAACCGGTGGATCATTATATTACTTGCGTGATACAGACGTAGTACAAGGTTCTGAAAAAATCTGGGTTGAGGTGCGCGCGCGCGATACTGAACAAGTGGTAGAAAATATTACACTTGAGCACGGTCGTGATTACGATATCGATTACATACAAGGACGTATTATTTTAACAAGGCCATTGACGCAAATATCAATCGGTAGTGGTCCTTCAATAATTAGAGATACGCCATTAGAAGGGAATGATGTTTTCTTGTTAGCGGATTATGAATATCGCCCTGATGCATTTAATGCCGATGACGTCACTGTGGGTGGCCGTGGTAAAGCATGGTTAAATGACTATATTGCCTTAGGTGGCACCTATGTAAATGAAGAACGTGATGGAACAGATTATGAATTAAAAGGTACAGATGTTACCTTGCGTGCAGGTAAGGGCACATATTTGAAGCTTGAATATGCTGAGTCTGACGCAAAGCAAGCAAATCAAAACTTCTTCTCTGCGAATGGCGGAATTAGTTTTAACAAACAAAATACTCTGTTGGAAAATTCAGGTGGTGAAGCAGTAGGTGTTGAACTGGGAATTAATCTTGCTGAAGTGAGTGATCATGAAGGTTACTTAAAAGCATGGTGGAAAGATCGTGATGCAGGGTTTTCATCTACTGCACGTCTAGATGATGGTGTTGAAACGACAGATTCTGGAATTGAAGCGCTATGGCAAGCCAGTGACCGACTCGAAATATCGGCAAGGGCTACGCAACTAGATAAGAAAACTCAAAATGAATTCACCACGCTTAGTGTGCAAGGTGATTATCAAGTAACAGATAAATTAAGTATTGCAGCTGAAGTGCGTCGTGAAGATGACGAAGACGATACTGGTCTCGTTGAGGATGGTGAGGCTACGCTTGCCGGTACAGAAATTCGTTATGACTTAACGGACTACACAACTATATATGGTGGTGGTCAAGCTGTAGTAGAAGAGAGTGGTGATTATGAAGAGAATGATTTAGCTACTGTAGGTGTTGAATCACAAGTAAGTGAAAAATTAGTGCTTAAAACAGAATTAAGTGCGGGTGATCGTGGTGAAGCCGTTGTGTTGGGTGGTGAGTATCAAGTAACGCCTAATTTAAATATTTCGCTTGATGCAGGATTTGGTAGCGGTGGTACCAGTCAAGTGGGCACCAATTACACTACTGCGAATGGTCTAGATTTATATGGTAGCTATGCAACTGATCCAGATCGTACCGATGGTGGGGAATCTATGTTTACCTTTGGTTCACGTAAACGTTACCAAAATGGATTGTCTATATACAGCGAAAATCAATTTGGTGAGGGTGATGTGCAACAAAGCGTTGTGCGCACCTATGGGCTTGATTTTGATCTAACGGATGAATTGCGTTTATCTGCATCATTCCAAAAGAATGACATTGATGATGTTCTTGGTGATATTGATCGACGTGCTGCAACCTTGGGTGCGAGTTATCGAGGTGATGATCTTAAGTTTGGCACGGTGCTTGAGTATCGTGAAGACGATAATGCGCAAATAAATGAAGATGCAACACAATGGATTACTTCTAATACAGTTGAGTGGCAGCAGAGTGAAAGTTTGCGTTGGCTAGGCAAGGTTGAGCTTTCTACAACACATAGTGATGCGAACAAAGATGATGAGGCTAAATATGCAGAACTGGATTTAGGTTTCGCGTATCGCCCTGCATTTAATGACCGCTTAAATATCTTGGGTAAGTACACATTCCTTTATGATTTAGCAAGCGACGGTCAAGACACTGCACTAGCCGATCAACGCAGCCATGTGTTTGCATTAGAAGGAATTTATGATTTAACCAGAAAATGGGAAGTTGGCGCTAAGCTTGCTTACAAGACTGGTGACACACGTTCACAAAGAGGCGCAGGCCCTTGGTTTGAAACGGGCGCGCACCTTGCTGTGGCACGTGCTCGGTATCACATGCTAAAGAAGTGGGATGCTTTATTTGAATATCGATGGTTAGAAACAGAAGAGCGTGATGATAGTAAAGAAGGTGCGTTACTAGGTGTGTATCGGCATGTGGGTAAACATATGAAGGTAGGTGCGGGTTACAACTTTACCGACTTTGACGATGATTTAACCAATAATGATTATGATGCGAATGGTTGGTTCTTTGATATCACAGGGAAATACTAAGAGACTTAGAATGAAATATTTGAATTTAAAAATATCAATCCTGATTTTATTTCTAGTTTTAGGTGTTGTGCCAGCAAATGTGTTTTCAGCTGTTTTAGATTGGGATGCTGTTGCAAATACCTGGGCACCTACTGGAAGTCTGACGCAAACTTATAATATAGGCGGAAGCAATATCATTATTACGTTTAGTGACCCGGATAGTGGTTTAGACACAGGTGGGAGCCCTGGTGCACCTGAGACAAGTATTTTCCAAACGGGGGGTACAGGTGAAACAACTTTATTTATCAGAACAAATTTCGCAGATGTTTTTAATGATCAGATTGTAGTCACAATAGACTTTACACACCCTGGAGGGGTAAGCGATGTTAATTTTTCTTTATTTGATATGGATGCAACATCACCTCAATGGATCGACGATGCGGTTATTACTGCAACGGATGGTACTAACACATTTAATCCTAGTTTAATTACTCCAGGTATCGCTAACCAAGTAATTGGTACAAACACTGTGCGCGGTACGGCTGCTTCTGGGAATACTTCTGCAAATGGCAATGCTGCTATTACATTTAACCAAACTGGTATTACTCAAATTAGTATCGTATACAGCAATGCAACGGCAACAAGTCAACCGCCTACTCATAATCAATGGATTTCAATTCATGATATAAGTTTTGATGTTGCTCCAACAGTTACTAAATCATTTAGCCCAGGCATCATGACAGCAGGTGATGTCAGTACACTAACTTTAAATCTTGGAAACAATGATACTAGTGTCGCGACCCTAACAGCACACATGCAAGATAATTTACCTGCTGGTGTAACTATTGCTAACCCAGCGAACATTGCCGGCACATGTCCAGGAACCATTACTGCACCTGTAGGTGGAAGTACAGTTACTTATTCAAGTGGTTCTACGATTCCAGCAGGGGGTTGTACGATAATTGTGGATGTAACTTCATCTAGTGTAGGCACGGTTACCAATACTATTGCAGCCAATGCACTGCAAACAGATTTGGGCAATAACGCTGCAGCCGCAAATGATGATTTAACTATAAGTGCAGCCGTAGCACCTACGGTCAATAAATCATTTAGTCCTGGTTCGATTGGTCTAAATGCTACGAGTACATTAACAATAACTCTGGATAATGCAAACACGTATGCAGCAACACTAAGCGCTGCTTTGATAGACACCTTGCCTACGGTAGGTAATGGCGATGTTGTAGTGGCGGCTACTCCAAATATTGGTGGTACATGTAACAATGCGGATATTACTGCAGTAGCTGGTGCAACTACGATTAGTTATGCAAATAATGCAAGTATTCCCGTTGGAGGTTGTACCATTATAGCAGACGTAACTTCTGCAACTGCAGGGAATTACACAAATACAATAACAGCTGGCGCACTACAAACAAATTTTGGTAACAATGCTGCAGCAGCATTAGATAATTTAACTGTGAATTCCACTACACCGCCTACAGTCGCAAAATCCTTTAACCCAAATTCAATTACCACAGGTGGGAATAGTCAATTAACAATTTCGCTAGGGAACATCTCTGCCAGTGCAATCACTTTGCTTGCAAATTTAGATGATAATTTGCCTACCGGGGTTACAGCAACATCTGTAGATACTGGGGCAACCAGCTGTACTGATACTTCTGTAGACATTAGTACAAATACACGAGTGCGATATATTATTGGTGCAACCATTCCATCAGGCGGGTGTGTCATTGTTGTTAATGTAACTTCCAATACATTGGGGACAGTCACGAACACTATTATTGCGGGAGCGTTGCAAACAGATGTTGGAAGTAATGTAAGTTCTGCTAGCGATAACTTAACTGTTAATGCTGGAGGTGGCTCGGCAAGTTGTCCTTCAGGTCAAACATTGTCAACTGCAACTCCTAATCCTAGTTATGCAAGCGCACAAACAAATGCGGGAGTTAGTAACCCAAATAATGCATTAAGCACATACAGCACTGCAGGTGCTGGTGCATCCAATGCAAATTCTGCGAACCTTAGAGCTAACGATATTCTGCGATTAGAATTTGTAGATACTCTAGCCCAAAATTCGAGTGTAATACTGTCTTTAGCACGAGATAATAATAATGGCCGTGTGAACCTTGCCTTTTCGGATGATGGAATAAATGAAGATGCACAAGTTGGAACCTTTGGGAATGGAGGCACACTAGGTGCAGGAGCTGTTGATGTGCTAACTCATTTGGCACTTTCTGTGCCAGGTGATGGTTATCGTTATTTAATTATTCGTCGTTTGAATGGTCGTAATTGGGTGGATGGGGCGAGCTACGATCAAATTTGTGTAGCCTCACAAACTGCGGATCTTTCTATCACTAAAGACGATAGTAGTTTAACTTATTCACCAGGTGGTACGGCGACTTACACTATTATTGTCTCTAATGCAGGCCCAGATTCTGCCATCGGCGCTACAGTAGTAGATGTTTTGCCTAATGGCGTAACTGTGGATGGAAATTGGACTTGTACCCCCGAAAGTCCGCCAAATACGGCGAGTTGTGTGAGTGGCGCTTCTGCTGGTACTACGGCAACCGGATCTGGGGACATTAATCAATTGGTTGATATTCCTGCTAATACTTCAGTGACATTTTCAGTGCCTGTACTATTTTCATCCGATATGAATGATTATTAGCCTATCGGGCTTAGCGAGCAAATTTTACCCACTTTGTATTGTTGCCCTTCGTAAGCAACTATTTCACAATAGCGCCAGTTCATAATAGTTCTGGGTCCTGTTAGAAATAGGGCTCTTTTTCTATATAAATCAAATAATAATAACTAGATAGTGGTCGCTAATTTCATATTTTGGGCCCTACTATATATATAAGTATAAATCTTCATGAATAATCGTCGAGAACTTGCCAATGCAATCCGTGCACTGAGTATGGATGCTGTGCAGCAGGCTAATTCAGGTCACCCAGGAATGCCAATGGGTATGGCAGATATTGCTGAAGTGCTTTGGAATGATTTTTTGCGGCACAATCCAAAAAATCCTACATGGCAAAATCGTGATCGTTTTGTGATTTCAAATGGCCATGGTTCGATGCTTTTGTATTCACTGTTGCATCTTTCTGGCTATGACTTAAGTATCGATGATGTTAAAGATTTCCGACAGCTACATTCTAAAACACCCGGTCACCCTGAATATGGAGATACGCCTGGAGTGGAGACTACCACCGGTCCTCTAGGTCAAGGTGTTAGTAATGCTGTTGGTATGGCGTTAGCTGAAAAAATGCTGGCTGCGCAATTTAATAAAGACGAATTAAATGTTGTTGATCATCATACTTATGTATTTGTAGGTGATGGTTGTTTAATGGAAGGCATCTCACATGAAGTGTGTTCTCTTGCAGGTACATTAGGGCTTGGCAAGTTGATTGTATTTTATGATGACAATGGTATTTCCATTGACGGAAAAATTGATGGCTGGTTTACAGACGATACACCAATGCGTTTTCGATCTTATGGATGGGACGTAATTGAAAATGTTGATGGTCATGATGCTGAACAAATTAGTAATGCAATTGAGTCTGCAAAGGATGAATCATCCAAGCCAACTATAATTTGCTGCAAAACAGTTATTGGTTGGGGCGCTCCAAATAAGCAAGGTACTGGTGATGTGCACGGTGCACCACTCGGAGCAGATGAAATTAAACTAGTTCGAGAAGAATTAAATTGGTCGCACGAGCCATTCCAAATACCAGATACTGTTTACAATGGTTGGAATGCAGTCGAGCAAGGCGCTACAGCAGAAGCTAAATGGCAAGAAACTTTTACAGCATATAAAACTAAATATCCTGAACTTGCTGCTGATTTTGAGCGACGAATTTCAAATGAGCTTCCTGCAAATTGGCAGCAAGTTAGCCAACAAGTTATTCAAAATGCAGTAGACGAAAAGAAAACGGTCGCAACAAGAAAAGCATCAGAATTAGCGTTAGATGGTTTTGCAAAAGCATTGCCTGAAGTGGTGGGTGGCTCTGCAGACTTAACGCCATCGAATAATACTTGGTGGTCCGGTTCTAAAGATATCAGTCCAAGCGATTCATCCGGTAACTATATCCGTTATGGTGTACGCGAGTTTGGTATGTCAGCTATAAATGCTGGCATTGCTTTGCATGGAGGCTTTATTCCATACAGCGCTACCTTTTTAGTGTTTTCTGATTACGCGCGTAATGCACTGCGTATGTCGGCACTAATGAAATTGCGTAACATATTCATATATACACATGACTCAATTGGCCTGGGTGAAGATGGTCCAACGCATCAGGCGATAGAACAAACCGCTACCTTACGCATGATTCCTAATATGTCTGTGTGGCGTGCAGCCGATACAGTAGAGTCAGCGATATCATGGAAACAAGCAATTGAGCGTGAAAATGGGCCAACATGCTTGATTTTTTCGCGTCAAAACTTACCCTTTATTGAGCGCACCCCTGAGCAAGTGACTGCGATAAATAAAGGTGGTTATGTTCTACAGGACTGTGAACAAGATCTTGAGCTGATTATCATTGCTACAGGTTCAGAAGTTAGTATTGCGCTTAGTGCGGCTAAACAATTAGCGTTACTAGGTAAGCAGATTAGAGTGGTTTCTATGCCATCTACAGACGTGTTTGATCAGCAAGAAGATGAGTATAAAGAAGCAGTCTTACCCGCTTCAGTGAGTAAGCGCCTAGCGGTTGAAGCAGGAGTTTCAGAGTTCTGGCGTAAATATGTTGGGTTACAAGGGCGTGTGATTGGTATCGATACATTTGGTGCTTCGGCACCAGGTAATGTGGCTATGCAGCATTTTGGATTTAGTGAATCCAATATCGTTATGCAAGCAAGTGAGATGCTAGGGTGAAGAAGCTAAGTTATAAATTATTTAATATCTAAAGAGATACAGTACGGAGAAAGAATATGGCGATAAAAATTGCAATTAATGGTTATGGAAGAATTGGCAGAAACATTATGCGTGCCATCTATGAATCAGGCCGCAATAATGAAATTCAAGTGGTTGCAATTAATGATCTAGGTGATGCCAATACCAATGCACATTTAACCCAATACGACACTGCACATGGAAAATTCAATGGCACCGTTGTGGTAGATGGTGACTATATTGTAATAAATGGTGATCGTATACGTGTATGCTCTGAACGTGACCCAAGTAAACTTCCTTGGGCAGAGCTTGGTGTAGATGTCGTGCACGAAAGTACTGGTTTTTTTGCCAGTAAAGAAAAAGCTTCTGCACATTTAACCGCTGGTGCTAAAAAAGTAATTATTTCAGCACCCGGTGGAAGCGATGTTGATGCAACGGTTGTTTATGGTGTGAATCATGATGTGTTAAAGGCCAGTGATACAGTTATATCCAATGCATCATGTACTACAAACTGCTTGGCGCCATTAGTAAAGCCATTGCATGAAAAAATTGGTGTTGAAAATGGCGTGATGACTACCATCCATGCCTATACCAATGATCAAGTATTAACTGATGTCTACCACAGTGATTTAAGACGTGCGCGTTCGGCAACCATGTCGATGATTCCTACTAAAACAGGAGCCGCTGCAGCAGTAGGTTTGGTGTTGCCTATGTTGAATGGCAAGTTAGATGGATTTTCAATGCGCGTGCCAACCATTAATGTTTCAGTTGTTGATTTAACGTTCCTTGCGTCTAGAGATACTACGGTAGAAGAAGTAAATTCTGTAATGAAAGATGCTGCAGATGGGCTCTTATTAGATTATGTTGACGCGCCATTAGTATCGATTGACTTCAATCATGACCCGCATTCATCTAATTTTGATGCGACCCTAACAAAAGTGATGGGTACAAGAACGGTGAAAGTGTGTTCTTGGTATGACAACGAGTGGGGATTCTCCAACCGTATGCTAGATACTACTGTTGCATTAATGGATGCCAAATAATTCTAAATGCGTCTTTTTTGCGATAGCTTTCTCGCTCTCACAAAAAATCCATCATTTATTCATGTATCACAAGCTTGATGTGAAAATATGTCTGTATTAAGCATGGCGGATTTAGATCTCGCAAATCAACGTGTGTTGATTCGTGAAGATCTAAATGTACCAATTAAAGATGGTTGTGTCACAAGCGCCAAACGTATTCAAGCGGCATTGCCTACTATTCAGCTCGCGATAGATAGCGGCGCAAAAGTGATTCTTCTTTCGCATCGTGGCCGACCAACAGAAGGTGAATATAATCAAGAACAATCTTTGCAGCCAATAGCAGACTATCTAACAGAAAAATGTAATCTTAATGTGAGGTTAGAAAAAGACTGGCTTTCTGGGGTAGAGCTTAACGCAGGTGAAATAGTTCTATGTGAAAATGTGCGGTTTCAAGTTGGCGAAAAAAGCAATGATGAACAACTTGCAAAACAGATGGCAAGTCTTTGTGACATTTTTGTTATGGATGCATTTGGAACAGCGCACCGAGCACAAGCCTCAACGCATGGAGTGGCAAAATTTGCGCCGATATCCTGTGCTGGGCCATTACTAAAGAAAGAATTAGATTCTTTGCAAAAAGCCCTGCACGAGCCCGCTCGACCCATGGTAGCAATTGTTGGCGGCTCAAAAGTTTCTACAAAATTGACTGTATTGGAAACATTGCTAGATAGAGTGGACCAGCTTATTGTCGGTGGAGGCATCGTCAATACATTTTTGGCAGCAATTGGAAAACCTGTTGGAAAGTCGCTTTATGAGGCAAATTTGGTCGATACGGCAAAAGCCTTGTTAACTAAAGCGGCAAGTAATAATACCCAAATACCTTTGCCTATCGATGTCGTATGTGCAAAAGAGTTTTCTGAATCGGCAAGGGCTACGACAAAACTTGTAGATGAGGTAGAAGAGGATGATTTGATATTAGATATTGGGCCTCAGTCATCGCAACAGCTTGCTAGTTTAATGCAAGATGCAGGTACAATAGTTTGGAATGGGCCAGTTGGTGTATTTGAATTTGAAGCGTTTGCTAATGGTACTGAAGTAATGGCTAAAGCTATTGCCAATAGTCAGGCATTTTCTATTGCCGGGGGTGGAGACACGCTAGCCGCGGTGGATAAGTTTGGTTTAGAAGAGAAAATTTCCTACATCTCCACAGGTGGCGGTGCATTTTTAGAATATCTTGAGGGTAAAAAACTTCCTGCAGTAGAAGTTTTAGAGAAAAGATTTAACAAACAATAAGCCGTAAAAATTACTGGCTTGTAAACATGAAAGTAAATTATAAATAATGAGTTTAGTTACCGAAATACGTCAACGTAAAGCCATTCTTCGGCATACAAAAATTATTGCCACGCTAGGGCCGGCTACAGACAGTGAAAAAGTAATGTCTGAATTGATGGATGCGGGTATAGATCTGGTGCGGCTAAACTTTTCTCATGGTACGCATGAAGAACATGCTTGGCGTGTAAAAACGTTACGCAAATTAAGTAAAGAAAAAAACTATGAAGTAGGTGTTTTAGGCGACCTGCAAGGTGCCAAAATTAGAATTGGTATATTTAAAGATAAGAAAATTCAGCTGAGTGTGGGCGACCATTTTTGTATAGATACAAATTTGCCGATTGATGAGGGGGACCAACAAAAAATTGGTACAACTTATAAAGGTTTAGCGGGCGATGTAGGTGCTGATGATATTTTATTGGTTGATGATGGGCGAATCGTGTTTAAAGTGATTGATGTTGATCACAGCAAGATAAATTGTGAAGTAGTTATGGGTGGTGAGCTCAGTAGTAATAAGGGTATCAATAGACAAGGTGGAGGTTTGTCCGCGCCAGCACTCACCGACAAAGATCGTGAAGATATCAAGCATGCAGTTAATTTTGATATAGATTACATCGCAGTTTCATTTCCACGAGACGCAGACGATGTTTTGCTTGCTAAGAAATTGTTTGTAGATGCGGGAGGCAAGGGCGGCATAATTGCCAAAATAGAACGAGTTGAATCTTTGGAGTCCATTGACGGAATCTTGGATGCGGTTGATGCCATCATGATTGGTCGAGGGGATTTGGGAGTTGAAATTGGCGATGCTGAAGTGCCTGGTGTGCAAAAATCTTTAATCGAAATGGCGCACAAAAAAAACCGTATCGCGATAACCGCTACACAAATGATGGAGTCGATGACGTTTAGCCCCATTCCGACTCGTGCTGAGGTATCTGATGTTGCTAATGCAGTTTTAGATGGAACCGACGCAGTAATGTTGTCAGGTGAAACGGCGGTGGGTAATTATCCGGTTAAAGCTGTGCAAGCCATGAATAGAACTTGCTTGGCATCCGAAAGGCAAGCACTTAAAGAAAAGTCTGATCACCGTATGGATACTATTTTTGACAGGGTGGATGAAGCGATCGCAATGTCAGCTATGTATGTGGCAAATCATTTGGAAGTTGCTGCGATTGCGGCGTTAACTGAATCTGGTTCAACAGCATTGTGGATGTCTAGGGTTAATTCAGCTATCCCTATTTATGCCCTTACTAGGCATGAGAAAACTTTGCGTCTCGTGACGCTATATAAAGGTGTATATCCAGCCAAAATTGAACTGATGGGACGCACTCATCCCGAAGTAAATAAAGAAACAGTAGATGTTTTACTAGCCTGCGGCGTGGTGCAGGACAATGATCTGGTGATTATCACTAAGGGAGATCTGGTGGGTGTGGATGGAGGTACCAATGCGTTAAAGATTGTTCGAGTAGGTCACTTAATTGATCCGCAGTAATTGTTAAAATACCCCAAAATTTCGTAATTTAAAATTAGAGAATAGAAGGTCTCATAGGAGAATAGTTATGAATGTTCAAGAATTAAATATCATCGCCTCTGCCATGGTCGCGCCAGGTCGCGGCATTTTAGCAATGGATGAGAGTCATCCAACATGTAATAAACGATTTGAAGGTTTAGGTATTGCAACTACTGAAGAAATGCGCCAAGCCTATCGCGATATGTTAGTGACAGCGTCTGGATTATCCGATTATATCGGTGGCGCAATCTTGTTTGATGAAACAATTCGTCAAAAAACATTAGATGGTACACCATTCGCCGAGTTCTTAAGAAAGAACGGCATTATTCCAGGCATTAAAGTTGATGCAGGTGCGAAAGTATTAGCTGGACATAAAGATGAAAAAATTACTGAAGGCCTAGATGGTTTGCGTGAGCGTTTAGCGGAGTATTATGAACTTGGCGCACGTTTTTCTAAATGGCGTGCGGTGATCACCATCGGCAAGGACATTCCAAGTTGGGCATGCATTGAAGCCAACGCGCATGCTTTAGCTCGCTATGCATTACTAAGCCAAGAGGCAGGTATCGTTCCAATCGTAGAGCCTGAAGTATTAATGGATGGCGATCATTCTATTGAGCGATGCTATGAAGTTACTGAATTAGCACAACGCATAACTTTCCAACATCTCAAAAACCAAGGTGTTGCTCTTGAAGGCATGATTCTAAAACCTTCAATGGTCATCTCGGGTGCGTCAGCAAAAAATCGAGCAGATATACAAACTGTTGCTGAGCTAACGGTTAAGTGTTTATTAGCATCTGTACCAGCATCGGTTCCGGGAATTGCATTTTTGTCAGGTGGTCAAAGTGATGAAGAGGCCAGCGCACACTTAAATGCGATGAATTCTATGGGCGTTAAATTACCATGGGCTCTAACTTTCTCATACGGTCGTGCATTACAACAAACTGCAATGAAAACCTGGATGGGTGAAAGCGCGAATGTAACAAAAGCTCAAAATGCATTGTTATGGCGCGCTAAATGTAATGGTTCAGCTGCGCTAGGGAAGTACACTGAAGCAATGGAGCAGCAAGCGGCATAATCCCCACCGAACTTAACTATGCAGGGAAGCGCTAAGAGTTTCCCTGCATAGCATTCTGTAATACTTTATTGTTTCAGTGATTGGTAATCGATCACTGAATATTCAAAACCCATAAAATCCGCACTTTAACAGTGCATATGCCTTCTAATGGCCATGTTACTGGTCATTCCAAGTTAGCAACAATAGTGCATTCGCACAGTATATTATTTATAGTGTTTGTATAAATCGGTTCGCAAGAAGCCTAATAATAAGAATTAAAACAATTAGATGAAAAATAACTCAAGTAAACCATTCATATAAGGAGCGCTGTCATGAAAATGATTACAGCCATTATCAAACCATTCAAACTTGACGATGTTCGTGAAGCTTTGTCGGAAATAGGCGTCATGGGTCTTACGGTTACAGAAGTGAAAGGCTTTGGCCGTCAGAAAGGTCACACAGAACTCTATCGTGGCGCTGAATATGTAGTCGACTTTTTACCAAAAGTTAAATTAGAAATAGGTATTGCTGAAGTTTTAGTTGAATCTGTCATAGAAGCGATTAATAAGGCGGCGAATACGGGAAAAATTGGTGATGGAAAAATATTCGTAACAAATATAGAGCAAGCTATTCGCATCCGTACTGGTGAAACAGGCAAAGATGCTTTGTAAGAAAAATAAAAAATATAGAAAGGGAATGATTATGAGTTTGCATAGTAAATATAAACCATGGGTGCTTTGCATACTATTTTTTGTGTTGCCGGGAGCAGCATTGGCTGAAGGAGTTATAGATTCAGGTGATACATCTTGGATGTTGACTTCTACCGCGTTAGTTTTATTCATGACTATTCCTGGTTTATCACTATTTTATGCAGGTTTAGTGCGCAGTAAAAACGTCTTATCCGTATTGATGCAATGTTTTGCCATTACATGTATGGCTTCAATTGCCTGGCTTGCGTTTGGATATAATTTAGCATTTGGTGATGGTGGTGATATAAATAGTTGGATTGGAAGTTTTTCAAATTTCTTTTTGTCTGATATCACACGTGATTCGATGAATGGCGTGATCCCGGCAAGTGTTTTTGTAATGTTTCAAATGACATTTGCCATCATTACACCTGCATTGGTTGTGGGCGGTTTTGCTGAACGCATGAAGTTTTCCTCAATGATGTGGTTCTCTCTTTTATGGCTAGTGGTTGTATATTTGCCAGTTTGCCATTGGGTATGGGGCGGGGGGTGGTTGTCAAAACTAGGTGCAAACGAATCAGGTGTGCTTGATTTTGCGGGTGGATTAGTTGTTCACATAACAGCAGGTGTAGGTGCAATTGTTGCAGCAATGGTGTTAGGTAATCGCAAAGGTTTCCCTAGAACAGCAATGCCTCCGCACAACTTAACGATGACAGTAACTGGAGCAGGTATGTTATGGGTTGGTTGGTTTGGGTTTAATGCAGGTAGTGCAGTAGCCGCTAATGGAGATGCGGGTATGGCAATGTTAGTCACTCATATTAGTGCAGCTACGGGTTCATTGGTTTGGATGTTTGCAGAATGGGTTAAATTTGGTAAGCCAAGTGTTCTAGGAATTGTTACTGGTATGGTGGCAGGTCTTGGAACCATTACACCCGCATCGGGCTATGTTGGCCCTATGGGTGCTCTAATCATTGGTGCTTCTGCAGGTGTAGTGTGTTTCATTGCTACTAACTTTATAAAGCGTACGCTTAGAATAGATGATTCATTAGATGTGTTTCCTGTGCATGGTGTAGGTGGAATATTGGGTACTTTGCTTGCAGGAGTGTTAGTTGCTGAACAGTTTGGTGGTGTAGGCTTGGCAGAAGGTATGACCATAAGCTCACAATTAGGTGTGCAGGCTATTGGAGTGATAGCTGTACTGGCTTGGACTGCTGCAGCAACTTTTATAATTTTAAAGATAGTTAATCTAGTGGTTGGTTTGCGTGTTGATGAACAAGAAGAGACACAAGGTCTTGATATTACTCAACACGAAGAAACTGGATATAACATGTGAGCACATGGATACACAGATATTCAGTAGCAACAAGGACGGATGACGGAAGTGCTAGAAACGCAGGATGCAGTTTCTAGTGAGTTGCTACTGAAAAAGTCAGCAAGATTATAAAATGCAGGTTGGGTTATCCAATATAGAGTTTTAATGTGTCAGCTTACGACCCAATACAGACATTGATGCCACGCTAACTAATATTTATGGTTTGTTTAAGTAATTAGAATTCAAATAGTTAAAATTTGAATGTCTATTATTGGCCGAAAGCAGACATACAAAATAAAAAATTTATACCCATTGTTATTAAATAGCGCTAATTCCTAATAAAGGAGATTTTTATTATGTCTACTAAGACAACCGCACTGCTAATTGGAGGGTTTTTACCTGCATTTATATACGGTGGTTCTGCTATTTTTCAAAAGCTAAGCACTAATATTGGTATTAGTATTTCAACGTATCTCATTGCTGTTGGAATTGGGGTTGTAGTTGCTGGACTAGGGTTTTATTTTTTTGGTAATACAACGGCATTTTCGATAAAAGCCAGCTTCTATGCAGGGATATTTGGGGTAACGTGGGGCGTCGCTAGCGGGCTTGTCGCCTACTCATTACTGCACTTTAGTGTGCCTATTTCTCAGCTTATCCCTCTTTACAATATGAATACTTTGGTAGCTGTACTACTTGCTTTACTCATATTTAGCGAGTGGAAAGATTTAAATACAGTTAAGTTAATAGCAGGAAGCGTATTAATTGTAATTGGCGCAATTTTTGTTGCTAATGCATGAGGACTCTGGGTGTCTGTTTTCGGTCTAAAGCTGTTAAATTCGGAAGATATAAGTTATAAAAGCAATTTAGAATAATAAAGTCATTGCGGAGAGCGAGAAGACGATTGTAATCGATACTTTCTACTATTTTCCTCCTGACACAGTTAACTATGAATTTTTAGAAAAAAGTAATAAACAGACTACATGTTATTGGAAAGGACAAGCGAGTTATTACAATATTAAAGTAGATGGAAAAGAAAATGAAGATGCTGCTTGGTGCTACCCAGAAGCAAAAGACAAAGCAAAGAATATTGAAAATTATATTGCCTTTTGGCGAGGTGTAGAAGTAACTGAATAATTGTATTACGCCAAATTTAATTATCAGCAAGCTGAATATCTGCTATTGGACGAAAGCGGACACTTTGAAGACACTTAGCTTTAATCAGTTGCATCGTCCCTGATGGATATCATATTCGCACATCCATGTGCTCACTAAATTACTTTTGAAATATGCTTAACTAAACCAGTTTGTCTATTTAATTTTTCATCTTTCCCAACAGAAAATACAGGAATATCTACTAACGCTTTCAAATCTTCGACATTATTCATTGCATCATCATGTGTTTGTTGTTGGCTATTTAAAACAACTGCATTGATTTTTAAATTACGTTTTTCTATTGCTTCAATTGTTAATAAAATATGGTTAATGCAACCTAATTGATCGTTAGCAATTAATAGAATTGGCAGTTGCAACGCTATCGCAAGGTCTGCGTTTAAACCGTCTTCGCAAATAGGTGAATAAAAGCCACCTGCACCTTCAACCACTACATAATCCATTTCACTAACGTTTTTCATACAAGCGTGAATTGTGTCTTTAGTGTTGATGGGTGTATTGGCCAAGCGAGCAGCACGTTGCGGTGATATAGCTGGCTGGAAACGAAAGGGACATATATCTTCAAGTGGTACTTTGCCTTTAACTGCATCAAAATATTTTTTAGCGTCTTCTGGCTGTAACTCTCCATCACTTAATTGGCATCCAGATTCGATGGGTTTGCGCGGTACAACAGAAATTCCCATTCCATCAAGTTGTATCGCTATTTGCGAACCGATATAGGTTTTACCTACATCAGTATCGGTACCGGTGATGAATAAGCCTTTCTGTGTTGTATCTTTTTTCATGAATTAAAACAGTAATTTATATAATGTGTTGACAAACATACCGTATGGTATGTATAACATACCGATCAGTATGTTACTAAATACAAAGAATAAACCATGCCCTCTACTGCAAAGGATACTGAACAAGAACTCGCTACTCGGCAAGTTATTTTAGAAGCTGCTTATGAAGAAATTCATGCAAGAGGTTTTCAAGGCGCTAGTTTGTCAAAAATTTTGTCTTCGACAAATGTAACCAAGGGTGCGCTGTATCACTACTTCCCAACCAAGCTAGCCTTGGGCTATGCGGTAGTAGATGAAATTCTCGCTGAACAAATTCAACAGATGTGGGTGCAGCCACTGTTAGAAGCAGATGACCCTATCACTGCTTTTAAAAACGTCATCATGCAATCGGGAAATGAAATCTCGGGAGAAGACATTCAGTGCGGGTGTCCATTAAATAATCTTGCCCAAGAAATGGCGCCTATTGATGAGGGCTTTCGCTATCGTGTTGAGCAAGTTTATCGCTCATGGCGAAAGGGTATTGAAAGCGCACTAGAGAATGGTCAAGAAAAAGGTTTTGTAAAAAAAGAAATTAATGTTGTGAGTGTAGCCACCATGGTGGTTGCTAGCCTTGAAGGCTGTATGGGGCTTGCAAAAAATGCGCAGAGTAAAAAAGTATTATTCCAGTGTGGAAGAAGTGTAATCGATTATCTAGAAAGTTTAAGGGCTTAGGGTATATGTATGTTAAGTAAATATTCAGATTTCGTTCTCCGTTGGCGCTTTTTTGTAGTGCTAATTAGTTTGGTTTGTGCTTTTGCGCTAGCTGCAGGAGGCAAGAATTTGGTGTTTACCAATGATTATCGTTATTTTTTTAGTGAAGATAATCCGCAGTTACTTGAATTTGAAACACTTCAAGATACATATACTAAACAAGATAATGTATTCGTCATGTTGGAACCTAAAAATGGAGACGTGTTTAATAAAGAGTTTCTTGCTGCGCTAAAGGAACTAACTGAAAATTCTTGGCAAGTACCCTATTCGATACGTGTTGATTCCATCACTAATTTTCAACATACCTATGCTGAAGAAGATGATTTGATTGTTATCGATTTGGTTGACGATATTGAAAATCTAGACGAAAAAAACCTTTCTTATATTAAGCATGTCGCGTTGAGCGAACCTCTATTGGTTCATCGTTTGGTTTCAGCCACTTCTGAAGCGGCAGCGGTAAATATTACTATTGAACTACCTGGTGTAAATGAAATAACTGAAGGTCCAGAGGTCGTAAGCTACGCTAGGGATATGGTAGAGGAATTTGAGCAGTCGCACCCTGATATCAATGTGTATTCTACTGGTATTGTGATGATGAATAATGCTTTTCCTGAAGCCAGTATAAATGATATGAAAAGTCTTATCCCATTTGCATTCGCCGCAATTATTATTGGTTTATTTATATTTTTACGCAGTATCAGCACGACCATTTCGTCGTTAGTTGTAATTATCTTGTCGATTATGATGGGTATGGGTGCAGCAGGCTGGATGGGGTTTAAATTGACACCGCCTTCTGCATCAGCCCCTACAATGATTCTTACATTAGCAGTTGCGGATTGTGTACATTTTTTAACGACCTTCTTACATTCTATGCGTAATGGGTCGGAAAAATTTGCAGCAATAAAAGAATCAATGAGAATAAATTTTAATCCGATCTTTTTAACTTCATTGACTACAGCGATCGGATTTTTAAGTTTGAACTTTAGTGATGTTCCTCCATTTCGAGATTTAGGGAATATTACGGCAATGGGTGTGATGTTTGCCTTTGTGTTATCAATATTCTTTTTGCCAGCACTCATAGCCATTCTTCCTGTTAAAGTTAAGCCAGGTGTCGATAAGAAAACCAGATTGATGCAAAACATTGCAGGGTTTGTGATTTCAAAAAGAAAAACATTGCTTTGGAGTATGGGTTTAGTGATCTTTGCTTTTATTGCCATAATTCCGCGTAATGAGATCAATGACCGCTTTGTAGAATATTTTGATGAGTCAATTGAATTTCGCCAACATACAGACTATGTAACGGAAAAAATATCAGGGTTATATAGTGTGCAATTTTCATTAGAGGCTAATTCTTCTGGTGGAATCAGCGAGCCAGAGTTTTTGCAGAAAATGGATGACTTTACTTATTGGTTGCGTAATCAGCCTGAGGTTATGCATGTTAATACCGTTTCAGATACGTTTAAGCGTCTGAATAAGAATATGCATGGTGATGATGAAAATTTTTATAAGCTACCGAATAACCGTGAATTAGCTGCACAATACTTGCTACTTTATGAGTTGTCATTGCCATATGGTTTAGATTTAAATGATCAAATAAATATTGATAAGTCTTCTACGCGATTGTCTGCAACATTGGAAAACCTTAGTACAGATCAAATGCTTAACTTTGAGCAACGTTCGCGTGATTGGATTAAAGATAATGCATTTGATATTAGTATGGTGGCATCAAGTCCTGCGGTAATATTCTCTCATTTAGCAGTACGAAATATTGATAGCATGATAGTAGGTACGCTCATTGCATTGGCGATCATATCTGTCATATTAATTTTTGCTTTGAAATCCTTAAGGCTGGGATTAATAAGTTTGATACCAAATCTAACACCAGTAGGTGTTGCTTTTGGAGTGTGGGCAATATTTGATAGTGAAATTGGTTTGGCGCTATCTATTGTTGCGGGTATGACACTAGGTATTGTGGTGGATGATACTGTTCACTTTATGAGTAAATATTTACGAGCTAAGCGCGAGAAAAGCCTAACCGCAATAAATGCTGTGCGATATGCGTTTGAAAACGTTGGGTCGGCACTTTTGGTCACAACCGTGGTCTTAGCTGCAGGATTTTTAGTGTTATCCATGTCAGCGTTTGAATTAAATTCTGCAATGGGTTTGTTAACCGCGATTACTATTGTGATTGCACTAATAATTGATTTCTTATTTTTACCACCATTATTAATTGCCCTGGAAGGCGGGGGAAAAGAACAGGAGAACCAAGATGAAGAAGAGTTGGATTCTGATTTGGCTACTGCCAGTTAGTATAATTAACTATGCTGGGGTTGTTATAGCTGAAACACCTGAGGAGAAAGGGCTGGCCATTGCTATCGCAGCAGATAAACGCGATACCGGATTTGAAACTCAAACTGCGGAAATGGTCATGACTCTGCGCAATCGTCAAGGTCAAGAAAGTACGCGTTATATTCGTACTCGCACTTTAGAAGTAGAGGGTGATGGCGATAAAACGTTATCTATTTTTGATCGACCTGCAGATGTGAAACATACGGCTGTACTTACTTATAGTCACGGTTTAGAGCCTGATGATCAATGGTTATATCTACCTGCCTTGAAGCGTGTGAAGCGTATTAACTCGCGAAATAAGTCAGGCCCATTCGTTGGGAGCGAGTTTGCCTTTGAGGATCTTGGTTCACAAGAAGTAGAAAAATATTCATATAAGTATTTACGTGATGAGTCATGTGGCGAATGGGAGTGTCATGTGATCGAGCGTTATCCTGAATATGAATATTCAGGGTATACGCGTCAAGTTGGCTGGATTGATACAGATGAGTATCGTGTAGTTAAAATAGAGTTTTATGACCGCAAAGATACTCTATTGAAAACATTAACCTACTCAGGTTATCAAGAGTATTTGGATTATTTTTGGCGGCCGGATGAAATGTTTATGATTAATCATCAAACAGGGAAAGAGACAACATTAAAGTGGTCGAATTATAAGTTAAAGACAGATATATCAGAGCGTGATTTTAATTCTAATGCGCTGCCGCGGTTGCGATAAATTAATAAATAAGCATGTCTATTTATAGTAGGAGTTTTTTTTGCCTGTGTTTAGTGTTATGTGTTGTATCACAAACATTATTTCAAGTAGCCGTCGCTGACGAAAATTCCAAGGGAGTTTGGTCAGGTTATGTTTCTGGTCAAGGTCGAGGCTTTTGGCAAAGCCCACAGTTTAATGATCAACGGGATGGTGATATATCGATCGCTATTGAGCCTGAGTATTATAAAGACTGGAATAATGGCCTTCGTGCCATAACGTTTAAACCCTTTGCACGTTTAGACTCTACAGATCCCGAGCGATCCCATTTCGATATTCGTGAAGCGCATTATTTGCATGTAGTAGGAGATTGGGAGTGGCGCATTGGTGTTGCAAAAGTATTTTGGGGTGTAACAGAGTCGCAACATCTAGTTGATATCATTAATCAGACAGACCTTGTAGAAAATTTAGATACCGAAGATAAACTTGGTCAGCCTATGATCGAGACTACTTGGTTGCAAGACTGGGGCGTGGTTCAATTTTACGTTTTGCCAGGATTTCGTGAGCGAACCTTCCCCGGGAGAAAAGGCAGATTGCGTACGGGCTTGGTGATCGACACAGATGAAGAAGAGTATGAATCAGGAGCTGAGGAGAAACATGTTGATTGGGCATTACGCTTAAAAACTCAATTTGGACCTGTAGATTTGGGGTTGTCGCATTTTAATGGCACTTCACGCGTACCTGAATTGAGACCAACATTAAATTCAAATGGCAGTGTAGAGCTCATACCTTATTATGGATTGATTGATCAAACGGGACTAGATTTACAAACGATTCTGGGAAATTGGACCTTGAAAGTAGAATCGATTTTGCAAACCAAAAAAGGTCGTGATTTCACCGCTGCAGTAGGGGGGTTTGAGTACACTTTTTATGGTGTAAGCGAAAACGGTGCTGATTTAGGGGTGTTATCCGAATACCATTTTGATGATCGTAAACAAGATGCGCCGGTTGGCTTTCAAGATGATATTTTCTTAGGGATGCGCTACGCATTGAATGACGCACAAGACACAGAAGTGCTTGCAGGTGGTTTTTACGATTTTGATTACAGTAGCAAAAGTGTTCGTGTAGAACTGCAGAGAAGAATCAATGATAGTTGGAAGTTAGAAAGTGAATTGCAATTGTTTAGTGATGTAGCAAGTGAGGATCCGCTACATACTTTTCATCGAGATGATTATCTTCAATTCGACCTTGCTTATTATTTCTAAACTATAACTTCATTCCGGTAAGTCTTTCGCAAGCTTCTAAGTATTTCGCACTGGTATTGTCTATAATTTCTTGCGGCAGCTTGGGCCCAGGCGCTTGTTTGTTCCAGTCTAATGTTTCTAAATAGTCTCGCACATATTGTTTATCATAACTTTTTGGGCTTGTGCCTACTCGGTAGTTATCTTGAGGCCAAAATCGTGATGAGTCAGGGGTTAGAGCTTCATCGATTAACACAATTTCATCATTTTCATCTAAGCCGAATTCAAATTTAGTATCCGCAATAATAATGCCGCGCTGTTGTGCGTATTCTGCAGCTTCCTTATATATCTCTATACTTAAATTGCGAACTGATTCAGCAATGTCTCTGCCAACTAAATTTATAATCGATTCAAAGCTTACATTTTCATCGTGGTCACCCACTGCAGCTTTGGTTGACGGTGTGAATATTGGTGCTTCTAATTGTTGTGCTTGTTTTAAGTTTGAAGGCAAGGCAACTCCGCAGATTGACCCTGTATCTTGATATTCTTTCCAACCGGAGCCTATGATATAGCCGCGCACGATAGCTTCAAAAGGCAATGCCTTTAGTTTGCGGACAATAACACTTCTATCTTTGAGTAATTTACGTTCTGCTTCATCTTGGATGATGTCTTCAAGCTGGATACTACTTAAGTGGTTTTTAACTTTGTTGGAGAATCGATCAAACCAAAAATTCGACACCGTGGTTAGTACCATGCCTTTTTTGGGGATTGGGTCGGGTAATACCACATCAAATGCCGAGAGTCGGTCACTGGTGACAATGAGCCAATGTTGATCATCGACCTCGTAGATATCACGGACTTTGCCTTGGTAGACCTTGTTTAGCGACTTTAGCTTAGATTCGAATAACATTTTGTTCTTTTAAGTGCTTAATTCTCTTATATGTGCTGGTTTTATTGGCTTGTCTCAGCCAAAATGCCCGCTTATTTTTTCATTCTATACATAATCAGGGGTAGCAAAATGACCAATCCACAAGTCAGCATAATTATGGGTAGCGATAGTGATTGGCCCACTATGCAAGCTGCTGCTGCGGTGTTGGATCAGTTTGGCATATTGTACGAGAAGCGTGTGGTTTCTGCTCATCGTACACCAAAATTATTAGCTGAATTTTCTGAGTCGGCGGTTTCCCGAGGACTGCAATGTATTATTGCAGGTGCGGGTGGTGCGGCGCATCTACCCGGTATGGTAGCAGCAATGTCAACAATTCCTGTGCTAGGCGTGCCGGTAGCGAGCAAGCACTTATCTGGTCAGGATTCTTTATATTCAATTGTGCAAATGCCAAAAGGTGTGCCGGTAGCTACCTTTGCCATTGGAGAGGCAGGTGCAGCAAATGCTGGGTTATTCGCTGTAGCGTTGTTGGCGAATAATAATGCAGCTCTAAAAACAAAGTTAGATGAGTTTCGTGCCGCACAATCTGAAAAAGTATTGAACACTAAACTTCCGGACTAAATTCTTTAATAATCTATGATATTACCTGGCGCGACGCTTGGCATATTAGGTGGTGGTCAGCTTGGCCGCATGTTTGTGCATGCTGCAACTGCAATGGGCTACCGCGTAATTGTGCTTGACCCAAATTCTTCCAGCCCAGCGGGTGAGATT
Organism: Gammaproteobacteria bacterium; assembly: GCA_050633765.1. Taxonomy (GTDB): domain Bacteria; phylum Pseudomonadota; class Gammaproteobacteria; order UBA4575; family UBA4575; genus JABDMD01. Next base: position 26,991 of record JBOEHC010000009.1, read on the forward strand.
GCTCATTTACATCTTCAAGCTAAATACGATGATGCGCATTCCTTAAAGGCACTCGCGCAAGAGTGCGCAGTAATTACTACTGAATTTGAAAATGTTCCTGCAGATGTTTTTGAACGCTTGGAAAATACTTGTCAAGTGTCGCCTAGTGCGAGGGTATTAGATCTTGCGCAAGATCGTATAAAAGAAAAACAATTTTCAGAGTCATTGAGTATATCTCCTACACCATTTTATGCGGTGAGTAATGAGGAAGATATCCAACAAGCTTTTGCGACACTTGAAGCGCCATTAATTTTAAAGACAACACGACTAGGCTATGATGGTAAAGGTCAAGCAGTAGTAAACAGCACGAATGAATGTGTAGAAAAATGGAATGAATTAGAACGAGTCGATTGTATATTAGAGAAAAAAATAGATCTTGCTAGTGAAGTTTCAGTAGTGTTAGCACGTTCTAGTGACAAAGAATTAAGTTTTTTCCCTGTAGCAGAAAATGTGCACCGCGACGGTATACTGTTTACCAGTACAGTTCCAGCAAATGTGGAGAAAAGCATTCAGAATTTAGCTAAGTCGCATGCGCAAAAAATTGCAGAAGAATTAGATTATTGTGGCGTTCTTGCGGTAGAGTATTTTATAGATACCGACGGAAATTTATATTTCAATGAAATGGCGCCGCGTACACATAATAGTGGCCATTACTCAATGGATGCTTGTTACACCTCGCAGTTTGAGCAACAAGTGCGAGCCATATGCGGTTTGCCGTTAGGTGACACCAGTGCGCATAGCGCAGTGACCATGGTGAATATATTAGGTGATCTTTGGAATGCAAAAGACCAGCAACCTGATTGGACGCGTATTTTGTCAGAAAATGTAAAATTACATCTATATGGTAAGCATCAAGCCAGGCCAGGCAGAAAAATGGGCCATTTCAATTATCTTGCCCAAAGTAATAATGATTTGGGTGAGGATACACTAGCCCAAGCAAAGAAATTATTTTTGAAGCTCACTGTGGAATAATTTTAAAGCTAATCTAAATGAAGAAGTTTCCTGCATTTCGAATTTATTCAGATCAACAAAACACTCGCGCTGGAATAGAGCAACTCAGTCTTGATGACCTTGCTGAAGGTGATGTGGTCATTCGTGTTAAATATTCTAGTGTTAATTATAAAGATGCCCTTGCGGGTACAGGCAAAGCTCAAATTCTTAGGCGTTCTCCATTAGTGGGTGGAATAGATTTGGCAGGAGAAGTAGTCGAGTCGGTCAGTAATGATTTTGTCCAGGGCGATCAAGTAATCGTAAACGGTAGTGGTTTAAGTGAAATTCATGATGGCGGCTATGCAGAATTTGCACGTGTTCCTGCAGATTGGGTGGTGCCGTTACCATCAGGCTTAACGCTTGTGCAGGCAATGATTATCGGTACCGCCGGTTTTACTGCGGCATTGAGTATTCATTTATTACAACAAAATAATCAACAAATAGACGATGGCCCAATTGTTGTTACCGGGGCTAGCGGAGGAGTGGGAAGCTTTGCCATCGATCTATTAAGTAAATTAGGTTTTGAAACTATCGCAGTTACAGGGACGAAGGATGCCTACGATTATTTGTATGAATTGGGTGCCAGCAAAGTAGTTTCTAGAGAAAAAATTCAAATAGATGATGGCGTGCTTGAAAAAACTCGTTGGGCGGGAGCCATCGACAATGTAGGTGGCGACACCTTGAGTGCATTAGTGCGTGCTTGTAAACCATGGGGTAATGTTGTCAGTGTAGGGATAGCAGGGGGTGTTAAATTTAAGCTTTCAGCTATGCCATTTATTATTCGTGGTGTGAACTTGTTAGGAGTGAGTTCTTCTAACTGCCCGCAACCTCTGAGAAAAAAAATATGGAATAGATTGGGTGATGATATGCATCCAGAGCATATCGCTAAAATAAAAACTCAAACTATAAGTTTAGAAAATTTGCCAGATATTTTTGAGAAATTACTAAATAATGAAACTCAAGGAAGAGCTTTGGTTGAGATATAAATCAGAGAAAAAAATAAATTGCATAATTATTCAAAGAATAATGTACTAAATTTAATCTACACAAGCTTTGCAAATCGCTTCTATATGCCGATGATCTGTACCGCAGCATCCTCCGAGCACATTCAGATTGGGCAAAAGCTTTCTTAAGTGTCGATATTGGGCTCCAAGTTCTTCGGGGTTTCCTTCATCCAGCGCTTCAGCTTCGTCAAGCTCAGCATGGCTACAACTTGAAGCATTTGCCCTCAGGCTTCGAATTTTTTCTAACCAAGGTTCTTTTGTTGAGACTATATTCTCAAAATGAGTTGGGTGAGCGCAATTGATCTTATAGTAAATTGGAGATTGATTAGTTTTGTCTTCAACTTTTTCAATTGCATCTTTTAAGCTTTGTCCAGTTGGTAGTTTGCCATTTGTTTCAACAGTAAACGAAATAACGGCTGGCATATTATGTGCTTTTGCAGCTCGTGCAATACCAATAGCCTCGTCTACATAGTTAATCGTTAGTACTGTCAACATATCGGCTGAAGTTTTGCTAAGCGTTTCAATTTGCATGGAGTGATAATCTTCAGCCTCATTTGCGGACATTAACTTACCCGGTACGTAACCGTCGCCTCTTGGGCCAATGCATCCACTTATTACCATTTTTGTATCATCATTTTCATACTCATTTCTGAATGGAATTAAAAAATCCACAGCCTTATGTAGCATCTCATCCAAGCCTGATTTGGAATAACCAAGTTTTTCAGCCCAATCTATACTTGCGCGCCAGGTAACGGCCTCTAGAATAAATCCAACTTTATATTTAACAGAGATTGAACAATGATTATGGAAGTATTTACTTAGTGCGCTTTTGCCTTTTTCATCATTAAGCAAATGAAATGCAGCAAAGTGTGGGAGGTCTAAGCCTTCATGAAAAAGCATGGTGGTTTCAATGCCACCATCCGTAAGAAATAAGTCGCCAGACAATTGAGGTAAATTTGTTCTGTATTTAGCCATAATGAACCCCGGCTTTCATAAGCTATCTATTATAAAGTTCGTTATCAGAAGTTAATAGTCTTTCTATATATTCATGTAAAAAACCAATAGCCGAGAAATATTGCAGCTGTAATGCCTACAAAATCAGCAAACAAACCGCAACCAATGGCATGGCGTACGCGTTGTATGCCAACACTACCAAAATAAACTGCTAGCACATAAAAAGTAGTTTCTGTGCTGCCCTGTACAATCGCTGCAACATTGGCAGCAAACGAGTCCACACCATACGTATTCATAGTTTCTAGCATCATGGCACGTGCACCACTGCCGGAGAAAGGCCGCATTAATGCAGTAGGTAGCGCAGAAATAAAATCAGGATTTAGTCCGATAATGACGACTAATTTTTCGATTGTATTCAATATTGCATCCAGTACTAAGCTGGCACGCAAAACGCCTATCGCGACCAACATAGCCACTAAATAGGGAATAATTTTTAAGGCCACATCAAAACCTTGTTTAGCCCCATCGATAAACGCATCGTAAACATTTATCTTGCGTGCAAAACCCATCACTAAGAAAGTGATGATGATCAGCAGTAAGAGGAGATTACCTAGTAAACTTGATCTTTCTGCAAGTTGATCTGCATCGCTCGCTAATAAAAAGCCTAATAACAATCCAATCAGAGCTGTAAAACCTAAGACGTATAGGAATACAGTTTTGTTAAAAAGATTTAACCCTTGAATAATGGAGACCAGTAATAGTCCCGCTATAGTGGAAGCGCAGGTGGCAAGCAAGATGGGAATAAATACTGCAGTAGGGTCCATTGAGCCTTGTTGAGCACGAAATAGAAAAATTGTGACGGGTAGCAAGGTGACAGAAGAAGTGTTTAGCACCAAAAATAATATTTGTGCATTGCTAGCCGTATCTTTGTTTGGATTCAGCTCTTGTAAATCTTGCATGGCCTTAAGACCAAGAGGTGTTGCGGCATTGTCTAATCCCAGCATATTGGCTGCCATGTTCATAGTAACGGAACCAATAGCAGGGTGATTGCTAGGTACTTCTGGCATAAGTTGTTTAAACAAAGGTCGAAATACTTTAGTTAATAACTCTACAAATCCAGCGCGCTCAGCAATAGTGAAAAAACCTAACCATAGACATAGCACGCCTACTAGACCGAGTGCGATTTCAACACTTAGGGATGCCATATCAAAGGTGGCTTGCACTACTTGTGCAAAGATAGCGCTATTGTCTTTTAGGAGTGCTTGAAAGATGCAGCTGATAAATGCTGCAATAAAAAAACCAATCCAAATGTAGTTGAGTGCCATTTGTATTGTGGACGGTTATTTTTCAGCGACCAATGGCTAGAAAGAATGGTAGCCACATAATTAACAAGAAAAGTGCACTTGCGAGTTCGATATATCCGATAGTGTTGAATTTTTTGCGCACAGCTTCATCGGACATGCGTATGCGACACATCATAAAGTCAAACATTAGTACCATGAATAGTAGAGGTGTTGCTGCAGGGATAACAGCAGTGGGCACAATTCCCCAACCGTTAAGGTCTACAGAAGTACCAGGTTCTGGCGATAAAAAAGCAATGATTAATGTAGCAGTAACGAGAATTAATCGTAATGCACCTAGCTCTTTAATTATGTCCATTAACTAAAAATTTTCCTCATTGTTAATAATTGTAAAGCACTGGTGAAGTTGTTCACATTTGTAGTAAAAATTATGGACCAAATTTGTCACTTTAAGACCCGTCTCATCACTTTAGCAAATACCGTAACCTCTTGTAACTAAAGCGCTTTATCTCATCGGGCGAGATAATCCAAATTAATTAATAAAGATATACTTTAGCTCATTAATCTGTGATTTGAACCCACTCGTAGGGAACTCAACCAGATAAAAAGGATATTAACACCCAAATGGATTTGGGAAGATTTTTAACTCTATATATAGGAATGTAAATAATGGAAATGAATAAATTAGTTAAAGGATTAATCTTAGCAGGCGCGATGGCTGTTGGTGGTAGTGCTATTGCAGCAACCCAAGGTACTTTAGGTGGTACATCACAAGGTGATATTGATATTGATGTGAGTGTTGGAGATGAAATCTTAATTACGGCCTTGGCAGATATTACGGGATCTCATGTTCCTGGTAATAACTTCACTGGAAGCAGTCCTGCATGTGTATACACCAATAACCCTACTGGTAACTACAACGTTACCATGACTAGTGCGAATCCTGGTGCAGCTAATGAATTTCGATTGAATGGCCCGTCTGGTTTCATAACCTACACTGTTGTCTATGATGACGGTGACAGTACAGCCCCAATGGTTTCTAGTGTAGCTAATACAACATTTGATAATGCTGATACTTCTGCGCTTGATTGTGGTTTAAGTCCTCAATCTTCTATTAATATTACTGTTCCAGCTGCTTCACT
>JBOEHC010000010.1:0-7936 GCA_050633765.1 Gammaproteobacteria bacterium
CGCTTAGGAGACCCCCTGGTCGGAGGTTTATGTTTCCCTCTTGGAAATCTCGGCGTTGGGTAAAGAGTATTTGTTCAAATGTATTGATCTTCCAGCCAATCAGGAAATCAATTTGTCTTTTAGAATCGGTTATTGCGAAATCATAGTCTGTGAACTCTTCTACAATAAGTTGGCGAGCAACTGCTTTAGCTGGTTTTTCTAGCTCAATGATTCCAAAGATATCAGGATCTGCAGCACGGATATGATCAACAACATCGTCAATACGACTTTGGCTTTCGCCTCTAAACTTTTGAACATTCCATACTAGAACTGAGAAACTCATAACATAACCCCACCATTTCTCTTATAGTAGCGCAAACTCAGAGGAATCAATATGCCAGCTTTCAGTCAAAAGCAGTTATTTAATCAACAACAACCTTTCTCCAATTGCATTGGTGGACATGGAATATCTCCATAAGAACAGTAAACGCAACAATCGCCAACCAAAGGTTTTAAAAGTACACCACAGTGAGCGCATTCATAATAGTACTGGCAAGCATCAGTAGGCATTCTTTCTTTTGACGTACCACCGCATTCAGGACAAGTAAGCGTAGAATTTAATTGAACTGTTTTGTCAGTCACAAGTAAGAATCTATTTGATCTATTATGTTGATTCACTAAGTCGTTCACGACGACATGCGAGTCGAAAAATTGTAGGCAATAGTAAAAGTGTAAGTGCTGTAGAGGAAATAATTCCACCAATTACAACTGTAGCTAATGGGCGTTGAACCTCAGCTCCTGCACCCGTATTTAATGCCATTGGAATAAAGCCAAGACTTGCCACTAATGCAGTCATTAATATAGGTCGCAGCCGTGTTAGTGCCCCTTGAATAATCGCATCATCAAATGAAATTCCTTGTTGATGCAGATTTCTAATAAACGAAATCATCACTACACCATTAAGTACAGCAACTCCAGATAATGCGATAAAGCCAACTCCCGCTGAAATAGAAAGTGGAATATCACGCAACCAAAGCGCAGCCACTCCACCTGTTAGCGCTAAAGGCACGCCAGTGAATATTAATAGTGCGATCTTGCCTGATCCAAACGCCATGAAAAGCAAACCAAATATTAGAAGTAATGCGACAGGGACAACAATACTTAAACGTGCACGCGCTGAAATTAATTGCTCAAAAGTTCCACCATAATCAACCCAATAGCCAGCTGGTATTTCAACTTTATCAATAATGGTTTTTTGAACATCTTCTACAAAACTACCTAAATCTCTATTGCGTACATTAGCGGTAACTACCACTCTTCTTTTTCCGTTTTCGCGACTAATTTGATTGGGCCCATAATTCACACTTACATCTGCAACTTCTTTAAGTGGAACATAATTTGGCATAGACATTTCATTCGGACCACGCTCACGATTAAGTGGAATGGGTAATCGCTTTAGTATATTGATGTTAGTACGTAAGTTTTCAGGGAGACGTACGACAATATCGAAACGGCGATCACCTTCAAATAATTGCCCCGCCTCTCGTCCACCCATAGCTACTTCTACAACATCCTGAACATCTGCAATACTCAATCCATAGCGGTCCAATAAATTTCGTTTAGGAACTATGGATAAGATAGGAAGACCTGTTACTTGCTCAACATTAACATCAGCTGCACCCGAAACGTTTTTAATTGCAGCAGCAATTGTGTTAGCAGAGTCAACAAGTGTATCTAAATCATCGCCATATACTTTTACGGCCAAATCACTTCGGACACCTGATATTAATTCATTAAATCGTAATTCAATTGGTTGTGAGAATTCATACGCATTACCAGGTATATTCTCTAGAACCTCTTCCATTTCCTCAACTAGCTCAGCTTTTGATTTAGTTTCATCTGGCCATTCACTTTTATCCTTTAGCAGCACATATGTATCAGAAATATTGGGTGGCATTGGATCAGTCGCTACTTCTCCAGTACCAATCCTTGCAACTACTTCCTCTACTTCAGGGAATTGTTTTAAAGCACGCTCAACTTCTCCTTGCATCTTGACGGATTCCGATAATGAAGTACCTGGTGCACGAAGCGCTTGTACTGCAATATCACCTTCATCCAGACTGGGCACAAACTCTGCCCCCATTCTTGATGCTACAAATAAGCTTAAAACTACTAAACCAATTGATGGAAATATTATTTTCCAAGGATTAACAATACTCCATCGCAAGATAGGCTCGTAAAACTTTTTAGCTCCTCGAATGGCAACATTTTCTTTTTCTTTTACTTTACCAGTTACAAACAATGCTACGGCAGCCGGTACAAATGTTAGAGATAAAATCAATGCTGACAGTAGAGCTGTTACAACAGTAAACGCCATAGGATGAAACATTTTTCCTTCGACACCCGTTAGTGCAAATATAGGTATATATACAACGGTAATAATTACAACGCCAAATACGCTAGGTTTTATAACTTCAGCTGCTGCATTCGCTGTTAATTTGAACCTTTCATCTACAGTAAGTAATCGACCTAATTCTTTTTGTGCAATCCCAAAACGTCGAATACAGTTTTCTATAATTATGACTGCGCCATCAACAATAAGACCAAAATCTAGTGCACCTAGACTCATTAAATTTCCTGAGACGTTACGTTCGACCATCCCAGTAATTGTCATGAGCATCGCAATAGGAATAACCATGGCTGTGATTAATGCTGCACGAAAATTACCGAGCAATAAAAATAAAACTAGAATTACAAGTAATGCGCCTTCAAGTAAATTTTTCTCAACTGTTCTAATTGTTCTATCTACAAGTTCGCTACGGTTTAAAGTTGGTTCCGCTGTTACGCCCTCAGGAAGACTGCGATTGATCTCTACTAACTTTTCAGCCACACGTTGTGCTACTTCTCTTGTATTCTCGCCCTTAAGCATCATGGCTGTACCAAGAACAGTTTCATCACCATTTTTGGTAGCTGCGCCACTACGCAATGGTGCACCTAAAGTAACTTCCGCGATGTCTCGAACACGAATAGGCACTTCATCGCGCTGCGTAATAATGATGTGGCGTATGTCATCAATTGTTTTTACTTGTCCAGGCACACGAATTAAGTACTGTTCGCCCGTTCTCTCAATGTAACCAGCACCCACATTTTCATTGTTCCGCTCTAATGCCTCGATCACATCTTTGATTGTTAAATCGAAAGCCAGCAATTTTTGAGGGTAAGGTGTGACTTGAAATTGTTTCTCATACCCACCAATGGAATTGACCTCTACCACACCCTTCACGTACTTAAGTTGCGGTATGATGACCCATTCTTGCAAGGTAAGTAGGTCCATGGGTGTGTAGGGCGTACCGTCTTCCTTAACTGCACCCTCACTTGCCTCGACTGTATAAAAATAAATTTCACCAAGGCCTGTAGTGACTGGCCCCATCATGGGCTCAATCCCGGAAGGCAATACACTATTAATTTGCTGTAAACGCTCAGACAATAACTGGCGTGCAAAATAAATATCCGTACCATCCTCAAACACAACAGTAACTTGTGATAAGCCATAACGTGAAAGTGAACGGGTATAGTCTAAATTTGGAATACCCGAAAGCACGGTCTCAATTGGAAAAGTAATACGCTGCTCTACTTCTAAAGGCGAATACCCATCAGCTTGCGTATTAATCTGCACCTGAACATTAGTAATGTCGGGGACAGCATCAATTGGAAGTTTATTAAAATTAAATACCCCTAGAGCCATCAGCCCTAAAACCACAAACAAAACGATCCAACGGTGGCGGATAGAGTAATAAATTATGTTTTCTAACATGAATGACCTCAATGCTCGTGTTCTGCAGTTGACTTAAGGAGATCTGCTTTTATTCTGTAGCTTCCTTTAGCTACATACTCCTCTCCTTGCTGAAGTCCGGTGAGAACTTCCACATAATTACCATCACTTTCACCCAACTCGACTTCGCGAGGCACATACGTCGTTTCACTTTCTTTAATAAAGACAACTGATTTTTCATTTAATGTTTGTATGGCATTTTCTCTTACCGCAAGATCTGCAACTATTTCACCAATATCTACATACCCTTCGATAATCATGCCTACACGCCATATACCGTTTTCATTTGGGATTGGAACAATTGCAATCACAGTTTGACTTGCTGCATCTGCTGTAGGTAGCAGCATGTCTATTCTGGATTTAACATTTTCGTCAGTTTCTAAAGCATGAACACTTACTACTTGTTGCTCTTTGACTAAAGAAAGATCTCTTGGAAAGACATGAAACTCTGCCCACATTGTTTTTAAATCAGCGATCGTAAAGAGCGCTTCATCATTGGCAACATCACCGACATTAGTATTGCGCTCTAACACCACACCACTGCGAGGCGCATAAATAGAATACGTTAAGAGGCTATCGTTACTTTCAACTGTGGCAAGCACTTGACCTTTTTCAACTTGCTGCCCCCATCTAACTTTTACTGTTTTCACGATACCGGGAAATCGTGCACGAACTGCGTACGTTTTATCTCGATTGAGCATCACTCGGCCAGTGAGCACTATTTCTTTTTGTAATGTTTCAGATGAAACTTGACCTGTAGCTATGCCTGCACGTTTAGCTGCATCGGACTGAATGGTAGCTTCATTTTCACCCTCATGGTCATCATGGTCATCATCATGATTGTGTTGATCTGTATTTGCATATACTTGATTAATTAAAAACATGTCATTGCTATCAATAGCTATAACCAGGAAAGCCATAAATAGAATAGTGAATATCATTCTCATTATTATTCTCCGAAAGTATTGGTTAATCGCTTTACGTTTATTCGTGCATTGTGATAACGACGTAAAGTATTTAAATATTGGTCACGTGCATTTATTAGAGTCCGTTGTGCATCTAAAACTTCAAGGTAGGTAAACCTACCCCTTTCATATGCAGATTGTGCTAGATGAAAAGATTTATCTGCTGCAGGGAGCAGCTTTGTTTTCAAATGGGATGCTTCGGAATAAGCAGTTTTCCAATTCTGCCAATTCTCAAATAATGATTGTTTTAAATTAAGCTCAAATTCCTGAGAATTACTTTGCGTTTGATCTATTTCAGCCTGTGCTTTAGCAATGTTCCCTTGGTTTTTATTAAATACCTGCAAAGGAATTGAGAGACCAACTAAAAAGGCATTATCACTACCCTCTTCAAATCTCCTTACACCAACACTTACTGTAGGATCAGCACTTCGTTCTGTCTTTGCTAAATTGAACAAAGAATCTTTCCGTTCACTTTCCAGAGCTAATCTTTGCATATCCGGCAAATTAGAAATCTTTTCAACGAAATGCTCGTAGGATTCAGGCTCTTCCAATTTCAACAAATAACTTTTATCGAGATATTCATTAAATGTAACGGCTCCCCATAGTTTAGCTAAATTGTGTCTTGCTATCTGAAGCTGTCTGCTAGTCTGCTCTTTTTGTATCAATGTATTCGCAAGCGTAACTTCTGCTTTACTTTTTTGTATCTCTGACTCTGCAGCAGCATTAACACGCTTATTCACACTATTTAATATAGTTTCAGCCAACTGTTGTTGCTCTACAGCTAGATCAACTGATTCGGTTTCGACTAATACAGTAAGATATGCTGCATGGACATCACGGATGATATTCAATCGCTCAATAGATACATCTTCCTCGGCAACAGCGAACGATGCTTGCGCTACCTTTTTACGTGCATCTCGTTTACCCCCTAATTCTATTTTTTGATTTAAACTCAAGGTGTACTCAGCTGAATTGGTTCCACCAAATTGGTCGTTGCCTGCAAAATCTTCTGCTTCAAGCGAAAGTTCTGGATTGGGCCTAAAGCCTGCTTGTAGTTCTTCCCCTTTTGCTACATCAATACCCTTCACAACAGATTGAAATCTTGGAGAAGCATCCATGACTCGTACAATGGCATCATCAATTGACAAGTATTCAACATTAGGACGTTGTTCTTGTGATGTATCTAAATTGTGCGAGTCACTTGCAAGAACTGTCTGAATATAAAATAGGTGAATAAACGCAAGCGATAATAAAACTAACGTGGTTTTAAATGATAAGAGACGTATGGATAAATCCTCATTAATCGCATTATTGTTTAACGCACAACTAGATTTGGTATGAAATGCATTTTCAATTTTCATTTCACTAACCATTTCCATTATGTGATTTACGATGGTGAACGAGGCGCACTGTACTTCCCTCAGGCAGGACAAGCGGAACATTTACGTGGAAGTGCATGTGTCGGTTTTTTAGGCTTCGTCGCTTGATACTTGTTGTAAGCTCATGTAAGACAACTTCATCGGGAGATATAAAAGTGATGTCAATATGCCCTCTAGCAACACTTCGTGTTCGAGCATGTAGGTCTCCAGACACAGTCAATGTTGAATCATCACTACGAACATTGACTCTTTCAAAACTTATTAAGCCTGAAGATTCTTTTTCTATATTTATATTCGCACTATTAGAATTTACACTAGCGCAACCAAACAAAAACGCACACATAGTGAATGCGTAAAAAATTAAATTAATATTCATTGCAAATCTCCTGCATATAAAGTGCTGGTCAAGCACAATCAATACGCCGCCACATAGTGTGACGAACCCTATTTATAGGCTAAAGAGATTAGAGAATGGGTGGTCTAAATAAAGGCGGAGGTAAGTTAGAACGATAAGAATGTGTGTCGATATACTTTACGATTACACATGTCTGAAGTGATTTAATGTTGGGAGGAAATACCAGTCCTAATTGACCAGCGCAGTGACAATGATTATCACATTCATCTTCATGATTACTGTTTGAATCATCATGATCATGATTATGATGCTCTGAGCTATGATCATGATTGATGTCCATTAATACTGTATCTACCGACGCTTCAACACTTCCAAAAAGGAACGCAATTAACAGCAAATTGATTACTAATCGTGACATATATATATTGTTACAGAAATTACGAACTTATGCATAATTAGCTGACAAATGGCGTATAACTAAAGTTCAATTGAAAAAACGCTTATTAGCAAACTGCATTAACTTATAACGGACTTTTGTCGGACTTATAGTGCTTTAAATTAAAATAGTAGGTTTTAACCCTTAATATTTTAATAAGTATTTGATTAAAAGTGGGAAAATATCTAATTTGTTTAATTTCATACATTGCCACTAAAATTGACATACATCAGATATTGAACTAATTTGTCCGTATATAATCTACTTAGTTAAGCATTGAGTATTAATTACATCTAGATACCTATATTGAAATGAAACGCTGGCGAAAAATAGTAATTGTTACCTTGATATTGGCATTCCCATTATCATTGTGGGCCAGTGCATCTATGGCATCCCATTGCCAAATGTCTGATTTATCTACCCATTCCTCTCACGCACAAATGGATGAAAATGAATCGATGCATGGAGATGATCATGAGACATCTGAAGATTCAAAGAACCAGTCAAATTGTGAGTGTGATGGAAATATAAATTGCTCTGTTTCAAGCTGTGGAGCTATCGCTTTACTAAACAAAACTGTAATAGATTTAACCTATACAACACATTCTGTTTACCAAAGAATACATTCTCTAGTGGATCCAGCGGATCCAGATCTACTTTTCCGCCCCCCTATTTCAATCTCCTAAATCCGCTTCCGCGGGTATTGCTTCTAGCTTTGATGTGAACACATCTAGCTGCACGCAATTATTTTAAATTTATTAAAACGTTACGTTTATATGTAGCAGATTTTAAAATCTTTACTTAATTTTTTGGAGATACACATGAAAACAATAGCATTAGTAACAACAATTTTACTTTTAACATCTAGTTATACGTATGCAGGACATACAAAGATTGATGACATTGAAATAGATAAAGGAACTAATGAAGTTACTGTATCTGAAAGCATTCAATCTGAGAGTGTTAGACATGTAACTACTGACAAAAATG
>JBOEHC010000011.1:0-28074 GCA_050633765.1 Gammaproteobacteria bacterium
GCATCATTTTTTCTACATTAGCTACTCTTGCTAATGTAGAAAAAATGATGCCGCGTAGCTACATTACTAAAGACGGTTTAGGCATCACTAATCGTTGTCGCACATATCTCGCACCATTAATTAAAGGTGAAGCCTACCCACCGTACAAGGAAGGTTTACCCAAATACATTCAACTAAAAAACATTCAAGTGCCGAAAATTCTTAATACAGATTTCAAAATATAAGTAACGCTTTATGGCTCAACCATTATGGTGATTTTTTCAGACATTACTGGCTGATCATGCGGAATATGCATATGGTTACCCAACAATAATTGCAATGTGTGCTCACCCGCAGGTAACGTAAGCTCCGCTTCCGTTTGCCCACCACCGAAATGAATTATATTTTCACTCGCTGGCAAAGGTGCATCCATTGCAGGTAACTCAGCTACATCGATTAAAATATGATGGTGCCCGGTATGTTTTCGATCAACCCCTGCAGGCGCTACTCCCATTCCCGATAAACCAAACTTAACCGTAAAAGTTTGTGATACAACACTTCCATCAACAGGCTCTATAAAATAAACTTTTGCCCCAGGAGCCGAAGCAGATACTAATTCATCATTAGCTAACACAGTAGAAAGAGAACCTACAATTATTAATAGTGTAGACAGCAGTATTAAATTAATCCTCATAAAATTCTCCTAATGTAATTTAGGAATTAATTGCTCGTAACATCCAAGCCGTTTTTTCATGGATCCTCATGCGATCCGATACTAGAGCAAGCGTGGACTCATCATTTGCTTCTTGAGCAAGGCTTATTATATTACGACAAGTTTTAACAACTTTTTCATGCCCGCTTTTTAATAAATCGACCATTTGATTAGCTACAGGCACTCCATCAACCTCATTAATACTACTCAATTTAGAAAATTCTTTATATGTGCCAGGTGCCGCAACATCTAATGTCCTAATTCGTTCGGCAATTTCATCCACGGCTATGGCTAACTCTGTGTAATGCCCTTCAAACATTACATGCAATTCAGAAAATTGCGGCCCGGTTACATTCCAATGAAAATTATGCGTTTGTAAATATAGTGTATAAGAGTCTGCAAGTAAGTGCTTAAGACCTTCTGCAACCTTTGCTCTATCGTGCTCATTAATTCCAATATCAATGGTATTCATAGTTAACTCTCCTTACTAGTTTTTTCAAAACATATACAACAACATTGCATATCTTGAATTTGACCCTACTATGCAGCCATACTAAGTATTAGTATAATGAATAAATGTTACTATAATGATCTATTTTATAAATGAATTATAGCCATTAAAACCAATGGCCTACAGCAATGGCGGCATACAACTAGATCATTAATGCTAAGCTGGTATATTGAGTTGACGACTCGCAGAATATGTATGATCGAAAATAACGGATTTCAGCTATTCTGCCACGACGGAGTTTAGCCTTAATTAACGCCTGATTGCCAAACGATTACTTTGACAATTAAATATATAAACAAATGCAGCACAACCGCTAATATAAAACCCACTGCAATAATTGGAACCAAATTTTCATCTGACATTGCATCTCGTTCATGGTTTTCTTTACTCTGCACTCCAACAAACGATGCGACAACACTTTTAAATGCTTGCCATAATGTAATTCTCTTAGACATTTATCATCTCTCTTTTAAGCCGTAGCTTAAAACAATTCAGAGAATATTCGATATTCCTTTATTGCCGAATCGTTAACTGATCGCCATGGTGCGTGACAGATAAATTACGCAAAAAGGACATGCCTAGCAGTATTTCATTGCCATCCATGTGCGGATTTATATCAGCCTTGATATCATGAAGTTTAATTTCACCAATGCTAATTTCTTCTAGCGTTGTGGCATAAACGCTAACATTTCCATTAGCAGTAGACACCAGCATTTCTCTACCTTTCTTTAAGCCAATTTTCTTAGCCACACTTTCAGGAACAGAGACGTAGCTTGCACCGGTATCAACAAGAAAAGTAACTTTTATATCGTTAATTTTTCCGGTAGCAATATAGTGTCCATAAGAACCACTTTGCAGCACCACTTCTTTTTCACCACCACTCAATACTTGCGTGCTGACATTTTGATTAGGGTTACGCTTATTTTTTTCTAATACACCAAAAAACCAAACCAACATGCCAAAAATCAGCACCCAGGCGATGATGATCATGCCTTTGCCAATTAGCCTAGTTTGATTTTCTTGGGTTTTATCCTCAGGTGGAGTGTCATCCATAAGTTAATTTTAAGGAATCTTGCATTTCAAACGATGTTATTAATCTGCTTATATTGAGCTTTTAAGCATAATCTCAACTAAAAAGAGAAAATGGTTTGCATAAATCCAATCAGAAAAGCCGTGCTGGCGCCAAATAAAAGTAATCCACCCATTGCTTCAAAAGTGCTTAGTAATCGCCATCGCTCTGATAGCGTTATATCCCCATAGCCTAGTGCGGTACAGGTAACCACAGAAAAATATAATGCCTTGCTTAAATCATTAAACTCGCCAAGCTTTAAATATATAAATGCCCAGGCCCAAGCTTCAATGGTATGAATACCAATAATCATAAATACGGCAAAACCCAATATGGACATCGTACCAAGCTGTGTTTGCCAGAATTCTGAAGTGACAGATATCCATTTCAGTAAATCAATTAATCCAACTAAAGCTACAACATGAAACACAACGACCAATATAATCACTAAAGTTCCTAAAGGAATTTGCTTGTGTAGCACGATAATTTTACCTCAAAATACTATAAGCATAGTAACAATTAATATTTTTATATATGTCGAAGATATTTTAGACCAATGATAAACTGAATTTACAACTACGCACTTTGAATAATTAAAAACAATTTAAATATATGTCATCCATCAATAAGTATATATTCTCCATTGGGAAAATAACCACACTAGCATGCATGTTATTTTTCACTGTGCACACAAATTTAAGTGCCGCAAAAACAATTCGTGTAGGCGTACTTTTAGATGGACCCGTTAAACGAGAATATATTCCACTCGATCAAATCATTAGTGAAATACAAGACTTAAATAAAGATGAATTTAATATTGAATTCCCAGCTGACAAAATTAAACATGGTAACTGGCAAGTTACTAATATTAGAAATGAACTACTAAACTTATTAGGTGATCCAAACATAGATGTAATCATTACCAATGGTATTTTAGGCTCTCAGCAAGCCGCCCAAATTAATAATCTAAATAAACCAATCATTGCAACTGTTGTAGCTGATCGAGCACTCCAGCGGTTGCCTTATAAAGATTCAGGTGTTAGTGGGAAACATAATTATGTATATATAAGTGATGACCGTACCGTAGGAAATGATTTACGGAATTTTCACGAACTAGTCCAATTCGACCATCTTGGGATTATCGTAGATAAATTATTTTTAGATTCTTTACCAGAACTAGCAAATATAACTGAAGATGCGCAGAATGAACTGGGTTTTAAACTCACTTTTATACCCGTCAGCAAAAATCTAGGCAGTGCATTAAATGAGATGCCCAGTGATATTGACGCTATGTATGTCCCGCCTTTATTGCGATTTGGGAATAATGAGTTTCAACAATTTACTCAAAAATTAATTGCATTAAGAATGCCTAGCTATTCTCTAATGGGCAGAGACGAATTAAGGATGGGTTTACTTGCAACGTCTAGTGGTAGAGACCGAGATACAATTCGGTATGCGAGAAGAATTGCATTATTAATGCAAAGTATATTGTTAGGAGAAAATGCAGCCAATCTAAAAGTTGGTCTCGCACAACCTGAGAAACTAGCCATAAATATGCAAACTGCGCGCGCAATTGACTTCTCTCCAAAATGGAGATTTCTTGAAACCGCAGACCTACTCTATGGAGACTCATTAGAAAACCTAACATTATTAACTCTTACCGAAGCCATTGAAGAAGCTATTGCGTTAAACCTTTCCTTACAAGTAGATAGATTAGATTTAGAGCTAGCTAAAGATAGTGTAACTAATTCGCGCTCTGCTTTATTACCGCAATTAAATATTGGCACAGGCATTACACAGATTGGTGAAGATCAAGCAGAGCTACAGGGCTCAGAACGCTCTGCTGATGGGTCATTGAATTTGAGTCAAACCATATATTCTGAAAGTCGCAGATCGGGTTATGCCATTGCTAAATTGTTGCAGCAAGCAGAAGATGAAAAACTTCAAAGCAGTATATTAAATATCATAAGTAGTACAGCTACATCATATTTGCAGCTTTTATCAGCAGAAGCCACAGAAGAAGTTAGAAAGTCTAATGTAAAAGTAACCGAAACCAACTTAGAGTTAGCAGAAGCACGATTAAGAATTGGTTCATCTGATCGCTCTGAGGTATTACGCTGGCGTAGTCAAATCGCTACCGATAGAAGGAATCTATATTCAGCTAAAGCTAGCCGCGAACAAGCCGGTATTAATTTAAAACAATTAATACACAAACCATTATCTGAACCCATTGGGGTTACCGATGAAGGTATTTCTAGTCAACTTAGCATTTTAGAAAGCGAAAAATTTACAAGGTTTTTTGACAACCCACGTAGTTTCAATATTTTCACTGAGTTTGAGGTCGAACGCGCAATTAATACTGCACCCGAGTTAAAAAGTTCTGAATACATCATCGCTTCTAATAAACGGGAGCTAAAAGCTGCAAAACGATCTTACTATATTCCAGATGTAAATTTGAATGCGCGCTATGGTGAAAATTTAGACCGTACCGGTACAGGAAGTAATAATCCCTTACTACTAGATGATGAATGGTCTATTGGGATCGAAGCTAGCCTGCCAATATTTACCGGAGGTGCTTTGAAGTCCCAAGTGTCTCGCACAAGTAATACTTTATTGCAAAACCAATATAATAATAAAGACCTTAAAGAACAAATTGAAACCCGCGTAAGAAATTCACTTAAGCAAGCCAAAGGAAGTTATCCTGCTATTCGGCTAGCAAACGATGCTGCACAAGCCGCAGAAGAAAATTTATCGCTAGTGATTGATTCTTATTCACAGGGTGTTGTTTCCATAACTGATTTAATTGATGCGCAAGATGCATCATTAGAAGCAAACCTTGCTGCCGTTAATGCACAATATCAATTTATGATTGATTGGATTGAGGTACAGCGAGCTACTGCAAACTTTGATGTATTATTAGAGCCCGATGGATTTGAAAACTGGTACCGAGCTTTAAATGAATACTATGCAACAAAATAATAACGATATTAAGAAGTATATGGACACCTATATGAATGTATATACAAATTTAATTTTATATTTTTTGTTGATACTGATTTTATCAGCATGCGGAGATCAACAAGCACTTCAACAGGAAGAGCACGCATTAAGATCTGTTAAAACTCAATTAGTAGGCTCATCACAACACGGGGTTACTCGAACTTTTTCAGGTTCAGCTAAAGCAAATCAACGATCTAATCTCAGTTTTAGAGTTGCGGGGAATATGCAGTCCTTGAAAGTTGAAGTGGGTGACCGCTTACAACCTGGTGATGTGATTGCTACTCTTGATCCTTTCGAGTATCAATTACAAGCACAAGAAGCATTGGCTAATCTCACCCAGGCGCAAGCAACCTTACGTAATGCCAAATCTAATTTTGAGCGTACAAAGGGATTGTATGAAAATAATAATATATCAAGAAACGAACTAGATTCAGCTCGAGCCAATGCAGAATCAAGTAGCGCACAAGTAAGTGCTGCAAACAAAGTGCTAGAGCTCGCGCGTCTCAATGAGTCCTATACAAAATTGAAAGCAGTTGAAACTTGCAATGTTGCTAAATCACTTGCTGAAGTAAATGAACAAGTCACTGCTGGCCAAACCATTATTGAAGTCACCTGTGGTGAGGGCTTAGATGTTGAATTAGTAGTACCCGAAAGCATTATTGCACTACTTCAACGTGGTATGAATGCAAATGTAATGTTTAGCGCGATTCCTGATAAAAATTTTACAGGCAAAGTAACTGAAGTGGGTGTGGCATCAAGTGCTGGCACTACCTACCCAGTAACAGTAGCTTTAACAGAAACGTCGGATGGTTTGCGCCCGGGCCTAGCAGCACAGGTCTCCTTCACTTTTGAGAAAGCTGAAAACAAACGCAATTTTATAGTACCAGCTGTAGCCGTAGGCAAAGATGTATCTGGTAAATATGTTTTTCTAGTAGAAAAAACTGATAAAAATAATATCGGTGTGGTTAAACGCCAAGCAGTAACAACAGGCGAATTAACTACCACCGGATTAGAAATTATAGAAGGCGTTAAAGAAGGTGACCGAGTAGTAACGGCTGGTGTAAATGTAATAAGAGAAGGGTTAGAAGTTTTAACAAACTAATATCATGAATCTTACCCAGTTTGCCTTTCGATACAATCGTATTGTCTATATTTTAATTGCGCTTTTAGTCTTAAGTGGAATTGCTGCTTTTTTTCAGTTACCTAAAGCCACAGATCCTGGCTTCACCATACGAACTGCAGTAATTACTACACAATTTCCAGGAGCAAATCCTGAGCGAGTAGAACTGTTAGTTACTGACAAGCTAGAAAAGAAAGCTCAAGAAATGCCCGAAGTTGATTTCATCACCAGTGAGTCACGCAATGGAGTTTCAATTATCAATGTAAATTTCCTGCAGTCGTACAAAAACATGCGGCCTATATTTGATGATCTGCGACGTAAAGTAGAAGACGTAAAAATCGACTTACCAGAGAATATAAATGGCCCTTTTGTTAATGATGAGTTTGGAGACGTATTTGGAAGTGTTTATACCTTAACCGGTGATGGTTATAGCTACGCGGAATTAAAAGATGTTGCAGATGATATTCGAGATCGTCTACTAAAATTACCTGATGTAGCAAAAGTAGAAATACATGGTGACCAAGAAGAAGCTGTATTTGTCGAATATAATAATGCTCGCCTTGCTGAACTTGGAATTTCACCCAAACAACTTTCCAGCGTACTGAGCACCGTTAATATTTTATCATCTGGAGGCGATGTTCTTACCGGTAGAGAACGTATCGTCTTAGAGCCAACAGGTAACTTCGAATCGATCGAAGATTTACGAACCACTGTCATTCAAATACCGGATGGTGGAGTGGTGTACTTAGGCGATATCGCCAATATCTATCGAGATTACAAAGACCCTCCTTCTAGTGTCGCGAGAGCAAACGGCCAGTCTACCTTAGCAGTTGCCATCTCTATGCGTGATGGTGGCGATATTACCAAGCTAGGTGCAAAGTTAGACCTGCTTATGCCCGACATACAGGCGCTTTACCCTTGGGGTGTTGAAATAGAAAAAATTTGGTTTGAAGCAGATTTAGTCGAAGCCAATATTGATAATTTTATCCTCAGCCTATTACAAGCAGTGGGCATTGTTTGTCTGGTAGTGATTTTATTCCTAGGTTTAAAAACGGGTGTTGTAGTCGCCACACTCATCCCGGTCGCAATGGTGATTGCAATGTACGTTATGCAAGTGTTTGGAATAACCATTAATCAAATATCACTAGCTGCATTAATTATTTCTTTAGGACTTTTGGTGGACAATGCCATAGTGATGGTTGAGTCCGTTATTGTGAAATTTGAATCTGGATTATCTGCCATCAATGCAGCGATAGATTCAGGCCGCGAGCTATTTTTACCTTTATTGACTTCATCACTTACTACCAGTGCGGCATTCTTACCCATTGGCTTAGCCGAATCAAATGTTGGTGAATACACCTCTGATATCTTTTATGTTGTGACCATAACTTTATTGGTGTCTTTCTGTGTTGCGATGACGCTAATCCCAATGCTCGCTGCCTTTTCGATGCGAAATAAAAAGCAGAAAAAAAATAATGTAGATCAGCAAGAATTTACCAGCCCTGTATATGTATTCTATAAAAATGTATTACTGATTTCTTTAAAACATAAACTATTATTTGGAATAATTATAATTTCAATATTCTTTTTAGCTATTAAAGGGATAGCATATGTGAGAGTTATTTTCATCGAACCATCAGAAGACCCTGTATTTAATGGTGCGCTTGAAATGCCATTGGGCACTTCTATTGAAACCAGCCAAGCAGTAATCGAAGATATCGATCATTATATTTATGACGCTTTTTATAAACCTAAGGAAGGCAGGCCAAAAATTAAAAACTGGTTAACATTTGTAGGAAGCGGCGGCCCTCGTCTTACCTTAGGCCTTGATCCACCAAACCAAAACCCTGCCAATTCTTTTTTAATTGGTAATGTGGTGACAGGAAAAGATGTTGAACCAGTCATTCAAGGAATTGAAAACTATGCTGCCAAAAAATATCCAGACTTGAATTTAAGGTTAAGCCGTCTTGAGAATGGGCCGCCTGTTGGTTATCCCATTCAGGTTCGACTTTCTGGCCCTGAATTTAAACCGCTCTATACCATTGCTGAGCAGATAACTGAATACCTTTATGCTCAACCAGAGGTTTACACAGTTAAAAATACTTGGGGCAAACAAACTAAAAAACTTTTAGTGGAAGTGGATCAAGAGCGTGCTCGACGCGCGGGTGTGACCAGTGATGATGTAGCGTATTCACTGAAAGCAAGTTTAACCGGGATTGACATGACTGAATTTCGTGAAGATGACAAATTAATACCCATCACTTTGCGTTCTATCGCGGCGGATAGGCAGGACATAGGTAAGCTAGATGGAACCAGTGTGTATTCAGAAGCCACTGGTGAACCTGTGCCACTCAAGCAAGTGGCAGATGTTCGCTTGGTATTTGAACCCGGCATTATTGAACGTCGTGATCGTGATCGAACCATCACACTCAAAGCAAAACTACACCCAGGTGCTACAGCAAACGATGTAAATATTAATCTATCTCCATGGCTGATAGAAACTCAAAAATCGTGGCCTAAAGATTATTACTATAATGAAGGCGGAGAATCTGAAGAAGCGGATAAAGGCAATGCTTCTATAGCCGCTAAAATGCCAATTGCTGGCATGGTTATTTTATTATTACTCGTAGCACAATTTAACTCAGTACGGCGGCCTATTATTATATTCGCAACGATACCATTAGGGATTATTGGCGTTACTTTTGGCTTGCTTGTTGCGAATTCTTCCATTGGATTTTTTACTATATTAGGAATAATTTCTCTAGCAGGCATCATAATCAACAATGCGATTGTATTAATAGATCGAATTAAAATTGAGATTGAAGAATTAGGTAAGCAACAAGCACAAGCCATCGTAGATGCCTGTTTGCAAAGAGTACGGCCTATTTTACTTACTACAGGAACTACAGTGTTAGGTATGATGCCACTATGGTGGGGTGGAACTGCAATGTTTAGACCTATGGCTGTCACTATAATTTTTGGTCTTTTATTTGCAACTTTCTTAACTTTGCTACTAGTTCCAGTCCTTTATAGCTTATTTTTTAGAGTAAGTTTTAAATCCTATAGTTAGATGTCAGTAGATCGACATTTCTAATCTACTTTGACTTCACGTAATTGTTGTGCGGCATCTTCTGGGCTAACGGTGCTCACAAACAATCCCGAACCTAGCTCAAACCCAGTAGGGATGCTGGTGCGCGGGCAAATTTCTAAATGCCACTGATAACTATCTTTATGTTTATTAAATTCATCTCCATGTGGAACAGAGTGCAAAAAATAATTGTATTGCGCACCACCAATAACTTTATTGAGTCGCAACATGGTCCGTTTTAATAGCCAAGCAAAGTCTTCTAAGTCTTCATCACTGCACTCTAAGTAATCGGCTTGTGAAAATAGCGGGAATATTTGCACTTCCCATTCAAAACGACTGGCAAACGGTTTAATAGCAATAAAACGTTTAGTTTTCTCGATTACATATTGCCCGACATCTACTTTACGCCGTACTTCACCAGATTCTCGATCATATATGGTTGCTTCAAAAGTAAGCGCCTCATCAACTAAATGTGAAAAAATATTATGATTAAACTTTTGATAATGCGCATACGAATGCTGCAATTCATTAGCCACATTCTCCGGTACTACTGGCATTGCAACAATCTGACTATGTGTATGAGCAATACTCGCTCCTGCCGCTGAACCAAAGTTTTTAAACACCAATACATATTTTATGCGTGCATCACTATCATAAAGTACTTGCATACGATCTCTATACATCATAAACAGAGCATGCAAATGTTGTTGGGACATATGATCGATATGAATAGAATGGTTATCGTGATCAATAACTACTTCATGGCGACCATAACCATCAATGACATGCTGTAAGCCAAAGCTTAGATTTTGTGATATCTGTCGATCACTTAATACGGGAAATAAGTTTTCCACAATGCGGATCGACCATTCACCTTGTCCTTCTGATGGCCAACTCGCTAATGTAGGAGGCGTCTTATCTTCATTGCCTTTGCAAAAGGGACATTTTTCTACTTTAGATTCTGTATTAATCTCTAATGGTTTTTCGTCCTTACGTGGACGCAATCCACGCGCAGTAGACACCAGAACAGATTCTGTTGGTACTATTGGATTGATACGAATTTCGCGTAATTCTTTTTGATCTTGCATAGGTTTTGTAATGATTTGCGTGAGACAGTTTCGCTTGCAGTACTATTTACATAGTTATCTGTTTCCAAATAATTCTATATATACCAAAGGTATTGCAAAGCAATTAAAAATTGACTGATACGCGCACTATGAGTGGGCTGGAATTCTACACTTCAGTCTAGCTATGGGTTTACCGCTATAGTCACGGGTAATCCATCTTATCGCACACTTGAGTATGCAAATTCTTGCATAAATATTGAAATCGATGCTAAAACGCACTGAATGTATAACCTTTATTCCTACCTGAAGTTGAGTCCTCATATATGAATGGCTTAAACGACCTCAAGGTCTTAGTTAAATCCAAAACACCGATTGTGGTCATTGAGACTCATGATGAAACTCAGGTGCTAAATTTATTCACTCAATTAGTGATTGAGTCTCCTAGCCCACTTTATAAATGGGCAGTGACAGAAGGTCTGCAAAGAATTGATGTACAAGACATGCGTCCTCAAGCTTTCAATAAGGAACCGCTAGAGGCATTACGGCATATACGTAGCGGATCTAAATCCGGTATCTATTTATTCATGGATTTTCACCCTTATTTAGAAGACCCTTTCAATATACGAACCATTAAAGAGATCGCTCTACAATATGATGACAACCCCAACACATTGGTGTTTGTTAGTCATAACTTAAAAATACCAGCCGAACTTGAAAAATTCGTTGCACATTTTGAATTACGGTTACCTAGGAACAAAGAACTTCAAAACATAATTATTCAAGAAGCGATTCGTTGGCAAGGGAAAAATGCCAACAAGCATGTTATCCAGGATAACGAAATAGTGGAATTATTGGCACGCAATCTAACAGGATTGCCTGAGCAAGATGTACGTCGGCTTGCTCGTCAAGCTATTGCTGAAGATGGTGCACTAACAACCTCTGATATGCCAGAAATCATGGCAGCCAAGTATCGACTTTTAAGCCGAGACAATGGTTTGTCATTTGAATATGACACAGCAAAGTTTTCTGATGTTGCCGGCATGAAAAAATTAAAAAAATGGTTGGGTCATCGCAAAGAAATATTCATTGCAGATTCTCCACCTAAAGGACTAGATCGCCCCAAGGGGGTTTTATTAATTGGTGTGCAAGGCAGTGGTAAAAGTTTGACTGCCAAAGCCATAGCAGGCGTATGGGGTTTGCCTTTATTACGTTTGGATATGGGCAGTTTATTTAATAAATTTATCGGTGAAACGGAAAAGAACCTTCGTGATGCGATAAAAACTGCTGAGACAATGGCGCCTTGCGTGCTTTGGATTGATGAAATTGAAAAAGGTATTAGTAGTGGCGACGACACCACCGGCACAAGTGATCGTGTATTAGGTACAATTCTAACTTGGATGGCCGAACGTTCGCATCCAGTATTTTTAGCCATCACGGCTAATAATATTGAAGCGTTGCCGCCAGAATTAATTCGCAAAGGACGATTAGATGAAATATTTTTTGTCGACCTACCTGATCGTGAAACTCGGCAAGAGATATTCCGAATCCATTTAAACAAGCGAGATGTGCCAGTAGATACATTTGATTTAGACAGGCTTGCACAAATTAGCAAGGGGTTTTCCGGCGCAGAAATAGAACAGGCTGTAGTATCTGCTCTTTATGCGGCTCATGCCGAGGGCTCTCCACTTAAACAGATTCAGGTATTAGAAGAATTGCTTAACACTAAGCCTTTATCTGTCGTCATGGCCGAAAAAGTAGAACAACTTCGAAACTGGGCAAGTACACGAACAGTGAGCGCAAACTAGAAATGATTAAATTAGTAAAACTGACAGCTCTTATAAAATCCTTTGGCTCCGGTAGTAAACGTTTGTAGTTCACTAGATACATTCTGCGCATAGTGAATAACGTTTAAATATTCCCCATCCATTGAGAACAGTAACTCACGAATCTCTTCTTTATCTTCCCATTTAACATAGGTATTAGTTAACAGCACCTCGACATCATTTACAGCTGTAAATTGCTCCCACTTAATCTCTACACGATCCGTACTCTTTGCAAGATAATTAGATATATAGTTTTCTTTTGCTAAATCTAGCTGCTTTCTTCTAAGCTCCAGATTGATTGATGAATTATCCAACATAGCAAGCTTATGCTTGCCAATAAGCAAATGATCTATACGCCATAGCAAACCTATATCTAAACTAAATGTCGCCGTCTCACCAATGTCATTACTGCGATCAGTTACATATAATCGCGAACTTAGTGCACCACCAGGAAGTTTGCATTTAAACGTTCCGCTTTTAGCCTCATAGTGATTAAAACTGAGATGCCCATTTAACAAAAGTGCCACACATCCCGATATGGCCAACAAGGTTGCTATTATTACTAGAAAATTTATAAATATATATTTGTGTTTGGACAATTTTAGGAACGACATGCACAAATACTGCCACAAGAAATGGCCGTATGGAATGGACAGTATAATTTTAATTAAAAATTATACTGCTATTGTTTTTACTATAGCAATTGATCTAACAACTCACCAAGTTCAGTCTTTGCTTCTTTATTCAACAATAATCTGTTTCGCTCATCCGCAACCTTGGTAACATAACCACAATGAAGATTGTTATTTTGAAATTTCTTAATAAATAGCTTCTTTTCAATATCAGATAGCGAATCAAAGTTAGAATATTTTCCAGTTGTGGTTTTAATTCTTTCCACTTCCTTGATAATTTCAGGTTTGTATTTAATTGCACTTTGCTTATCTCGCACTTTCTCTAGCAACAACCCAAGCTGGGCGTACTCTTTAGCAAAACTTTCTTTATCAGTAGATATATTTTCTCCGGCAAACGCAATAGCAACAATATTTAATATTAAAAAATATACTAAAAAACAAATTTTCAAGATATTCCGCTTAAACATAACTTGTTTTAATCAATATTGCGCACCAGGCGGCCTTGATGGTGCCCCACCCATTATTAAATCTAAAGTATTGCGCATTGCCCAAACCTGGTCATGGTGATCTTCACTTTCATATGCTTTAGCTAATCCAGCCTGCAAAGTGTCGCTTAAGCTCATGCAATCATTTTTTATCGTAAATAGTATTTTATAGATAGTGCCTTCATAAATGCGTTTAGTGAGACTCACGCCCCCTGCATTAAAAACTCTCGTTCCAAGCTGAATTGTTTCTGCTGTTGTAAGCAATGCATTTCCATAATGAGGGCAATGCTCTTTTAATGATTCTTTAAACCGCTGCGTGTCTGCTTCAGCATCTTTATATGCCTTAAGTTGCCTATTCAGCACGTCTTCAGAATTTAATTCAGACCCAAGATT
Source organism: Gammaproteobacteria bacterium (assembly GCA_050633765.1). GTDB lineage: Bacteria > Pseudomonadota > Gammaproteobacteria > UBA4575 > UBA4575 > JABDMD01. Next base: position 13,880 of record JBOEHC010000011.1, read on the forward strand.
TTCATCTGACTTTTCTAAGCACGCAGAGCAAATAAAAATAATCGCAAATACCAGAAACCCATTTAAAAGTTTCATAAATCTCCTTGTTGTTATTAATAGCATCATAGCAGACATAAAAAAGGGCGCAAAAAGCGCCCTTTAAAATACTTAGATAACTAAACTAACTTCCCGATGATTCAAAAACTGCCTTATATACAACACCAGCAAGGACTGCACCAATAATCGGAGCAACCCAAAACAACCACAATTGACTGAGCGCAGCACTCTGAATACCAGTAAACATTTCTATTAAAGCTGGCCCTGTACTTCTCGCAGGATTCACAGAAGTATTAGTAACTGGAATTGAAATTAAGTGAATAAGTGTGAGACATAAACCTATTGCAATAGGTGCAAATCCTGCGGGTGCACGTTTATCTGTCGCACCGATAATAACCATCAAGAATATAAAGGTCATTACAATTTCACACACCAATGCAGCCATCATATTATAGCCTCCGGGTGAATGTTCAGCGAATCCGTTGGATGCTAAACCACCATAGCTACCATCACCACTAGCAATGATATACAAAACGATTGCCGCAACTATAGCACCTAAGACTTGGGCAATAATATACGGCAGCAAATGACTTGCAGGGAAACGGCCTGCAGCCATTAAACCAAATGAAACGGCGGGATTTAAATGACAACCAGAAATATGGCCAATGGCGTACGCCATGGTGACAACCGTTAGACCAAATGCTAAGGAAACTCCAACCAAACCAATACCAAGTGGAAAATGTGTACTCTCTCCAATCATTGCGCCATTAGATACAAAAGTTGCAGCAAGCACTGCACTGCCACACCCACCAAGTACTAACCAGAACGTACCAATAAACTCAGCTGTTAAACTTTTTGACATAGACATGACCTTCTCCCTAATATTTTTAATATTTATATGATCGAGCTAAAGTTACAAAATAGTCTCATTTAAGTATGCTGAACAGCAAAATGCTTATGGATTTACATTATTTTTCAATTCTATTGCCACGTATTACTTATATATCATTGCAAGCGAATGCAATAGCTACTAATTAATTAAGGTTTTTCAGCTTTATTTAGCACATCCACTGCGTCATCTTGCACAGCCTTTTCACTCAAAACCTGATTACAAGCAGAGCCACTACTGGTAGCACGCTTAAACAAGCCTTCGACTAATAATGAAAGTCCACCTGTAGACACTGCGGCACCAATTGCTGCTCCACTCTTTAACATACCAACAGGATCAGCTTCAGGATGAGGGTTTTTTAATGTGCCCCCTAATCTTACAAACTTAACTAAACTTCCAATATTTACTCCCACGCCTTTTTTAGCAGAAGGACTGAAACCTATCTCAAGCTCCTCGGTATCTAGATTAATGACTCCGCCACCCACTATCTTCATCTTTGTTGTCTCAATAGCCATTTGGTTATTGCTCGTTAGCACGCCTTCTTTTGCGGTTAGTTTCACAGCGGCACACTCAAGCTCAGTGGTTTCATCCTCTTTCATGAAAGGATTTAACATGGTCAACATCTCTAATATGATATCTGTTCCTATAGCCTCAAATGCATCATTTTTAATCACGCCTTTTTGTACTTCGGCCACTAATTCTCCATTCAATGATGATGCAATTTGATGCATTGAATTTCCTTGCCCAGATATATCCATCACAACATCGGTTACTCCTCCCTCTAATACACTTGCGTCCGCCGCTCCTATTGCCGCTAAACTAAGATTTATAGCATCTAACTGCGAATTTAGTTTCACATCTTTGCCTACTTTAGTAAGTGTTAATTTTGAATTTAATTTCCCATCTGCAAAGTGCGCCTGTAGCGGCTGAATATTTAACTCGCCCTCACCTATTTTCAACTTAGAAATAACTTTATTAAAGGTATTATCATTAATAATTAATTTTCGTATATCTAAATCAAACTCTGCATTGTACGATTCAAGCCAATCCCAGTTTATTGCCTCATCACTAAATACTTTTTCTTTTGATGATGGCTTATCACTAATATCTGTAGATTTTTTTTTCTGAATATCCCGCTCATCTTCATGTAATGACAATATAGGCGACAAATCTAACAAGGTAGAAACAATATTCCCTTCTACCTTGACTATTTTATCTAACCAATTAACATTCAAATCTCCTGTAATATTGCTCTCAGAAAAATTAGCCGTTAAGCGTTGGACTTTCATTCTTTTTTCAAATGCTTCTATATGCGCATTCAGTTTTAAAGGCATATAAGGCGAAAAATCAGATTGAAAATAGTCCGACAACAAATCTAGATTAGTAGCGTTAGCGTTCACCTTTAACGAGTTCCCCACTACACCGTTAAGATTTACATTTCCTTCTAACTGTAGTGATGCATTTTGATCAGAAATATTAATCACAAGCTGCACATCCTCCTCTGTAGTTTTCTCTGCCAAAGGTTTAACTGTGCCTGATATATGAATCAAGTCGCTCACAAAGAACTGTTCAGTCTCAGTATTATTATCGTACAAATATTTGGCACTTAGCTCATCAATATCTAAGATATTATTTGCTAGCCTCAGCTTGGTACTAACATCTTTAAAATGAAATTCATTCGCAACAACTTCCCCAAGCTCTACATTCACTTCTGTGTTTAAACCGTTCATCCAAGTCCAATCTATTTCCGTCTCTAGATAACCTGCACCTTCTTCAGAGTCAATTTCTTCATTTTTTTCTTCTAGAGTTAATGAGCTTAGATTTATTTTATCTGATACAAAATTAGCAATAACCTGTGTATTTTTTGCGTTATATGAAACATCTCCGGTTAATGTCGTCTCCCCCATCTGCAAACTAATCTCAGAAACATCATAATTACCATTTGAAGATTGCAACTCAAGTGAAACATCAAGTGGTGTTACTGCGGGGAAAGTCGTTTCTAAAAGCGCTTCAAGCTTTTCTAGATTTTCTGATTTTGCTTTTATTGAGACTTTAGCTTGATCAAAATTACTTGGCTTAATGACACCCGCCGTATTCAAATCAACTCCCAATCCTTTAGCTTGTAAAGCAAACTGTAAGATCTCTTGTTCTGAAATTTGATCATCAATATCAACCGTGCCATTTATTTCAACAGCTTGATCCTGATAGATGCCAGCTCCTTCTAATTCAACAGATGTGTCGCTTGTTCTTTTTAGTAATAATTCAGATATATCCATCTGCTCCACTAGCTCTGGGCTTTTTTGTGTAAGTTTTGCTTTATTTATTCTAATACCTGAAAAACTTAATAAATCTTTTAGAATTAAAGGCTCATTAACCTCAGACTTTGACTGCTCAGCTAAAATAGACGTATACCAATTGATTTTACTCTTATCATTTTCTGCCACCTGCACATCAAGACCATTAAAATCAGCTTTCCAATATGGCATCTTATTATTAAGCAAATGCATTAACTCCAATGTAATTTCTGCATGTTGCATGCTAAGTAAACTAGAGTTTTGGCCCCAATCAGGATTAATTAATTCAAATCCTTCAATGGTAATAATGGTAGGAGAAAGTTGTATTGAAAGATCACTAGTAGAATATTGATAGCCTGTTTTGTTATACACAAACTTGCTCAGCATGCCCTCATACGCACGAGGATTATACAAACCGATTGCTACCGCGATAGCCACAACCAATAAAGTAAAGATCAAAATATAAAGTAATATGCGTATAGTTTTTTTCATAAAATCATTATTGTGTTGTTTAATAGCGCTGTACAACCTTATTTATAATAAGTATATTCACAATCGACCAAGCTATATCACTCATGACTGCACTTAAAAATGAAATCACTTGAACTACTACTAGAAAAAACTATGTATGCAAGCCGGTGGTTACTTGCGCCAATTTATGTAGGTTTATCACTAGCAGTTTTTGCCCTTGGCATTAAATTCTTTCAGGAAATAATTCATATATTTGAACATATAATTACAATGAAAGAATCTGATTTAGTGTTAAATATCCTAACGCTAATTGATATGTCGTTAGTCGCAAGTTTAATTGTGATGGTGATGTTCAGCAGCTACGAAAGCTTTGTATCTAAAATTGATCTTGATGAAAATACAGACAAACTTGATTGGTTAGGAAAACTAGACGCCAACACATTAAAACTTAAAGTGGCAGCATCTATCGTTGCAATCTCTTCAATCCACTTGCTACGTATTTTTATGGAAGCGCAGACTATCGATAACACTAAATTAATGTGGTATACCATCATTCATATGGCATTTGTGGTATCTGCGCTGTTGCTAGCAGTATTAGATAAAGTAGCCTTTCAGAAAAAACATTAAATCGAAAGTATTACTTACTTAAAACATTTCTGAAGAATCAACTTCCGTTTCAGTATCTACTTTTGCATTGCGCGAAGGTATGTGATCACCTGTTATCATTTGATCAAACGTCATACCTGGACCTACCATTGGATACACACCCGCATCTGGATCAACCATTACTTCTATAAATGCAGGCCCATCAAAATTCATAAACTCTTTAATTACTTTAGAGAGTTCTGCTTTATTGTCTAATCTAACGGCATACTCATACCCATCCGCTTCGGCAGCCTTAACAAAGTCTTTTTTATGTAGTGATTTATCGCTAGCAGATAAACGACCTTTGAAAAACAACTTCTGCCACTGCTTCACCATACCGTCACCAAGATTATTCAGTACGACTACTTTAATAGGAAGCTTATAGGTCGTAACCGTTTCCAGATCTCCCAGATTCATACGAATACTGGCATCACCATCAATATCAATTACTACTAAGTTTGGTTTTGCAAACTGTGCACCAATTGCTGCAGGCAAACCAAAACCCATGGTGCCCATACTTCCAGAAGTTAACCAAAGTCTAGGTGACTTAAAATCAAAATACTGCGCCGCCCACATTTGATGTTGGCCAACACCCGTACTTATAACAGCCTCACCTTTAGCGTGTTTATTCAGTTCCTCAATAACCGCATAGGGCTGAATATATGCACTTTGCTTATCATAGTTCATGGCATAGGTTTTTTTAAGATCTACAACATGCGCATGCCAAGCAGAAAGATCATTAGAAATTTTTGCTTTACTTACACCATAATCTAACAACTTATTCATAGCTTGAGGTAATAAACCTACATGGTGCCAATCAACGGTTTTAACCTTATGAATTTCAGAAGGATCAATATCAAAATGCGCAATAAATTTTGCATTAGGCGCAAATTTAGGCGGAACCGCAGCAACACGATCATCAAAGCGTGCACCTATAGCAATTAAAAAATCGCAATCATCTACCGCATAGTTGGCAAAAGCAGTGCCATGCATCCCTAGCATATGTAACGAGTGAGGTTGCGTGGTGTCACTTGTGCCTATTCCCATTAACGTAGTCACTATAGGAATGCTAAATTTTTCTGCAAATTTACGCACTTCGGTGTGTGCATTGGCATTGATTACTCCACCACCTGCATAAATAAGAGGGCGCTTAGATTTTGCAAAAGCAGAATAAAAAGCTTCGCAGGCTTCGTCGGTTAGGGTATTTGCAGCTACCTCCTCAATACGTTCCCGGTAACCGCGTATAGGCAACTGACCTTTACCTTGAAAAACCCCTTCCCAATTTTGAACATCTTTAGGTATATCAATTACTACAGGTCCAGGCCTCCCTGTGCGCGCAATTTCAAATGCAGTTCTAATCGTGGTTTCAAGTTTTGTCGGATCCGTTATCAAGAAAATATGTTTAGCAACCGCGCCCATGATGTTCGCAATCGGAGCCTCTTGAAAACCATCACTGCCAATTGCAGGAGTAGGTACTTGACCACAAATTACCACTATAGGCGTTGAGTCTGCCATACAGTCTCGAACCGGTGTTACAGTATTCGTCGCACCCGGACCGGATGTCACCATTACTACACCCACTTTACCGCTGGCACGTGCATAACCTGACGCCATGAATCCTGCACCTTGCTCATTCGCAGGAACAATTAATGGCATGGACTCATTGGTTTCCGCATTGAAGCGAAACACTGCATCGTAGGTTGGCAGGATAGCTCCGCCGCTATAGCCAAAAATAACGTCTGTACCTTCTTGTGCAAGAACTTGCACAATGATATCCGAGCCGGTCATCTTGGTTCCAGCTAAGGGGTGATTTTCTTCTTTGGCTAAAGCTTGTTGCATAGATCTCAAGGCATTACGTCATTGCGTTTGACTATAACGTTAATTCTATAACAGACCAAGCCATCTCAATTGGTTAGTTAATGAAAAACACAAAGACATAAACAAAAAAGGCCCTCAAATGAGGGCCTTTTTATTCATATATTGAAACTAAATTACATAACAATGCTTAGGGTTGTTTTGGTGTTTTATACTCAACTTCTTTCTGGAATGGCTGCCAGGTAGTTTCATAGCCTACAAAACCCTTATCATTAGCTTCCATCTGGCGTGTGGTGAAATAACGAGCCTCGCCCTCTGGAACCTTAGGTCTAGTATTTTTTTGCTCACTCATAAATCGTCTCCGCTTGAAAAGTTGTAATAGCTCGTTTAGAAAATTGTATCAAAATAGCCCTTCAGAATGACTATTTTCTATTTATGTATAGTAAAAAAATAACTATACGTTGCCATCACTCTAAAGAGTTAGCCGATATAAAATAAGCTGTTCATTAGGGATAAATACCGAACACAGGCTCCCTTTGCTATATACCCACATCATCAATAGGCTTAATAAGCAAATTACTATGCCCGCAATCTACCCATGAAATTCGTCTTATATAGCCAATTGAAACAACTTCCTGAAAGTGCCGATATACTATTTACTGAGGCAGAACAAGAGTCAGTATTTTTTTCTCGTATATGGCTGGAGAACCTAACTACCTATGCGCTGGCTGAGAATCAATCATTACAGCTGGCCTGTGTGCTAGAAGATGAAAGTATTCTGGCAATTTTACCACTGATAAAAAACCCGCAAGGTGATTTAAGTTCATTAAGCAATAATTTCACCTCTTTATATTCTCTATTAATCTCCAATAACAACCAACAGAATTCCATTTTTATTTGCTTAGCGGATGGTCTATCTCAAATATCCATGCAATCTATTTTGTTTGAACCCATAGATACAAACGACGGCAATGTAATACGTTTGCAGCAATGTATGGAATCATGTGGATTTAAGAGTTATCCATACTTTCGCTTTTATAACTGGATACATCCATTAAAGGAGCAATCATTCGATGAATACATGGCCGAACGACCTGCAAGTCTTCGGAATACTATTAGGCGCAAGCAAGGTAAACTCAAACGTGAACATGGCTATGATATCCGTTTGTATAAGAATGATGATGTCGATCAATCTCTGATTCATAAAGCGTTAGTTGATTATCAAACAATTTATAAAGCAAGCTGGAAAAGCAATGAATTCTTTTCCGACTTTACACCTGCCTTGGTAAAAAGCCTGTCACGAAAAGGCTGGTTACGACTTGCCATCCTATATACTAACAATCAGCCTATAGCCGCTCAAATCTGGTTTGTAGTTCACCGCAAAGCGAGTATTTACCGACTGGTCTATGACGAAAACTGGAAGCAATACTCACCTGGATCAATCCTGACCGAGCATTTAATGCGTCACGTTATTGATTCTGACAAAGTTTCTGTTATTGATTATCTAACAGGCAATGAGCGTTACAAGCAAGACTGGATGACAGTTCGCAATGAACGTATAGGCATTCGCTTTGCAGCGCAATGCGAACAAAAAAATAAATTTAGTCAAACCATTCAATCTCTGAAAAAACGATTATCTTGTAGCTAAGGCGCATACACTAAACTTGCAAATTTACTTAACCAAAGGGATCATCTGACAACATAATCGTAATGTAGGGCGCATAGGTCAACACTGCTCCTTGGCATGATCCAAGCTCGTTAAATGCCGTTGCAAGCTCAACCAATTTCGAGTGATCTTGCGGAGCTTGTTTAAGTGCAACTAAAGCAGATATTAGAGGCTGAATTTCTTCATCACTCACATAAGTCTGCAACATTTTAATCGCATTCTCGATACCTTCAACATTGACAGTTTTAGTTTTGCTGACATCTGCTGGAGAACGTTGATCAAACTCAGGTGGCTCCTCAGATAAATTACCATGAAGCATTGTGGGTTTAGCATCGATAGTAATACCAGAAATTGCATTGTATTCCGCCAGCGCCATTTTCTTAAGGGTGTTAACAAAGTCATTAAATTTAGTTACATTTGGACGAGACAACGTCAGAGATAATAATGCTTCACCATTCACACGACTAACAAATTCAAGGTGAGTGCGAGTAATAATAGGCTCTGGATTAAGCACCGCTAGCGTGACACTCAGTGTTTCCTCATTGCGCGACGTAACATGCACTTGGTCACCAACAATTTCAAATTCACGCGTACCTTTGAACAAATGTTTTTGAGTTAGTTTAGTGCGCATATTACTCAGAATTTTCCAAATTTTTTTATTCCAGCAAATGCATCAAACTCATTTTTTGCTTTTGTTTTCACAGCATCAACAAAGGCATTAAATTCTTTTGTATTCGGTTTATTCAAATACAAGGAGATCAGCGGCCGGCACTTCACACGACTATGAAATTCTACTCGCGACTTACTGATAATGGGTTCAGGGTTGATCATCGCCAGTTCAACTTCAAAATTTTTATTTTCATCAATCATGCTACTGACTTTGATTTTGACAATATCATCGTATAACTCGAACTCTCGCCTACCATACAAAATATGTTTTTGAATTAATTTGAGCATCATCGTTAATAAGCTTTATCTGCTAATAATCTAGTCAGCGGTATTAGACATTTCAATCATTTCTGAGACTTCCAATGTGCCGTTAATCTTCAGGAATGGACAAGTATTGGCTGCTCCGAGTGCAGCCTCCATCGACTCAAACTTCATAATGCTCATACCTGACATAAGGGTAGTAGTGCCTTGCTCTACCTTGGCATCGGGATGCACCGTATGTGTATCTTTAAAGGGTATGGCAGGACTAATCACTGCCTCACCTAATCCGCCTAACCATGCTTGGTATTCTTCAAAGTGTTTTTTACCCTCTTCTGGGTTGTCAGGGTAATCACCGCCAAGGTAAATGAAAATATATTGTGGCATGAAGTACTTCCTCTCGTGTCTCGTTTTGGCCCTAGGCTTTTATCTTTGACTAGAAATGATACCGTGTTCCTATAGAACAGGTACCAGGCTATGTGGGTGTAATCTATTACATAGAATTTATAGGTGCATTTCTATATTTGCGTTTGCTCGGTGATTAAAAATAATGAATGCCATCTCTACGCTCATGTAGCGGCTGTCGCTCTTCAGAACTACCGCGCAACCTTGCTTCGACAAGTATGGCGTTCATCAACTCTCGATCTACAATTTCAGGGTAAAGATGATAAAAGCGCTCCACTTCTAAGGCATGAGAACGAGCGTTAATTTCCAATTGTCTACGTTGTTCCTGACTCAGCCCATGTAGCATTAATAAACGTGGCGACTGACGGGTCAGATAGCGCTGACATAAATCTTCGCCTTCTTCATGAAGCCAATCTTCTCTCACCATGAAATCCGGAAACGACCGCTCTTCATTCAAACGCCTTGTGAACCATTTTGCTTTTGGATTAATGCCGGCTCGTTCGGCAACTAGCCGTTCAAAACGGTAATTCACGGGTGGTAATGAAAGCGACTTTTCATCTTCGGTCATTTTAATTGGCATCACTGCAGCAGGTAATGCAGTCCACTCAGGACGTGATGGGTAAGCCTCCATCTGTTCAGGATCTTTAGCGGAAAATATTAATGCTAATGGTGACTGATCTGATGCATCTAATAGCCAGTACTCAAAAGTGTCTGCAACCGGAAAGGGTAGTCTGACATCCGCTAGAAACTCTGCCAATTCCAAAATTCGCTCATCCACTTGCTGATTATCTTTACCAATATTCTTGTGCTTAATATCGCTATCACTAATCGTTACCGCACGCTTATAGCTAAGTTTAGAGCTCTGCTCACCATTATTCGAATGAGTTAAAGTACCTTTCCCTTCTAGAAGAAATTGAATTTCCCAACTTTGTCCATCGATGGTTAATGCACGAGCCCGCTCCGATTCAGCGATTTGTGCTTGTCCAAAATATGGAGGTAAGAGACGCTGCGAATAGGTCTTAATCATTAGAACCTACCTCAAAATAAATCTTTTGCATTTATGCTTTGTTCTCTCTTTTCTCAAATGCTCATTTACTATCATATAAACTGCGCTTTTCAAAAAGCTCGGGCCTCGCCTAAATACAAAATCTTCAATTTTGAAATAGTTCTAGTATTCATATTTATACCTGGAGCAACTTAACTAGATCTTTTGTTTGATCTCTTTGTTGTTCTGCAATTTCTTGATAACGCGTTAATTCCACACTGGCAAACAATGTTGCGATATCATCAAATTCAGACTCCGCCTTGATTGCCATATCGACATAATCAGATTCCTTAGCCAAAGCATGCATAGCAGAAGCGCGATTTGCAGTAACCAATGCCCACATCATCGGTACATCATCTTTGGGCAACGCTTTTAACGTAGCATCATAAATGGGAATAGACTCCTCAAGTGATTGAATATCTTCTTCATGTGTACCCAATGCTTGTAATGCAACGGCCAGATTGTTTTGTGTAACGGCCCACCCATAGGCTGATTTATCTGGGGTTCGCTCAGCCATGGCATTACGCATTACCACCACTGCCTGTTCTAAGGTGCGCGGCCCTCTGCGATGAACACCCAACAAACAAAGCACATTGCCAACATTACACAACGCAGCTGCCCAATCATCTGGATGCTCATCTCTTTTCAAAGCGGTAGAAGCCTGTTTATAGGTTTCACCTGCTTGTTTTAAAATATTAAGGTCATCTTCAAGCTGACCAAGTGTTTGCATCACCACCGCAAGATTATGCTGAGTGCTCGCCCACTCGAACGGAGTCTCTTCAAAGGTGCGAACTTCCAAAGCTTGCTCATAAGACATTGCCGCCTGCTCAAGAAAGTGAGAACTGCCACTACGCTGACCGATGAAGCCCATCACATCACCAATGTTGTGGTGAACGGCAGACCACTTAACTGGGTCGTCTTCTTTTTCAACCATCATTTGCAAACCTTGAAATAGTTCGATGGCCTGTTGAAATACATGAGCCCCACCCAGTCTTAGTTCTCTAACATCGGCTGCATCCACTAAGGTGCTTTGAGAGTTAGCCCACTCAATTAATGATGCTTTGTTAGCAGATAATTCAAAGAAGGTATCACCATAACGATCGATTGCCTGAGAGAGTGCACCACACACTGGCGAATCACTATCTAGCAATTCGATAAGATACTGAGCTTTATTTTGATAACGCCAAAGCACCGGTACCCCCAGACCTGGGGTTAACAGTGTTTCAGCGTAAAGGCTTTGAGACAAAATGTTTCTCCGTCAGATTGTATTTACTAACTTAACTAAGAAACAAAAACCAGGAAAGAAAAACTAGAAACTAATTTATGGGTTGTACTTTTTGATCTTTGCCAACGATTTCGCTGATATCCGGATCAGCATTTACCGGCCCACCCGCTTCCATCTCTTCGTCTGTAGCGTCTCGTACCGTTAGAATTTCAAGTTTGAAAATAACTTCTCGGCCGCAAAGTGGATTATTACCATCTATGGTAACTGACTTTTCATCTACGCGAGTAACCAGAAAACTTTTATTATCACCCTTATCATTCTCCATCAGTATCGACAAACCGACTTCATGATATTCTTCAGGGACATTATCTATATGGTCTGTAATGACTAAAGACTCATCACGCGGACCGTAAATCTTATTACAATCAATCGGAACGTTAATTACGTCTCCAACCATTTTACCTTTCAGCTCCGTAGTTACTTGTGGAGCAAGCGCTTCCGTAACACCATGAATATAACCAATTGGAAATTCGACACTCGTTAGCACTGCCTCGGTCTTTAAATCAATAATTTTGTAAATTAGTTCAACCAACTTACCATCGGAGATTTCGTTTTCTTTAATTTCTTTCATGTTCGCACGTCTGTATCAGTTTTTGCTATTTAACCAACATTAATCAAAAAACAGATGCGCCGAAAATTCTTATTTCACCTTTCTCATAGCCAAGCACCATACGCCCAAGCCATTCACCTTCTTTCTTGCTACTGGTTACGCGATATAAAACCGTTACATGCTCACCACGACGAATAAGTCCGAGATAGTCGTAATCTGTATTTAAACTTCTTGTCAGTTCACTTTTAGCAAACTGCTTACCTACCTCAACTTCATTCAAACCAAACAATAAATCATAAGAAAACATACGAATAAATTTTCCATATTCGCCTTCGTTGGAATACTTAATCAGGTCATCCCACATCGGATGTGCAATTTCGAGTATCTCGTCGTCTGTTTTTTCGATTATGTTCATGAGGCTTTGTACTGTATGTGATTACAATTTTGAATGATCTTTAACTAAAAAAGACCAACAGCATAACTGTTAGTCTTTTTTAGTTACATCAAAGATGTGATAAGGGGCCTCCATGATTGGTAACCCCTTATCCTTATGACTTACTTATGCAGCTGCTGCCTTTTTCTCTTCATCACCAACTAGGTGATAACAAGGTGCTTTCTCCATAGTGTACTCACCTGTTTCTGGATCACGACGAGAAACCGTTAGTACGTGCCAATTCTGGTCATCAAGTTTCATGAAGTCGCCACGATAGTAGTAACCAGGCCAACGAGTTTCCTTACGGAACAACGTGTGCTGCAAAACAGCCTCAGAAGCAAGAGTACGATGCTTAAGTTCCCATGCACGAAGCAATTCATGAATGTTTTCTGCAGCAATCTTCTCAAGGTCTTCTTCTAGCGTTTTAATTTTCTTCAGACCAATGTTAAGCAACTTTTCGTTGGTCATATAGCTAACCGTTACACCACCAGCATACTCGTCCATTAGCTTCTGCAAGCGATCTAGACCCTGACGTGGGTTGATGTAATTAGGGTTAACAGAACCTGCAGTAATCTCATTACGATAGATTTTATAATGCTCCATCGGCTTGAAAATTTCTTCGCCGCGATTATCAATCTGTTGCTGAGATACTGTGATGCCTTCTGCCTTGCCGTCATCAATGTACTTGCAAGCTGCTTTTGCAGCTAGGCGACCTTCAGTAAAGGAACCTGATGAGAATGCGTGTGGCGTTCCGCCAGCAGCATCACCTGCACCAAATAAACCTTCAACGGTAGTCATACGGTTGTAGCCCCAGTAGTACTCTTCTGGAGATAAATCTTCTGGACCAGAAACCCATGCACCGCAACCAGTAGCATGTGAACCCATAACATATGGTTCAGAGGTGGTTAACTCAGGGTTTTCGTACTTAGGATCTACGTCTGTTGCCGCCCAAAGTACTGCTTGACCCACTGTCATACCCAAGAAGTTGTGCCAACCAATCTCTTCAAGATGAGGGTCTTGGAACGCTTCCATAGTCACCATGTGAATAGGACCACGGCCTGCGTTTACTTCAGAGATAAATGCATGATTACGCAAACATGTTGGAATTGGCTTATGAGATAAATGCTGACCTTCTGTATCCAGGTATTCTTTACCTACCATTTTCGATAATTCAGGGAACCACTTTGATTCGTACTCTTCGCCCAGACCATTTTGTGTATAGGTCTTAAGGTGAAGGAAGTATGCGCCAACTGGACCGTAGCCGTCTTTGAAACGAGCTAACACGATCCGATTTTCCATCTGTGTCATTTTTGCGCCAGCACCAATCATCAAGCCATAGGCTGATCCCGATGACCATGGTGCATACCAAACACGACCTGCGCCTTCACCCACTGAACGTGGTTTAAAGATATTCGAGGCGCCACCCGCAGCACAGATAACGGTCTTAGATTTAAATACATGGTAGTTACCAGTACGTACGTTGAAACCAACCGCGCCCGCAACACGATTTTCTTTTGATTCATCCATCAACATATGGGTAAGGCAAATTCGGTTGAATACTTCATCAGCCGATTTCTTTGCAGCTCCCGACACAATAGGCTTATAAGATTCACCATGAATCATTATCTGCCATCGTCCTTCACGCTGATAAGCACCGGTCTTAGGATCGCGCATGAGTGGCAGACCCCATTCTTCGAATTGGTGTACCGCAGAGTCTACGTGTCTTGCCATATC
>JBOEHC010000012.1:0-33468 GCA_050633765.1 Gammaproteobacteria bacterium
TGCCAATGCAGGCAGACGCTCAGGACCTACCACCAGCAACGCAATTACCCCTACAATTGCAAGCTCCCAAAATCCAAAATCAAACATGCGTATCTAAAATTTTTAGGGATTTATTCTTTTGGTGTAGTCTCATCTGATTCAGATTTTTCAGATGAATCTTGACCTTTGTCATTTTCATCCTTCATTGACTTTTTGAAATTTTTAACCGCTCCACCAACATCACCGCCGATATTACGTAATTTTTTTGTGCCAAAAATTAATACAACAATGACTAATACAATAAGTAATTGCCAAGGGCTAATTCCCATATCAAACTCCTAAAACTTTTAATTAAATATTTAATTTCAAATCGATCGTTACAAATATTTTTTACGAACGTTGCGCCTTTTCTACTAAACCAGAAATACCAAAGCGTTGATTTAGTTCATTCAATACATCTTCATGACTTAGATTCTTCTGCGCCAATAAAACCATGCAGTGAAACCATAAATCAGCCACCTCATGAATTAAATGTTCAGCATCTTCTTCTTTTGCAGCTTCAACGGTTTCGCTAGCTTCTTCACTTATTTTAGCTAGTATTCTTCCTAAACCTGCCTCATACAAGCTTGCCACATAAGATTCATCTGCCTTGGCCTGCTTTCGTTGCTCAAGAATTTTGGCTAGCTTATGCAATGTATCATTGTTATTCATAATGGACTTCTTACCACAATACCTTGCTCAGCCATATAGTTCTTTACCTCTTGAATGGTGAATTCGCCAAAGTGAAAAATACTGGCAGCCAACACAGCGTCTGCCTTACCTATTGTCACGCCATCCGCCAAATGTGCCAATGTGCCGACCCCCCCAGAGGCGATAACGGGAATACCAACGGCTTCGCTAATTGCGCGTGTGAGCTCAAGATCAAAGCCGATTTTAGTACCGTCACGATCCATGCTAGTTAACAATATCTCACCAGCGCCAAAATCCTGCATCTTCACTGCCCATTCTAACGCATCTAGCCCAGTTGGCTTACGTCCACCATGGGTAAAAATTTCCCATTTTGAGGCCTCACTGTCTTTATTTACCCGTTTTGCATCGATAGCCACCACGATACATTGAGACCCGACTTTTTCACTAGCCTGCTGTACAAATTCCGGATTGAAAACCGCTGCAGTATTGATCCCTACCTTATCTGCACCGGCATTAAGCAAAGTACGAATATCTTCTACTTTACGTATGCCTCCACCTACTGTGAGTGGTATAAATACTTCAGAGGCCACTTGTTCAACCACATTAATCATAGTGTTACGATTATCTGAACTAGCGGTGATATCTAGAAAAGTAATTTCATCCGCGCCTTCAGAATCATAGCGCTTGGCTATTTCTACTGGATCACCAGCATCTCGAATATCAACAAACTTAACTCCTTTAACAACTCGACCCGCATCTACATCGAGACAAGGAATTATACGTTTCGCAAGGGGCATAGTATCTATTATTAATTTGAAGCATTTATGAATAGTAACAGAGATAAATTCTGTAACTATTCATAACCTAGATAGAAACTTTTTAAGACCGGTAAGAATCCGCAAGTTTTTGGGCATGTTGCAATTCAATTGTACCTTCATATAGTGCACGACCGACAATTACACCGATAATATCATCCTCATCACATTCACACAGACGTTTAATATCATTCTCATCTGTTACTCCACCAGAAGCAATGACTGGTATATGAATTGCTGCAGATAACTCAGCGGTTGATTCAACATTTAAACCTTGCATCATGCCGTCACGACTTATGTCGGTGAAAACAATCGCGGCTACACCATCAGCTTCAAAATGTTGTGCCATATCAATTACATCATGATGAGATAATTTTGACCAACCATCGATAGCGACTTTACCGTCCTTAGCATCTAAGCCAACGATAATATGGCCGGGAAACTCTAAACATAGATCATTAACAAAATGTGGCGCACTTACCGCTTTAGTACCAATTATTACGTATTGCACACCAACATCAAGATAGGCCTGCACCGTATCTTCATCACGAATTCCACCACCAACTTGAATGGGTAAGTCGGGATGGTTTTCAGTAATGCTGTGAATAATTTCACGGTTCTTAGGGCCGCCAGATGTAGCACCATCTAAGTCGACAATATGCAAACGTCGTGCTCCAGCCTCAACCCATTGGTCGGCCATGGCAACAGGGTCTTCTGAAAAAACGGTTACATCTTCCATGCCACCTTGTCGCAGGCGAACACATTTCCCATCTTTCAAATCTAT
This sequence comes from Gammaproteobacteria bacterium, assembly GCA_050633765.1. Taxonomy (GTDB): domain Bacteria; phylum Pseudomonadota; class Gammaproteobacteria; order UBA4575; family UBA4575; genus JABDMD01. Next base: position 2,269 of record JBOEHC010000012.1, read on the forward strand.
TGCAGGTATAACAATCATGTTAGTTAACGGTGTTAGCTCCGTCCCAGTGTATGAAATTTTTAAGTAGTTGCAAGCCTGACTGCGCACTTTTCTCAGGGTGACATTGCATGGCAAACACATTGTCTCGAGCAATAACAGAAGTAAATACTGGCCCATAACTAGTGGTGCCGGCAATCAAAGCATCTTCTTCTGTTGCAACAAAATAACTATGTACAAAATAAAAGTAACTCGACTGTGGAATGTCCTTCCACAAAGGATGGTTTTGTTGTTGCTCAATTCCGTTCCAGCCCATATGTGGCACCTTATAACTATTCTCTCCAGATCCTATGGTTAGATGGTTACCAAAATATTTCACATTACCTTTGTATACACCCAAACAATCCGTACCATTATTTTCTTCGCTCATTTGCATGAGTACTTGCATGCCCATACAAACGCCTAAAAAAGGTTTTTGCCTAGCAGCTTCTATAATTGCAGATTGCAGTTCATGATGTTGTAACGCAGACATACAATCTTTAGCAGCACCTTGTCCAGGGAAAATAACTTTGTCACTAGTTGCAATTTTATTCGCATCAGAAGTAACTATTATATTATCTTTTGATTCGGCAACATGCTCAACCGCTTTGGATACGGAATATAAATTTCCCATGCCGTAATCAATGATTGCTATATTGCTCATACTTATTTGTTAAAGTTCTGAGATATTCTGATAGTTACAAACTACCTTGAGTTGCAGGGGTTCAATACACATGCAATGAAGCACACCTTACAAAGACCCCTTTGTTGACGGAATTATTCCTTGCATACGCTCATCTGGTGTAGCAGCCATACGCAATGCACGGCCAAAAGCTTTAAAAATAGTTTCTGCAATATGATGTGAATTCACGCCTGATAAACTATCGATATGCAGCGTTACATTTGCATGATTTACAAACCCTTGAAAAAACTCATGGGTTAAATCTACATCAAAATCTCCCACGCGAGCACGTGGAAATTGCACTCGAAATTCCATTCCTGGACGCCCAGAAAAGTCGACAACTACACGCGAAAGTGCTTCATCCAATGGAACATACGCGTGTCCATAGCGAACGACGCCTTTTTTATCCCCGATAGCTTGGCTGAAGGCCTGACCTAAGGTGATACCTACATCTTCCACTGTATGATGTGCATCAATCTCTAAATCACCCTTAGCATCGATGTTTAAATCTAGCATCCCATGTCGAGCAATTTGATCGAGCATATGCTCAAAAAATGGCAATCCCGTTTTTAATGAAGATTGTCCACTTCCATCGAGATTTAATTGGACAGAAATTTGGGTTTCGTTAGTGTTGCGTTCAACGCTAGCAGTACGGGCAGTCACAGGAAATGTATGTATTTATTGTTTATTAAAAAATTCTTTATAGCTCTAACCAGAAAGTTACTGGCCCATCATTGACCAAATGCACTTGCATATCTGCAGCGAACTTCCCTGATGAAACTTTAGCATATTCTGCTTTTAATTTGTCTAAAAAATAATCAAATAGGCATTTGCCTTGATCGGGTGTCGCAGCAGAAGAGAAATTTGGCCTTAAACCTTTACTTGTATCCGCCGCAAGTGTGAATTGTGGAACAACAAGAATTTCTCCTCCTACTTCACTGATGTTTTTATTCATCTTATCATTGTCATCTGCAAACATACGATACGCCAAAATACGTTTTTGCATATTCCCAGCAGAGTTCTCGGTATCATGCTTTTGTACGGCAAGAAATACCAACATTCCAGCATTAATTTCCGCAATATTTATATTGTCTATGACAACATTGGCGCTAGTAACACGTTGCAATAAAGCGATCATGACAATAACTCAGAAAATTTTTGTGTAGCGCCAATTAATGCGTCAATATTTTCATCTTCGGTTGCTGAGTGCCCAGAATTGGGAGTAACCATAAGTTCTGCCTTTGGCCAAACCTGATGCAATGCGAATGCTTGTTCAAGTGGACACACCACATCATAACGCCCATGCACAATCACACCAGGGATATCTTTTAATTTATGTGCTCCGTCTAGTAGTTGGTTGTCCTGCATAAACGAGTTATTAATAAAATAATGGCATTCAATACGCGCTAAACTCAGTGCAATATGGTCATCTGCAAAATGCTCAAGCACGCTAGGCTTTGAAATTAAATTTGATGTCCCACCTTCCCATATTGACCAAGCACGGGCAGCATCTAGCTGGATTTTTTCATCATCTGACGTTAGGCACTTATAGTATGCGCTGACTAAATCACTCTGCTCCTCTTCCGCTATGATGCTAATATAATTCTGCCAAAGATCAGGATAAATATAACTCGCACCATCTTGGTAAAACCATTGAATATCGCGTTGACGACAAAGGAAGACACCTCTTAAGATTAATCCCGTGACACATTCTGTATAAGTCTCTGCATAAGCAAGTGCCAAAGTAGAACCCCACGAACCTCCAAATACTAGCCACTTTTCGATCTTCAAGTATTTGCGAATCGCTTCTATGTCCGCGATTAAATTATCAGTTGTATTTTCGCTTAACTCAGCATGTGGCGTAGAGCGACCACAACCACGCTGATCAAATAAAATTATTCGATATTTTTTTGCATCAAAGAATCGGCGCTGAAAAGGTTCACATGCTGCACCTGGGCCACCATGCAAAAATACTACTGGAATACCATGCGGATTGCCGCATTCTTCAATCCACAGTGTGTGTAAAGCAGATACCTCTAGCTGAAACTCGTGGTAAGGATTTATTTCTGGATATAACGTCTGTAATTCCATCGCTCAATTTATGATTCACGCAATACGTATAGTTATTTGTCTTGCCTATTTACTCGCTTCTGAGCAACTAATGTGGCTACATCTCGCAAACCTTTATTAACATCGCCCACTTTCCCATATTCTTTATATGCCAGAATATGTAGTGGTGAAAATAATCTTATTAATTCATTTTCTTGTAAATAGTACTTTGGATTATTAGGACCAGCCTCAGAAACTTTTTCTGTTATAAAGGTTTGGTAAAACAATAAACCATTAGGCTTTAACGCTGAGATAATGTCACGGACTAACGCTCGCTCTAGATAATAACTGATACAAATTACATCGAACGAATTTTCAATAAGTGGGGTTTTCTCAACGTCTCTAACTTCTGTAATGATTGAAATATCATTATCTAGACAATATTGATTTACTTTCTCAATTGCTGCAGCGGATATATCCCAGGCATGCACCGTTAAACCACATTCATCTAAATAGATCGCATTACCTGCTAGACCACATGCAAGGTCTAACGCAACCCCAAATTTTGGAAGCAAAAACGCATGGTCATGCAATACGCTTGAAGCTTGTGGTGGATCAGACAAATCTTTTGCAGCATATATATGATTCCACTTATTTTCAGCATCACTCTTCGACATAACTATGTAAGCATTGATTTATTTTGAGAAGAGGCAAAAAATATCAGAAAGAGTGATGTGTATAATTTATACATGAACTATTTTAAGATATTCCTTAACGATGCATCGGAATTAATCAGAACTTACGTTTTTATCTACGCCAAAATGCAGGGGTCAACACTACTAATAATGTGAAGATTTCTAATCGTCCTAATAGCATGCCCAAACAAAGCACCCATTTACTAAAATCATTAATGCTAGTGTAATTAGCGCCGACCTCGCCTAACCCTGGCCCGAGATTATTTAGTGTGGCAGCTACCGCAGAAAACGCCGTGACTTGATCCAAACCGGAAGCCATTAACAATAAAAGCATGACTACAAATACCGCAATATAAGCTGAAAAGAATCCCCAAACTGCTTCAATTACACGACCATCTACTGCTTTTGAACCAATCTTGACAGCAATTTTTGCATTAGGGTGAATTAAACGCATCATTTCCCGCATGCCTTGCTTAACCAGTAACAACACGCGAATTACTTTCATGCCGCCGCCCGTAGAGCCCGTACAACCACCGATAAAACTTGCCAAGATTAGCAATAACGGTAAAAAGCTCGGCCAGAAATGATATTGAGAAGTGGTAAACCCTGTTGTGGTCGCAATAGATACCGTGTGGAATACCGCTTTTGAAAATGCATCATCCCAACTTAAATACACTTCGCCAATTCGCAAGAATACTGCGGTAATAATCGTGATAGAAATAATAACAAAGAAATAACTTTTAAATTCTGCATCTTGAAAATAGTGCCGTAAACTTTGTGACTTCCAAGTTATAAAATGTAATCCAAAATTTAGTCCCGACAAAAGCATAAAAATAATTGAAACAGTTTCAATAGGCATACTGCGAAAATAACCAATGCTCTCATCATGAGTGGAGAAACCGCCAATTGCTACGGTAGAAAAACTATGACTGATTGCATCGAATACACTCATGCCCGCCAACCAATAGCCTAATGCACAAGCAACAGTTAAGGATAAATAGATATACCAAAGTGCTTTTGCAGTTTCTTTAATGCGTGGTGTTAATTTTGTATCTTTAACCGGTCCTGGTGTCTCTGCACGATAAAGCTGCATACCGCCAACACCTAGCATAGGCAGTATCGCTACCGCTAACACGATTATCCCCATGCCGCCTAACCATTGCAGTCCTTGTCGGTAAAATAATATTGATTTTGGCAATTGATCAAGATCCTTAATTACCGTTGCACCAGTGGTTGTTAAACCGGAGATAGATTCAAAAATTGAATCGGTAATGCCTATCGATAGAGAATTACTCAACAATAAAGGTAGTGCGCCGAATACCCCTAGTACTGTCCAAAATAAAACAACGATCAAAAACCCATCACGCAAACGCAAGTCATCTCGATAGCTGCGTACTGGGTACCACAACAACAAACCTGTAACGAGAGTAATCACGAACGCCAAAATAAAAGGAAAATATGCTTGCTCAGCATAAATCACGTCTACCAATACAGGCGGCAACATTGTGACGCTAAACCATGCCAGCAATATCCCTAATACACGCTGAATAATTTGTCTTTGCATTTCGGTGCTAAACTGTATGTAGGTAAATATTTAGAAAAATATTTAGAAAGAATGTGTATCTAAGTTAGCGTGAAAATAAAGCTTATTATATAAATGTCGCACTGACTTGAAATAAGCGTTCTATGTCTTTAACGCCTGACTTGTCTGCCAAAAAGATTATTACATGATCTTCTGGCTCTATGATGATATCTCCTTCTGCCATCATCACTTCCTCATCTCGTGCAATCGCACCAATTGTTGCGCCATTTGGAAGATTAATATCCTCTATATTACGCCCCACGACTTTAGATGTCTTTTTATCGCCATGTGCGACAGCCTCTATTGCTTCGGATGCACCACGGCGCAATGAATGTACAGAAACGATATCACCTTTGCGTACATGAGTGAGTAGCGTACCCAAAGTAACTTGTTGCGGTGAAATAGCAATATCGATCATTCCACTCTCAACTAAATCTACATAACTAGGACGATTGATCAAAGACATCACTTTATTCGCGCCCAATCGTTTAGCAAGCATGGCTGAAAGTATGTTCGCTTCATCATCATTGGTGAGCGCACAGAATACATCCATGTTTTCAATATTTTCTTCTAACAACATATCTTGATCGGCAGCATCACCTTGCAAAACTATGGTTTTATCCAATGCTTCTGATAAATAACTTGCACGTTCATGGTTACGTTCAATAATTTTAACTTGGTATTCACTTTCAAGTGACTTAGCAAGGTGCAAGCCAATATTGCCGCCACCTGCCAACAGCACACGTTTATAAGGTTTTTCAGTCCCACGTAATTGTGCAGTAAGTGCGGCAGCATTTGATGAAGAAGCAAGAAAAAATACTTCATCCTCCGCTTGAATAATCGTATCGCTATTCAACGCAAGAGATTCATTATTTCGATATACGGCAACTACTTTAGCCTCCGTCTCAGGCATGGCTTCCCAAATATCATTTAGGCGTTTACCAAGTAACGGACCTATAATCTCAGCACGCATGGCAAGTAACTTAATTTTCCCATCGGCAAAATCTAGCACCTGCAATGAACCTGGATGCTCGATCAGGCGTTGTATATATTGTGAGATCAAATGTTCTGGGCTAATTAATACATCCACCGGCAAAGCTTCTTGCACAAACAAATCACTATAGGTGAGGTACTCCACTGCTCTTATGCGCGCAATTTTCGTAGGCGTATGAAATAAGGTATAGGCAACTTGGCATGCCACCATATTGGTTTCATCGCTATTTGTTAGTGCGATGATCATATCGGCATCTTTGGCACCCGCTTGAGAAAGTACTGAGGGATGTGAAGCTTCACCTAATATGGTGCGTAGATCTGCACGATCCTGAATATCTTGCAGAATCATGGCATCGGTATCAATTAGCGTTATATCGTTGTTTTCATTTGCCAGGCTTAGCGCCAATGATCCGCCTACTTGTCCTGCACCTAAGATTATGATTTTCATGATAATATTACTCCAGCCATCATTAAAATTCGGCTGATTACAGGCGGCGCAGGATAGGCGTGTTAATTGAGACTTGCAAGCCCTTTTCTATATACGTGATTTTATTGAGACTCTTTGGTATTTATACCTAGTGCACGAAGCTTTCGATAAAGATGGGTGCGCTCTAAGCCAACGCGTTCAGAGAGTTTGCTGATATTGCCACCCACTTGTTTTAACTGATGCAAAAAATAACCGCGCTCGAATGATTCACGCGCTTCCCTAAGCGGTAGCTGGTAAAGACTCTCATGCCCCGGAGCTTCACCGACAACATTTTGCTCTTCCAATGCCATAGCTACTTCTTCTGCAGACACCTCGTCTGTAGAGCTTAGTATCAGTAGTCTCTGTACTAAATTTTTTAGTTCGCGAATATTTCCTGGCCAGGTGTAGTGTAGTAATTGGTTTTGTGCGGCAATTGCAAAAGTTCGATATGGATAATTTTCTTTCGAACAATAAAAGTCAATGTAATAACGTAATAACTCCGGAACATCTTGCAAATGCTCGCGCAAAGCAGGAATGCGAACCGGTACTACATTTAGTAGAAAATATAATTCATCATCAAAACGATTGGCCTTAACCTCAGCCTGAAGATCAACTTGAGTGGCAACGATTACGCGCGCATCAAATTTTAGCGCAGTCGTACCGCCAATGCGTTTATATTGTTTCTTCTGCAAAAGGTGAGATAAAAGTTTCTGGCCTTGTACATTTAAATTTGCGATATCGCTAATAAAAACTGTTCCGCCTTTGCATAGCTCAAATACACCAGGATTTACTACACCATTTTCCTCAGCCCCAAATAATTGCTTAGCAGACTCACGGTTATTTAAGTTGTCGTCGTTCAGCGCTATAAAACGTTTTGTTTTTCTGTTACCTAATGAGTGCACAAAATTAGCAAAAGATTTTTTGCCAACGCCAGATTCGCCCTTTATTAATAAAACATTATCGTGTGCTGCTAATTTTTTAGCTTGGTCACGTAACGATTGAATCGGTAAACTTGTTCCAACTGGGGCTTCAACTGATTCAGCTGCAATTTCTAAATTTGAATTCTCTTCTACAGTCTCTAATGCACGTTTTACACTTACTAATAATTTAGCCATCGTTAAAGGCTTTTCGATAAAGTCATACGCACCTAAGCGCGTTGCTTCAACTGCAGTTTCAACAGTACCGTGACCAGACATCATTACTACGGGGCAATCAATGCTGCCGCTTTTTTGCCAATCTTTTAACAAGCTAATGCCATCTTCTCCTGGCATCCAAATATCTAACAGCACTAAATCAGGTTGTTTACTACTAGCATGCTTCCTTGCTGCAGCAGTATCTTCCGCAACTCTTACTTTGTAGCCTTCATCTACCAATATCTCTTGCACCAAATTTCGGATATCAGGTTCATCATCTACGACTAATATATTTTCTTGACTCATGCCGCATCTCCTTGGCTATGCGCTGATATATCTGTTTCCATAGTTCTGGATGCTGAAGTGCTTAAAGGTATACGAATTTTAATCCGAGCACCTCTGTCTTGGGCATTCTCTGCACGTATAGTACCCCCATGTTCTTCTACAATCTTCTTCACAATGGCTAACCCTAAGCCATTACCGGTATTTTTTGTTGTTACATAAGGTTCAAATAATCGCTCTAATAAGTCATTGGGGAAACCGGGCCCATCATCGACTATCACTAAACTTACGAATGGCACACCACTAATTTCAAAGCAGCGGGTGGTAATTTGAACTTGCGAATGAATTAAGGCTTGTTCTGATTCTGGCACCTGTTTTTTCCCCTGATGCTCAGTTGGCATCGCTTCAAAAGCATTCTTGATTAAATTATGCATCAATTGTCGAAGCCGAGTGTTATCACCTAATATTAGTGGCGGATATTCATCAAGCGAAGTGATAACTTCAAAATTATGAACATTGTTTTGATATAGCTCGACAACCTCTGAAATTAATTTATTTAAATCCAAGGGAGTTTTTTCCATTTGCGGGGCACGTGCATAATCTGCAAAGTCATTAACCATTTCCTTCATAGACTCTACTTGTTCTACAATAGTAGTGGTTGCTCGATCTAAAATACTACCTTCGTGCTGATCAAGTTCAGGCAAAATTTTGCGCCGCAGACGTTCTGCTGAAAGCTGGATAGGCGTTAGAGGATTTTTAATTTCATGCGCTAAACGTCGCGCTACTTCGCCCCAGGCAGAATCTCGTTGCGCACTAATTAATTGAGTGATGTCATCAAATACAAGCGCATAGCCTCCAGTTTGTTCTTCATCATTGGGTAGCTTTACACCTCGACACATTAAAATTTTACTTTGGAATTTAATGCCTTGGTTGCCACCCAACAATTTTACCTCTGTCTGCCATTGTGGCTCGTTACCTTGGAGCATAGGAACAACTTGATCACAAAAACTTTTTAAGTTTTCATGCCCCATTGAAAGTTGAGCAACATCGCGACCAATATATTCATTTATATCTGTGTTTAGAATATCTGATGCCGTTACGTTTGCAGTCTTTATTACTAAATTCTGATCGAGACTAATCACACCAGAAGATAAGTTTTCTAAAATTGTTTGCAAATAATTACGCTGGCTATCGATAAGACGCTGACTTAACTTTGCTTTATCACGAGCCAATGACAAACGCTCTGTCATTTGGTTAAAGGAAGCCACTAACATTCCTAAATCGTCATTACGCTCAACAGGAATTTTCTTATGGTACTGGCCTTCTGCAACGGCCTTTGTGCCCTGCGCAAGATCTTTAATCGGTTCGACTAACCTGCGCGCAGAATAAAACGCTGCCCACACAGCAAATAATATTCCTAACAATAAAACCAAAGTAATAATTAATGCAAAATTTTGTTTTAAAGGCGTGCGCAAATAAACAAGTTCATTATATTTACCAAAACCTTTTTGTACGCTTGATGCTAAATCGCTTATTCGATCAGAAATTGGATATAACACTTGTACCATGCGTCTTTGAGCAGTAACACCAACAGAATTCATAGGGAACACTAGACGCACATGTAAGCCTGAATCTTTTATCGGGTCTAACCCCACATAGGTTTCACCTTGGCTAACCAAGCGCATCACTGTTTCACCAGGTAAACGTGGTACTACCGCTGCCCCCACCTCGCCACCATAAGCAATAATTTTGCTGCTGCGTGTAAACAATACAATTTCTGCCGCACCACTGCGGCGCAGCAAATTATTAATTACCAAGGGCGCATCTAAAGAAGTTGTTTGTGACAATTCTCTAATCATAGGCTCTGTTTGTTTACGTAATTGCCGCATATGCAAATCCAACGAAGAACGACTTAAATCTACAGAATCTTGCAATGCTTTTTCTACATCTGCATCAAACCAACTGTCGACCCCCTCTTGAATGAGCCATACTGAAAAGGTGTATACGATACCTACAGGTACAATGGCGAGCACCACAAATATAAGTAACAAACGCAGTGTTAGTCTTGAACCGGGCTGACGCCGAATTACCTGTACTGCAAGTTTATAAACATTAGCTACAATTAATATTAGAAAAATAGCTAGCAATAAAATATTAAATGGAAATAACCAATAATGAAGTTGCTCAAAACTTGTTTCACTACGTGTGGCATCCGCTAATAAATACAATGAGCCCATCAATAACGCGAACAGGAGTATGATTGGCCATATACGCAAGAAAGTTTGCTTATCAACTAATTGTTTATCTACAGTGGCCATTGATGCCAACCGCTACTTAAGCGCCATTTAGGAGAAATATAACTTTTCATTCTTAGTGGCAAGGGTAATTCGTTAGTAAGCAAACGCGAACGCAGTTGCACAACATATTTTTTTTGTTGATTTAAATTATCTGCTTCGGCGATATACATTGCTGTAATTCTTCCTTGCTGGATTAATACAGACTGTAAATCTGGATAACTATGCCTCTTGCCTGTTTCAAAATTTTCTAAGATATATTGTTTACTAAGTACGTGGTATTTCAGCGAATATGTTTTAACTGTGGTGGAAATAACTTTATCCCAAAGCCATTTTTTCAAGGAAATAATTTGTACTTCGACTTGAAATAATAATGGAATACCATTCGCTAACGCTTCCCTCACTTCACTATTTAGCTCGTAGGCAATCTCTGCATCTAAACGCAATTCATTATTTAGTTCCGTAACCTGCAAATAATTAACTTCGATTGCGCTGGTCTTTGCATGCACGATTTCGCCTAGCAAGGCGAGCATCATGAAAATCATGGCGCACAATCCAAAAAATATTCTTCGTGACAACAAACTAATCATGCCGACTCTCTAAGATCTTTTTCTGGCTCAAAAGTAAAACTGCGCGCATTAATATTATGAGCGTTAAGAAAATCTTGCGCACTAATAACGTTACCACCCGAAAGTTGTATCGAAATTAATCTTATTACCCCATTGCCAGTCGCCACTTCAATATTTTGTTTACTGTTTAATATAGTGCCAGGCTGCATATCACTTTCTGTTGCACAAACCTCTGCTTGCCAAATTCGCAATCGCTGCTGTCCAAAATATGTGTAGGCAACGGGCCAAGAATTAAATGCGCGAATTTTGCGATCAATCTCTTCAACACTTTGTTGCCAATCAATATTGGCTTCTAGCTTAGTGATTTTATTTGCATAACTGGCCTGACTTTCATCTTGAGCATGCTCCTTTAACTTACCTGCTTGTACATTTTCTAAAACTTCAATAATTTCACTAGCAGAAATACTTGCTAGTCGATCATGCAAACTAGCACCAGTATCCATTGCACTTATTTCACACTCAAATTGCTGCAAAATAGGCCCAGTATCCAAACCCTGTTCCATTTGCATAATACTGATTCCTGTTTTTTTATCGCCAGCGATGATCGAGCGTTGAATGGGTGCTGCACCACGCCATTTAGGTAATAAAGACGCATGTATATTGATGCAGCCATATTTTGGAATACTCAACACCTCTGGCGGCAGCAACAATCCATATGCACTCACCAACATTACATCTGCGTGCAGTGCTTTAATTTGTTTTTGTTGTTCACTATCCAAATGCTGTGGCTGAAATACCGAAACATCGGCATCCACTGCCAATTGTTTAACCGGCCCGAAATTAATTTTTCTGCCACGACCTGCAGGGCGGTCAGGTTGAGTAAACACAGCACACACATGATGTTTACTCTCTATACAAGCCTGTAGTGCCGAAGCAGCAAAATCTGGGGTACCTGCAAAAATTATATTTAGGGCCTTGCTCATATCCTTACTCATCTACAAGGTTGCAGTTATTTTAATTATGTATAGCTAACGTAGCTTGACAATACAATTAGCTAAACATTGCGTTAAAACTGCTTAATTACATCAGATCTCTATATGATGTTGGCAGGTTTAGAGAAATCGTCTTGACCAGATGGCTCAAGTTTTTTAATTTTCAGCATCTTCTTTTTTATCCGCTGAAGTTTAAGTGGGGATAAATAATCAACAAATAACTTACCTTCCAAGTGGTCCATTTCATGTTGAACGCATACAGCAAGCAATCCAGCTGCCTCACGTGTAAATTCATTTCCCTGTTGATCGAGCGCCCGCACGGTAATGCTCTCAGCACGCTGCACATTCTCAAAAATTCCAGGAACGGATAAGCAGCCTTCTTGCATTTCTTCTTCGCCCTGTTTAGTGATGATTTCTGGATTTATCAAGCATATGGGTGCAGATTTATCATCCGTCACATCGATCACAATGATCTGCCGTTGAATATTCACCTGAGTTGCTGCCAAACCTATACCAGGGGCCTCATACATGGTCTCAAACATGTCTATCACCGTCTGTCGGACCTGATCATCCACCTTATCGACTGGGATAGCCTTTTTTCGCAACCGAGAGTCTGGAAAGTGTAAAATTTCTAAGAGCGCCATTAAGTTACACAATAGTTATAAATTAATTTAGTATTGCCTTTTATGCAGAGATATAGCATAACCCCTATGCTTATAGGGCTATACTCTAGTATAAAAGTATTGATAGCTAGTTTAGCAAAAAATCTTCTATAACAACGGATTAAGGATCAACATGCTGGGGAAATTCAACAATCACGGCACATTTTTTACCCTATTCATTTCCTGTCTATTAGCAGTGTTTGTCGTATCTTGCTCGACAACAACTAGCACTGACAGTGACGACATTGAGGTTGGCGAACCCGATGTTGATATCGATTCTTCAGAAACCCAAACTATGGACTCTTCTGCTGAACCTCGCCTGGAAGACTTACCTGTATCTCCAGATCAGCATGATGTTGAATTTAAAGCCTCGGCTCCAGAGCAATATACTGTAGTACCTGGAGATACTTTATGGGACTTATCCAATCGATTTTTAGTCCAGCCATGGTATTGGCCAGAAATTTGGTATCTCAATCCTCAAATCAGTAACCCACACCTAATTTACCCTGGTGATGTTATTTCTATCTTCTATGTAGGTGGAAAGCCTTATCTAACAGTGGGTGATGGACCAAGAGTAACTAAGTTGTCTCCAAAGGTACGAAGTGAAGATATTGATGCTCAAATTTACGGTATAGCGATTCCAGCTATCCAACAATTTATTATTCGCCCACGCGTAGTGAGTGAAGAAACGTTAGACAATGCACCGTATATTTTAAGCTCAATTGAAGAAAGACTTGCATTCGGCGCTGGAGACCGCGTGTATGCGCGTGGCTTTGACGGTGAGCCACAAGGGCAATACACCATCTTCCGTAAGGGCGAAGCACTATATGCCCCTGACTCTGATGAGTTACTTGGCTTTGAAGCCATTATTGTCGGCGACGGAGAAATTATACGTGCTGGCGATCCTGCCACCCTTGATTTAACTCAAACTAAACGTGAAGCATTGCGTGGTGATCGTTTATTACCTATTAATTTCAGTGAAATAGATACAGAATTTGTACCGCATTCCCCACCTGAAGGTACAAGCGGCTATGTAATTTCATTGTTTGATGGCATTACGCAAGTAGGTACTTTCCAAGTCATCACTGTAAGTTTAGGTCAGCGTGACGGTATCGAAAAAGGCCATGTACTAGATATTAACCAGGCTGGGCGCGTGGTTGCAGATCCTTTTGAAAAACCAGGTTCTTTAGTGGATGTAGACTTGCCAGAAGAAAGTGCAGGTCGTGCAATGGTATTTCGCACTTTTGAAAAAGTCAGCTATGCATTAATTATGGAAACAACAAGGTCCATTCAGGTCGGTGACTCGGCTACTAGCCCGTAAACACCTAAATTAAGCTTAAATAATCAAAGCCCACAAAACCAAGTTTTGTGGGCTTTTTTGCGCCTTTTAGTTTATTTGTATATGCCGTTACAATCTACGTTGGGGCAACATAAATAGTAGTATCTACTCATGCAATCACTCGAAGCTTGGCTATCCCTTGTTCACGTCAACAAACTCGGGCCAGTCACATTACATAAACTATTAGCCCATTTTCAAACACCTGAAATTATTTTACAGGCTAGTCAAAGTGAACTGCGCTCAATAGGAATTAACCAAACAGTTATAGATGGTATACAAACTCCAGATATAGCGTCTGTTCAACGTGATCTCGCTTGGCTTGAGCATGAAAATCATCACATACTCACCATCCAAGACCCTCTGTACCCTACATTATTAAAACAAATTCCTGATCCGCCCTGTGTACTGTATGTGCTTGGAAATGCAAATCTTACTGCAACATTATTAAATGATCCGCAGCTTGGGATAGTGGGTAGCCGTAATGCTAGTGTGTACGGTAAAGAAATCTCTACATCGTTTGCAAAAAAACTAGCTAGCAATGGGCTAGTGATTACTAGCGGCTTAGCCAGTGGCGTTGACGGCGCTGCACATCGCGGTGCATTGCAAGCTGACATTGGAAATACTATTGCCGTTGCGGCTTGTGGACTAGACCGCGTTTATCCTGCAGAACATCGTCAACTTGCTGAACAAATCTCGCAACGTGGTTTACTAGTTTCTGAATTCCCTATTGGCACTTCACCTATGCCTGGTCACTTCCCTCGCCGTAATCGCATTATTAGTGGTTTAAGTTTAGGAACTTTAATTGTTGAAGCGTCGTTGAAAAGCGGCTCTTTAATTACCGCGCGCTTAGCCCTTGAACAAGGACGTGAAGTATTTGCTATACCTGGGTCTATCCATAACCCACTATCAAAAGGAACTCATAACTTAATTCGTAATGGTGCAAAATTAGTTGAAACCGTAGAAGATGTTTTAGAAGAGCTCAAACATCACATTGATCTAAATGCATTAAGTTCTGAACAAAATATCGCGGTTAATACTCAAAATACCCTCCCATTAGATCCTCAGCATGAAAAAATATTAAATAGTATGGGTCACGAACCAATAAGCATTGATACATTGATAGAACGATGCGGATTAGAAGTTGGGGAAGTTTCCTCTATCCTTTTGATTTTAGAGCTGAATAACCAAGTTGCTCATCATGGTAATGGTATCTATATGCGCTGTAATGACATCTAAACTAAACGGTCATGATAATAAATTATTTATGGAAAAACTTTTATCTTAGACAGATTTTCTGTTAAGAATAGCAGTATAGGCATTTACAAACACATAAGAAACGCGTAATAGTTCGCCGCCATGGGTACTATATTAGTAGTACGGATCTTTAATTTTTAGTTATAGCCCTATACATGAGTAAAAATTTAGTCATTGTTGAATCACCGGCCAAGGCCAAAACTATAGAAAAATATCTTGGTAAGGACTTTGGTGTGCTCGCATCTTATGGTCACGTGCGTGATCTTGTTCCCAAAGAAGGTGCGGTAAATCCAGAAAATGATTTCGAGATGAAATATGAAATCATTGAGAAAAATGAAAAACATGTTAATGCAATTACCAAAGCATTAAAAAAATCTGAAGCGCTGTATTTAGCAACTGACCCGGATCGTGAAGGAGAAGCGATTTCTTGGCATTTATACGAATTGTTAAAAGATCGTGACTTGCTCAATGGCAAAGATGTTTACCGCGTAGTGTTTCACGAAATTACTAAAAGCGCGGTTAACAATGCCGTAGCCAACCCTCGCAAATTATCGGATGACCTTGTAAATGCGCAGCTTGCACGTCGTGCATTAGATTATCTTGTTGGATTTAATCTCTCTCCACTACTTTGGAAAAAAATTAAACGAGGTTTATCTGCAGGTCGCGTGCAAAGTCCTGCCTTACGTTTACTCTGCGAGCGTGAAGCTGAAATCGAAAAATTTGACCCTCAGGAATATTGGACCATTGAGGGTGACTGCGAAAAAGACAAGCAAGAGTTCTTGTCTAAATTGTCTATATATAAGAGTAACAAACTCAAGCAGTTTGATATCAATAACGAGAAAGATGCTACCGAAGCCAAACAGTTATTGGAAAAGAATGCCAACGGCAAGCTAATTGTAAAAACGGTAGATAAAAAAGAGCGTGTTCGTAATCCAGCGGCGCCTTTCATCACTTCCACCATGCAACAGGAATCGGTACGCAAACTTAGGTTTTCTGCCCAGAAAACCATGCGTGTAGCACAGCAATTATATGAAGGTATTGATTTAGGTGAAGGTCCGGTAGGTTTAATTACTTATATGCGTACCGACTCTGTAGTGCTTGCACAAGAAGCACTTGATGAGTTGCGCGCCTTTATTGGCGAAAAATATGGCAAAGATAATGTACCGAATGAAGTACGTGTTTTTAAAACCAAATCTAAAAATGCCCAAGAAGCTCACGAAGCCATTCGACCTACTTCATTTATGCGCACACCGGATGAGGTGAAGAAATTTTTAAGTGCAGACCAGCAAAAACTTTACACGCTAATCTGGAAACGTGCCGTAGCTAGTCAAATGATTCATGCAACGCTGAATATGGTAGCAGTGGAATTTGAATGTGGCGAAGGCAATATCTTTAGAGCCACTGGGTCATCAATTAAAACCCCTGGATTCATGCAACTATATTTAGAAGGTTCGGATGATAAAAAAGACGAGCCCGATGAAAAAATGTTGCCCGCACTTGAAGTGGGAGAAACTGTCAAACTCAAAGAAGTGCGTGCAGAACAACATTTTACCGAGCCGCCTCCAAGATTTACTGAAGCAAGCTTAGTTAAAACACTTGAAGAATACGGTATTGGCCGACCTTCAACATACGCCAGCATTATTTCAACACTGCAATACAGAGAATATGCCGAGGTAGAAAGCCGTAGATTTACACCCACGGAGATGGGACGAATCGTAAATGATTTTTTAACGAAGCATTTCACGCAGTATGTAGACTACGATTTCACTGCACGTCTTGAAGATGATCTGGATGAAATTTCACGTGGCGAAAAAGACTGGGTTCCCGTTTTACATAAATTCTGGAAACCTTTTACTGCCCTAGTTGTAGATAAAGAAGAAACCGTTACACGTGAAGAAGCCGTGCAAGCAAGAGAGCTTGGTACTGACCCTAAGTCTGGCAAACCAGTAAGTGTACGCATGGGTCGCTATGGGCCTTTTGTGCAAATTGGCACACGAGAAGATGAAGACAAGCCTAAATTTGCTGGATTGCTGCCCGGACAAAAAATGGCAGACATCACTTATGAACAAGCGATGGAGCTATTCAAGTTACCTCGAGACTTGGGCGAAACAGAAGAAGGTGAAAAAGTTTCAGCCAGTATTGGGCGATTTGGTCCGTATGTTAAATATGGTAGTAAGTATGTGTCGATTAAAAAAGATAGTGGTCTAGATCCTTACACTATCGAGCTTGATGCAGCACTACAGCTCGTAGCGGAGAAAAAGAAAGCCGACGCCGAAAAAATAATTCGCAACTGGGAAGAAGAAGGCATTCAAATTCTCAATGGGCGTTACGGACCATATATGACAGATGGAAATAAGAATGTAAAAATCCCTAAGGATACCGATCCTAAAGGTTACAGCCTAGAAGAATGCAAAAAAATGATCGAGGAAGCGCCAGAGAAAAAATGGGGTCGCAAAAAGAAAGCTGCTCCAAAGAAAAAAACTGCGGCTAAAAAGAAAGCACCTGCCAAGAAAAAGAAAGCTGCAACCAAAAAGAAAAAATCAACTAAGAAAAAGACCACTAAAAAGAAAGCTGCTCCAAAGAAGAAAGTCGCGACAAAAAAATCTACAAAGGCTGACGACGACAATACATCAAAAGAATAACCGTGCTTGCCAATCAAGTATCGCAAGCTAGTGTAATTTTAAAGAATGGTGGCATTATCGCCTATTCAACCGAAACGGTTTTAGGTCTAGGTTGTGATCCGTTTAATAATGAAGCCGTTAACCGAATTCTCTGCTTAAAAAATCGTGCTGTTGAAAATGGCTTGATCATGCTGGTGGATAGCATCTCTTCATTACAACAACACACCACTGCATTATCTGCTGATCAACTAGATTCTATAACTTCAGCAGAAAATACTACATGGCTAGTCCCGACAAAAGAACAAGTGCCATCTTGGGTGCGAGGTAAACATGAAAAATTAGCTGTGCGAATTACCAATCACCCAGTAGCTAACCTCTTATCTGCAACCACTCAAGGAATTATCTCCACAAGTGCAAATATTTCTGCATATAAAACCCTGAAAAACAGACAAGAAATTTGGGATTGGTTTGGTCCCCACGTAGACTATGTACTTATTGATTGCGCTGGGTCAGGAACACCTAGCCAGATTTGCGATTTACTAAGCGGGAAAATACTGCGTTCAAATTAATTAGAAGAAACCATGACGATGCAACCCGATACCAATAAAGTTTTAGATTATCTAAAACGCCTACAAGACAACATTTGCATAGAAGTTGAAACACTTGATAATGTTGCAAAGTTTAAAGAAGATGACTGGGAACGGCCTGAAGGCGGAGGCGGTCGCACACATATATTGCAAAATGGCAAAGTATTCGAACAAGCGGGTATCGGGTTTTCACATGTTTTTGGCAATAGCCTACCTCCTGCTGCAACCACACAACGACCCGAATTAGTTGGACGTAACTTCCAGGCAATGGGGGTATCGTTAGTCATTCACCCAAATAATCCTTTTGTGCCTACTTCGCATTGTAATGTGCGCTTTTTCATTGCCGAGAAAGAAGATGAAGAACCTGTGTGGTGGTTTGGTGGTGGCTTTGACCTCACACCCTATTACGGTTTTGAAGAGGATGCCGTGTATTGGCATCAAACCGCAAAACAAGCTTGCGATGCAGTAGATGAAAGTTATTATCCAAAATTTAAAAAATGGTGTGACGAGTATTTTTTCATTAAACACCGCAATGAAGCACGCGGCGTGGGTGGTTTGTTTTTTGACGACGTTAACGAAGGTGGCTTTGAAAAAAGTTTTAATCTAATCAAAAGTGTCGGCGATCATTTTACCAAAGCGTATTTACCGATTGTAGAAAAACGTAAAGATCATACGTTTACTGAACAGCATCGTAACTTTCAACTGTATCGTCGTGGGCGCTATGTAGAGTTTAATTTAGTCTACGACCGTGGCACGTTATTTGGTTTGCAATCTGGTGGGCGCACGGAATCAATATTAATGTCGTTACCGCCCAATGTACGTTGGGAGTATGATTATTCTCCAGAAGTAGACAGTGAAGAAGAAAAATTGTATACCGAGTTTTTGCCTGCGCGAGAGTGGATTTAAAATTACTGCTTACGACCCAAAGCGGTCATTTCAATATAGTCTTACTTTAATCTGAAGCAACATCCATGTTGCAACTCATATTCGCATATCCCTATGCTCACTCACTATGTAATATCGCCCATATAAGGGCTCAATTCAGTAATCCCTAAGAACTTTTGCTACTATCTAAGCCATGAGTGAATACCCCTACATCAGAATGCGTCGTATGCGTGCGGATACTTTCTCTCGCGAACTGCAGCGTGAGCATCGTATTCATGTCAGTGATTTGATTTACCCTGTATTTGTGATCGAAGGCCAATCTTCAAGAAAAGAGGTGCCCTCAATGCCGGGGGTGGAACGCATGTCTATAGACGAATTGGTTAAAGAAGGTAAACAAGCCCATGCTCTAGGCATTCCTTCTATAGTGATTTTTCCGGTGGTAGATGCTGACAAGAAATCCGAACAGGCAGAAGAAGCCTTTAATGCAGATGGCTTAGCACAACGTGCCATTGCAGCACTAAAAGATGCGGTTCCTGAGTTGGGAGTGATCAGTGACGTTGCCTTGGATCCTTTCACTACCCATGGACAAGATGGTTTGATCGATGATCAAGGTTACGTGTTGAATGATGAAACGGTAGATGTACTTACCAAACAAGCCTTATCGCATGCACAAGCCGGTGCTGATATTGTTGCACCCTCCGATATGATGGATGGTCGTGTGGGTGACATAAGAAATATTCTGGAAGCACATGATTTTCGTAACACCAAAATATTAGCCTACTCCGCAAAATATGCTTCAAGTTTTTATGGCCCGTTTCGCGATGCAGTCGGTTCTGCTGAAAATCTTGCGGGCGGTAACAAATATACTTATCAAATGGACCCTGCAAATTCGGATGAAGCGTTACATGAAGTCGCTTTAGACATTAGCGAGGGAGCGGACATGGTAATGGTAAAACCGGGCTTACCTTACTTAGACATTGTGCGTCGTGTAAAAGAAGAATTTAAAATGCCGACTT
The DNA here is from genome assembly GCA_050633765.1 of Gammaproteobacteria bacterium. GTDB lineage: Bacteria > Pseudomonadota > Gammaproteobacteria > UBA4575 > UBA4575 > JABDMD01. Next base: position 22,385 of record JBOEHC010000012.1, read on the forward strand.
TTGTTTACCAAGTAAGTGGTGAATACAGCATGTTAAAAGCTGCTGCGCAAAATGGCTGGCTAGACGAAAAAGAGTGTGTAATGGAAGCACTACTTTGCATAAAACGTGCGGGTGCGGATGCAATACTCACTTATTACGCAAAAGATGTTGCTGCTTGGTTAAATGAGTGAGTCTCAATTAGACCGATATGCGGTAATCGGAAACCCGATTGAACACAGCAAGTCCCCTGATATTCATCTTTTATTTGCCGACCAAACCGGCGAACAGCTTCACTATGAAAAAATACTTGCTGATGAAAACAAGTTTTCACAAGTGGTATCAAAGTTTTTTGCAGATGGCGGCAAAGGTCTAAACGTAACCGTACCTTTTAAAAATGATGCCTGTGCATTTGTAGATGAACTTACAGACTATGCAAAAAATGCCGGCGCGGTAAATACCATTTATAAAAATGACGACGGAAGATTTATTGGTGCCAACACTGATGGCATTGGGTTATTGCGTGATTTAAAAAAGACGTTACGAGTACCTATTATTAATACAAAAATATTAATCGTCGGTGCGGGCGGTGCTACACAGGGTATTGTGGAGCCTTTATTAAATGAACAACCCGCTGAGCTCATTATTACTAATCGAACCGTTAGCAAAGCAGATGCAATTACACAACAGTTTAAAGATGTTGGAAATATAACCAGCTGCGCCTTAGATGATATTCCAAAACATCCTTTTGATTTAGTCTTGCACGCTACCTCTGCTGGCTTACAAGGAAACAACGTTGAACTACCAAGTGAAATAGTTGGCCCTACTACCTGTTGCTATGATCTTTTATATAGTGATCAAGACACGCCTTTTATGGCTTGGGCGAAAAACCATCATGCTGGAAAAGTAGTAGATGGCTTTGGCATGTTACTAGAACAAGCCGCCGAAGCATTTTATATTTGGCGCGGCCAACGCCCGGATACTGGTATGGCGTATCATTACTTTCGACCCGACCTTGCACCAAAACCAAGTTTATAAATCAGCCGTGATTCAAAATATTAAAAAGCCCCGGGGTAAATTCAGCAAGGTCGATACTGATCGTTTAGGTCTATATGCAAAATTAGTTCGCCTCAATAAACCAATAGGAATTCTATTATTACTCTGGCCTACACTATGGGCTTTATTTATCGCAGCAGAAGGGATACCAAATCTAACGATTCTTATTGTCTTCATTCTTGGTGTAGTGCTAACTCGTTCAGCAGGTTGTGCAATCAACGATTACGCAGATCGTAAAATTGATCGTTTTGTGGGAAGAACACGCGACCGCCCTTTAGCTGCAGGTTTAATCGAACCTAAAGAAGCACTCATCGTTGCCAGTGTTCTTGGGCTCATAGCGTTCATCATGGCACTGGTGTTTTTAAATAAACTCACCATTTACTTTGCCATTGGTGCTGCAGTGTTAGCCGCTACTTACCCATTCATGAAACGCGTTCATTTTTTACCGCAAGTGCATCTAGGCATTGCCTTTGCCGTTTCTATACCAATGGCTTTTACTGCTATTACAAATAACTACCCCACGCCGATTGCTTGGTTACTATTTACTGCCGCAGTAATTTGGACCACTGCCTATGACACCTTATATGCCATGATCGATCGTGAAGATGATATAAAGATAGGAGCAAAATCCACCGCAATTTTATTTGGCCCGATGGATAAGATTGCAATTGGTATGATGCAGTTTTTAGTAATGCTATGTTTAGTATTGGTCGGCATCAACACCAATATGAGTTGGATTTATTATGTTGGATTAGCTCTCGCCAGCTTATTTTTTATCTACCAACAAGTGCTCATCAAACACCGATTTCCAGATCGCTGCTTTAATGCTTTTCTAAATAATAATTATTTTGGCATGATGGTGTTTATTGGAATATTTGCGCATTACTATTTTTCCATGTGACGAATTATTGCTGCAAAGAAGATGAATTTATGGCACAACAATTGGGAAAAGTTTGTTGAGGAAGCTGCAAGATGCTACTCCGATGGTCTGAGAGGTAATCAGTTATCTGAACAATTTGCTGGAAACAAAATTTACTGGTCTGGAGAAATTAGAAGTGTTGAGCTTGGGCAGGATTTAGAAAATGGCATTGCCATGGATATGCCTGAAGTTAAAATTAGATTAGTAGATGGTAACCTCATCGTTGCAAATTATATATTCTTAAACATGGAATCATCAAAACTAAATGATTGGCAAAAAATTTCGCCTGGCAAACTTGTAACCTTCAGCGCTGACATTCAAAAAGCCAGGTCTGATTATCCTGAAGTTGAAGTATCAATATGCTCTAAAAATCCAGAAATCATATTGAAGCTCGGCACAGAAAATGCACGGCCTATTTAACCTTTATCCACTTACAACTTAAAACAAATTCTCAGTTCAGGCGACACGAGCTACGCACCAGACATCTATCTTTTTTGCGCCTACGTTGCGGGCACACTTAGCCACTTCATTTACGGTATTCCCCGTCGTCATCACATCATCCACAATACATATATGCTTATTCTTTAACACGGTTGCATTCTCTTTAACTGAAAACGCCCCTTGAACATTTTTATGTCGTTGCTTGGCAGGCAATTCCATTTGCACACTAGTATCACGATTTCGATATACAGTATCGTAATCAAGCTCACTACTAATATGCTTGCTAACGATACGCGCAATTTCCAAAGCCTGGTTATAACCGCGTTGGCATATACGTTTTTTATGTAATGGTACGGGAATAATCAACTCAGGAATCTCTAACTGCTTTTCTTCAATATGTTTCAATAATAATTGGGCAAGTAACTTGCCTTGATTAAGCTTTTGATTAAATTTGAATTGATAAATGGCATCACGGATAAATCCGTCAAACTGAAACGGGGCAGAAGCATAATCAAAATATAGCTCTCGATTTGTGCACGCACCACATAAGCTGGAATTACTATTCAGCAACGGCAACGCACAACGTTGGCAGGCAAACTCCACCCATGGCAGGTTTTGAAAACAGCGTTCACAAAGATCCATCTCATCTTGCCCAACATCATTACAATTTAGACACACTTTAGGATAAACCACTGATCCAAATTTTTTTAAAGCAGAAGCAGCCCATTGCGCGCCCGCAGCCATACTTCTAGTCGTCATTTTTTGAAGTCATGCTTTTATTGACACCCCTCTGCAAAAGATTAGACTTGCTGACACTATTATCGTTAACCTATTTGGCAAAGCAAGCTATGCAATCTGACACCCAAACTATAACTATGCGCAATGACTGGGAAAAACATGAGGTCTTAGACTTATATCAATTACCATTCAACGATTTGCTGTACTTAGCACACCGTATCTTCCGTGAGCATCATGATCCAAATAAGGTACAAGTCAGCACCTTACTTTCAGTTAAAACCGGATCTTGCTCTGAAGATTGTTCGTACTGCCCACAAAGTGGCCACTACGACACCGAGATTGAAAAAGAACGTTTGTTGTCTTTAGATGAAGTAAAACAAAATGCAGAGGCTGCGAAAAAAGCTGGCGCATCGCGATTTTGCATGGGAGCTGCCTGGAGGAATCCTTCCGATAAAAACTTAGATCAAATTATTAAAATGATTGAGGTGGTAAAAGACTTGGGTATGGAGACTTGTGTGACGGTTGGCATGCTGACTGAGCCACAAGCACAAAAATTAAAAGTTGCTGGACTAGACTATTACAATCATAACTTGGACACCTCCCCAGAGTTTTATGGCAATGTAATCACTACTCGGACCTATCAAGATCGTCTAGATACATTAGAGCATGTACGTAACAACGGCATTAATGTATGCAGTGGCGGTATTTTGGGAATGGGCGAGTCACGAGAAGATCGTGCTGGTTTGTTATTACAACTTGTGAACCTTCCACAGCACCCAGAATCTGTACCCATTAATATGTTAATAAAAATCAAAGGCACACCGCTTGAACATGTGGATGATCTAGATGCGTTTGAATTCATACGTACTATTGCAATTGCGCGCATCTTAATGCCTAAAACATATGTGCGCTTATCTGCAGGGCGTGAAAAAATGAATGAGCAAACTCAAGCGCTGTGCTTTTTCGCTGGGGCCAATTCAATATTTTATGGCGAGACGTTATTAACCGCTAAAAATCCTGAGACAGAAAAAGATCGAGCGCTATTTAACAAACTTGGTATACAGGCCGATAGTGTTAATGACCCTGTTAATTCTGCGCTTCATTCTGAAATCGACTCTAGTCAAGCAGCTGCCTTAAATTAAGATTTCGATGCTATGGATCTAGCAAACAAGCTAGACAAGCTTCGGCACGATAATCATTATCGTAGTCGTAAAATGATTTCCTCAGCTCAGCAAGTTGAACCGATTATCAATGGACAAAAAGTCTTATCTTTTTGTAGTAACGATTATTTAGGTCTTGCGAATCACCCAAAAATTATTGAAAGCCTTGCTTATACAGCTCAAAAAAATGGTGTTGGCTCAGGAGCCTCACATCTAATTACTGGACACCATGAATGTCATGCAGCATTAGAAGATGAACTGGCTGATTTTATTGGTTGTGAAAAAGTTCTACTTTTTTCTACTGGTTATATGGCAAATCTTGGTGTGGTAAGCGCGATCGCTGATCGTAGTAGTTACATTTATGCAGACAAACTTAATCACGCTTCGCTTAATGATGCAGCGATACTCTCTCGTGCACAATTAAAGCGTTATGCTCATCAAGACATTAATCAGTTAGAAAAAAATATCTCAGAGAATACTGGTTCTAATAATTTAATTTTATCAGATGGTGTCTTTAGCATGGATGGAACTATAGCGCCTGTGAGTAAACTTCAGTCCATTGCAAGCAAGTATGATGCGAAGTTGATAATAGATGATGCGCACGGTATTGGTGTGTTGGGTAAAGAAGGAAAAGGTTGCACTGAAAATTTACTATCTAACGACGATATTTTGATTGGTACACTGGGCAAAGCCTTCGGCACTTTTGGTGCTTTTGTCGCTGCCAAGCAAGAAGTTATTGAGTGGTTAATACAAAAATCACATAGCTATATCTATACCACTGCTATCCCACCAGCAATTGCAGAAGCCACTCGAGCAAGTCTTAGGCTTGTAATGGATGAAGCTTGGCGCAGAGAACATTTACAAAAATTGATTCAATATTTTCAATCTCGCTGTATGCAGCTTGGTATTGATGTATCTGTTTCACACACTCCCATACAACCGATAGTTTTAGGCTCATCTGAAACTGCATTAAAAGTAAGTCGAAACCTTTTAGACGCGAAGATTCTAGTTCCTGCGATACGCCCCCCAACAGTCCCTAATAATACCGCCAGAATACGGATAACTTTTTCAGCCAGCCATACAAAAAAACATGTAGATCAACTATTAGTTGTTCTTGAACAATCACTTAAATAATTATTTCAATAAATTCAGGTAATTAGATAAGGGCCAACTTTTCTTGCTTTTACAAGTATTGCTGATTACAGTTCTTGACACTCTTATAACAATAATAATCTCAGGAGAAAAATCATGGGAATGGTAAGTGAATTTAAAGAATTCGTCATGAAAGGCAACATGATGGATATGGCTACCGGTATTATCATCGGTGCAGCAGTATCCGCAGTTGTTGGTTCATTAGTTGACGACATAATTATGCCTATTATTGGTTTATTTACAGGCGGTGTAGATTTCAGCGGTCTGTCGATGGCCTTAGGTGAAGGCGAAGCGGCACCTGTATTTGGTTATGGAGCGTTTATTCAAGCACTCATCAATTTCTTAATAATTGCTTTTGTAATCTTTATGATTATTAAAGCCGTTAACAGCATGAAGAAAAAAGAAGAAGCGGCGCCATCAGCTCCACCAGAAGATGTGGTCTTATTACGTGAAATACGTGATAGCTTAAAGAAATAGAATTTCTAAAGTAGTATTTTATTAAAACCCACGTAATGTAATTTACGTGGGTTTTTTAGGTCCAAATTTTACAGCTCATAAATGACCCTGTTCTGCTAGTGACACCACGTTGTTACCAATAATTAAATGATCTAGTGCCTTAATATCCATTAACGCCAAGGCGTCACGTAAAGTATAGGTAATTTCAATATCTGCATGGCTGGGTGTTGAGTCACCAGATGGGTGGTTATGTGCAAATATAATAGCGTTAGCATTATGTTTTAGTGCTTGTTTAACTACTTCTCTTGGGTGCACTTCTGCACTATGCAAACTTCCAACAAACAATTCTTCAAATTCAATCACTCGATTTTTTGTATCTAAAAACAGACATGCGAAAACTTCTTTATCGTAATCACGCATGCGCATTAATAAAAACTGTTTAGCTTCTTCTGGATTAGATAACGGACCTTCACGCTCAAGCGATTCGCGCAAATATCTACGAGACATCTCCAAACAAGCTTGTAGCTGCGCATACTTTGCCTCACCTAAACCTTTTGCTTGGCAAAATGTTTTTAAATCGGTCGACAATAAACCACGCAAGCCTCCCAACTCAGTTAATAACTCGCGCGCTAAATCTACCGCCGACTTCCCCTTTACACCGGTGCGTAAAAAAATCGCCAGCAACTCAGCATCGGAGAGCGCACTGGCTCCTTGTGCCAGTAGCCGTTCGCGTGGACGTTCTCCTACAGGCCAATCAGATATCGCCATAATTCCCCCAACATCTTATAAATCCTAGTAAGTCCTTGATATAAAAGCTATCTCAGACTAATGGCTATTAACATATGGTAAAACGTGATGGTTATTAAACCATCTCTATGTCTATCTTTGATAGACTAAGTCGCATGTCATTAGCGAATAAAAATATTTTACTAGGCGTAAGCGGCGGTATCGCCGCGTATAAAAGTGCTGAACTCGTACGTGAATTAATCCGAGCACATGCGCATGTTCGCGTGGTGATGACACGTTCCGCTAAAGAATTTATTACCCCTCTCACCTTTCAAGCACTATCTGGCAATCCCGTATTGTCTGATGAATTTGAGAGTACAGAAACTGCGAATGGAATGGATCATATAGCCCTCGCCCGCTGGGCAGATGCTGTGTTAATTGCTCCGGCAAGTGCCAATACCATTGCCAAATTAACCCATGGTGGTGCCGACGATCTACTCAGCACAACTTGCTTAGCCACGAAAGCCCCCATTGCGCTTGCCCCTGCAATGAATCAAGTCATGTGGGCCAATAGCGCAACGCAAGATAATGTTGAATTGTTAAAAAAACGTGGTTTATATATTTTTGGTCCGGCAGCGGGCTCACAAGCATGTGGAGATGTAGGCGAAGGACGCATGTTTGAACCTCATCAACTATTGCTGTCTTTAAGCAATCTATTTAACACTGGCGAGCTAACCGGCATTAATATTTTGATTACCGCTGGCCCAACTCGTGAAGCCATCGATCCTGTGCGTTACATCAGTAATCGCAGTTCGGGCCGCATGGGTTATGCCATTGCGAATGCCGCGCATGATGCGGGGGCAAATGTTCAACTAATTTCTGGGCCGGTTTCAATACCCAAACCTGAAGATTTTCCATGTGTTTCTGTAACCACTGCAGAAGAAATGTTTGCTGCGGTTCAAAATAATATTGAGAACCAAAATATTTTTATAAGTTGTGCTGCAGTTGCAGACTACCGGCCTATCAGCAAACAACCAGAAAAAATTAAAAAACTTCACGATGACTTATCCGTACAGATGGTACGTAATCCAGATATTATTGCTGAAGTAGCTAAATTAAAATCTAAACCTTTCGTGGTTGGATTTGCTGCTGAAACTCGCGAACTTGAAAAATATGCAAAACAGAAATTAGAACGCAAACGTTTGGATATGATTGCAGGAAATGATGTCTCAGATACCCGCATAGGTTTTGACAGTGCAGAAAATGCGCTAGAAGTATATTGGACAGGTGGACATTGCTCACTAGAGCGTGATACAAAAACAAAAATCGCGCGAAGACTTATTGGTCTGATCGCAGAACGTTACGCCAGCACGGATAAGAGAAGCAATGTCACAGTACTCAAAAACGCTAAAGACCGAAGTCAAAATACTCGATAGCCGAATCGGCAACGAAATTCCACTCCCGACCTATGCCACTTCCGGTTCTGCCGGCATGGATTTACGCGCCTGCATGGGGGAAGCCATCAGCATTTCACCTGGAGAAACTGTGCTCATCCCAACAGGTATCTCTATTTATATTCAAGATCCTGGATTAGCGGCGACCATATTGCCGCGCTCAGGGTTAGGGCATAAGCATGGCATTGTTCTCGGTAATCTGGTGGGCTTAATTGATTCAGACTACCAAGGTCCATTGATGGTTTCACTCTGGAATCGTGGTAATCAAGCCTTTGACATTAATATTGGTGACCGCATTGCACAGCTAGTCATCCTGCCTATCGTACAAACGGAGTTTGAGATTGTTGATGCATTTACAGAGAGTGAATCCAATGTAAATATTCGTGGTGAAGGTGGCTTTGGTCACACCGGAACTTCGTAAAGTTTGGTATTTTCTCACGCCTTAATACGTTATTTGGCAAACTAACTTTAATTTCTTATGAACATAGATCCTCATATTTTTCGTGCTTATGATATTCGTGGCGTAGTCGAAACTGCTCTAAAACCAGATGTCGTAAAACTTGTTGGACAAGCGCTGGGGACACTTTACCCAAATAGCAAAACAGTTGTGGTTGCTAGAGACGGAAGATCGTCCAGCAAACTATTAGTAGATAACCTGAGTCAGGGCTTAAAAGCCAGTGGTGTCGCAGTTATAGATATTGGTGAGGTGCCCACACCTGTACTGTATTACGCCACGCATAAATTAAAGACAGGCGCGGGAGTAATGGTTACTGGTAGTCATAACCCTCCCGAGTACAACGGCTTGAAAATGGTCATGGATGGTAAAACACTTCATGGTGATGACATTCAAGCTATTCACCAATGCATCATTGAAAACAAACTAAGCACGGCATCAGGAAATATAAAACAAGAAGAGCTTTTAGATAGCTATCTTTCAAGAATATGTGAAGACATTAAACTTTCACGACCGTTACGTATAGGCATTGACTGTGGCAATGGCGTAGCAGGACCTGCTGCATTGAGTCTATTTAAAAAACTAGGCTGTGAAATATTTGATTTATATTGTGATATAGATGGAAGCTTTCCAAACCATCATCCCAATCCTAGTGACCCTAAAAATCTAGAGGACTTAATAAAGTGCGTACATGATAATCAATTACATTTAGGTCTTGCATTTGATGGTGACGGTGACCGTGTAGGTGTAATTGATGACAAAGGAGATGTGTTATGGGCTGATCGTCAGATGATGCTGTATTCTCGTGATGTACTCTCTAGAAAACCTGGTGCTAAAATTATTTTTGATGTGAAATCCTCCAGAAATTTAGCTGCAGTGATTGAAGAAGCAGGTGGTGAGGCTGTCATGTGGAAAACCGGCCATTCTTTTATTAAGAATAAAATGGCTGAAACCGGTGCTGAATTAGCGGGTGAAATGAGTGGCCACATTTTTTTCAAAGAACGCTGGTATGGATTTGATGATGCGCTATATAGTGCTGCACGCTTGTTAGAAATTATAGCCAAACAGAATTTAACAAGTAGCGAACTATTTGCAAAACTACCTAATTCTATTAGTACACCAGAAATAAATATACATTTTGATGATGATGGTGCCCAACATACCTTTATGCAAAACTTTGCAAGTGTTGTGGACTTTCCCAATGCCACAATTACGACCATTGACGGCATCCGTGCAGATTATAGTAATGGCTGGGGCCTAGTGCGTGCTTCAAACACTACACCTTCTTTGGTAATTCGATTTGAAGCTGATAATGAAAATGTAATAGAAACTATTAAAAATGATTTTCGCAAGCAAATGGCTAATGTAGATAAAAACTTAGAATTACCATTTTAGTGCCATTAGATAGATAATTATTAACAATTATGGAAACGAGTAGCGCAGCAACGATAGCTAAAGTTTTAACAGAAGCTCTGCCTTATATTCAAAAGTTTTCTGGGAAAACTATTGTCATTAAATATGGTGGCAATGCCATGGTAGATGAAAACTTAAAAAGTAGTTTCGCTAGCGATATGGTGCTACTAAAGCATGTAGGCATTAACCCAGTAATTGTGCATGGGGGTGGTCCGCAGATTGGAGAAACACTAAAAAAACTAGGCAAACAAACAGAGTTTGTTGAAGGTATGCGCGTTACTGATAGTGAAACCATGGATGTGGTTGAAATGGTGCTCGGTGGTTTAGTTAATAAAGAAATTGTTCAATTAATTAATAATCATGGCGGCAAAGCGATAGGTATTACTGGCAAAGATGGTGGTTTACTTTTTGCCAAACGCATGAAAATTACTAGGCATTCGCCAGAACTGGACGCACCTGAAATAATTGATATCGGCCATGTAGGGGAAGTAACGGGAGTAAATCCTTCATTATTAAATCATCTTAAAGATGAGCAATTTATTCCTGTCATTGCACCCATAGGTACTGGCGATAAAGGTGAATCATTAAACATTAATGCAGATTTTGTTGCAGGAAAAATAGCTGCAGAGCTCAACGCAGAAAAGTTAATTTTACTTACTAACACAGTGGGCGTGAAAAATGGTGATGAACTATTAACTGGCCTTAATCATAAAACGATTAAACAGCTCATCGCTAAAGATGTTATAAAAGATGGCATGCTACCAAAAGTAAATTGTGCTTGGGATGCAATATCTTCAGGTGTGAATACAGCACATATTATTGATGGGCGTGTGCAACACGCAGTATTGTTAGAATTATTTACCGACCAAGGTGTCGGAACCTTACTCAGCAGCTAATTCAGGATCTTTTAGTTCTAAATAACGATTAATGTCGCCCGCAAAGCGTTTCTTAATTACTAATTTTTCTCTTTCTTTTATCGCGATTATATCTTCAACGTTGCTGAGCTGTTCTTGATAATGGTTACGACTTTTAGATAACCAAGGCGGCGTTTCGCTGCCATTAGCTTTTAGACGTTGCTCAGAATTATTTAACTCTTCGAGCTTTTTAGTAAATTTATTTTTACGTAACTTGGTAATCCT
>JBOEHC010000013.1:0-18498 GCA_050633765.1 Gammaproteobacteria bacterium
TGTACTTAATGCTGCTGACATTTGTGTCGGTTGAAGCTTATAGTCAAGAGCCTGTTAACGAGCTATTTTCAGTAAATTACGGTAAGCCGCAAATAAATTATGAAAAAATAATATTTTCTACCGTATTTATAATAGTTATTGTATTTATAGCATTAATATTAATAAAAAAGTTTCGTTTTAACAATATTGGACAGCAAAGCCTGATTGAGGTTGTGCATAACTATCCAATAACATCTAAAGATAAATTGTTAATCGTGAAAGTAGCATCTGAATACCTATTGTTAGGTTCATCTAACTCAGGTATTAGAAAGCTTCATGCTTTGGATGCAAATAGCATTGAAAAGATTGTTTCTCAAAAAAATATCAAGAAACATGAGTTTGCAAATATATTAGCAAATACTCTAGGGAAGGGGAGAAATGCTTAAGTTATTAACTATATTTTTAGCATGGTTCATCGCACCTGAAGTATTTGCTAATGCAGGTTTGCCAGCCTTAACAATAGAAAACACTGAGAATGGCGGGCAAGCATATTCATTAAGCTTACAAGTTCTGGCATTGATGACAGCAATAACTGTATTGCCAGGGTTGCTGCTGACAATGACTTCTTTTACGCGCATTATTATTGTGTTGGCAATATTAAGACAAGCATTAGGGACGGCGCAGACACCATCAAATCAAATATTATTAGGTTTAGCATTGTTCATAACATTTTTCGTTATGACGCCTGTGCTGACTGAGGTGTATAACAATTCTGTAGACCCTTATATATCGGAAACAATAGACGCACAGACTGCGATAAATAATGCGGTAGACCCTATTAAACAGTTCATGATTGCACAGACAAGGGAGTCGGATATTTCATTATTTGCAGACCTGTCAGGTACAGAAAGTATTGGTCGGCCCGAAGATGTTTCAATGTCAATACTGTTGCCTGCATTTGTTACTAGCGAATTAAAAACTGCATTTCAAATAGGCTTTATTTTATTTATACCTTTTTTAATTATCGACTTGGTTGTCGCTAGTGTTTTAATGTCAATGGGCATGATGATGCTCTCACCTTTGATTATCTCGTTACCCTTTAAATTAATGCTCTTTGTTCTAGTAGATGGCTGGTCACTAGTGTTAGGGATGTTAGCGTCAAGTTTTTATATCGGCTAGGTAGGATAAATAAATGACACCGGAAGCTACATTAACGCTATTGAATAGTGCTTTATGGATAACAGTAATTGTCGCCGCACCGATATTAATTTCTGTATTGGTAGTGGGTGTGTTCGTGGGAATGTTGCAGGCGGCTACTCAAATTAATGAAATGACATTGAGTTTTATTCCTAAACTAATAGTTTTATTTCTTACACTGTTGTTTGCGGGTCCTTGGATGCTAAAAACATTAGTAAATTACGTTACCAACTTAATAACAAATATTCCAACTTTGCTGATCTAAATACTTAGCATGATTTTCCAAATTAATGAAATTATATCGGCAGTGCATGGATTCATTCTACCGTTTACACGTATTGCTGCGCTATTTTCTGTTGCCCCTATTGTAAGCAGTCCATTTATACCATTGAGAATTAAAGTTGCAATAGCAGCAGTTATCACAATATTTATGCTTCCTTACATAAATCAATCGCAAGCAGTTGAGTTATTTTCATCTAATGGTTTTATTCAAGTATCTGTACAGATATTAATTGGTTTGCTAATGGGGTTTGTTTTACGTTTAGTATTTTCAGCTCTAACCATTGCTGGAGAAAATATTGCTGTAACTATGGGGCTAGGTTTTGCGCAAATTACAGATCCTGTTAATGGTGTGACAGTTCCAATTGTTAGTCAATTTTTATCTATTACAGCAACTTTATTATTTTTGGCGTTAGATGGACATCTGGCATTAATTAATTTGGTATTTGATAGCTTTAGTTACATTCCAGTTGGCTCTACATTTGGCTATCAAACTGCATTATGGGACGTAGTGTCCTGGGCAAGCAATATGTTCGTGGGGGCTCTTATGGTGGCTATTCCTGCTATCACTGCCTTGCTAATTGCTAACTCTGCGCTTGCATTAATGACACGAGCTGCTCCTCAATTGAATGTATTCTCAGTAGGTTTTCCAATCACAATCCTATTAGGGCTAACAGTCATCGCGTTAACCTTGCCTAGTGTGGCAATAGTTTTTCAAAATTTATTAAATGCTGCATTTGAAAAAATGCCTTTTGTTAAATAGTCAGGAGGATTTATGTCTGAACAAAGCTCGCAGCATGATAAAACGCAAGAACCAACGCAGAAACGACTTCAAGATGCACGTAAAAAAGGCCAAATACCTAGATCACGTGAATTAAATACTATGTTGGTTACATTTGTTGGAGCATGTGGATTGATATTTACGACGAGTTCTATTGCTGAAAGTTTGCGTGGAATATTTTTGCATAACTTTCAGTTACCTGTGTCTCACATAATGGATAAAAATTATCTTGTCCCACATTTCACAGAAAGCAGCCTGGCAGCATTGTTAGCAATAACGCCATACCTAGTACTAATGTATCTCGTCGCATTGTTTGGGCCAATGGCTATTGGTGGAATGTCTTTTTCTATGAGTGCAATGGCTTTTAAAATGAATAGGATGAGTCCTTTGTCAGGATTGAAGCGTATGTTTGGTGTTAAAGGACTTGTCGAACTCGTAAAGGCAATTTTAAAAGTGTCTTTGATAGGTTTGATTGTTTATGCACTGTTAAAAATATTTACTCCAGAAATATTAAATTTAGGATTTGAAAGTACACATGAAAGTGTTGCACATTCATATAAATTGTTATTACTTGTTTTTACTTTGTCATCTGTAGGTTTAGTGGTGGTAGCAGTAATTGATACACCGTATCAAATTTGGCAACACAAAAAGCAATTGCGCATGACTTTGAAAGAAGTTAAAGATGAATTTAAGGAAACTGAAGGTAGTCCTGAGAACAAAGGCCGTTTGCGTAACTTGCAAAGAGAAATAGCACAGAGAAGAATGATGGAAGATGTGCCTGACGCAGATATTGTCATTACAAATCCTACTCATTATGCAGTTGCACTTAAGTACGACGTTGAAAAATCTAATGCGCCTATAGTAGTGGCCAAGGGTGTTGACTTTGTGGCAGAGAAGATTAAAGAAATAGCATTAAAGAGTGACGTAAGCGTATTTTGTGCGCCAGCTTTAGCAAGAGCTGTTTATCACAGTACAGATTTAAATAATGAAATACCGTCTGGCTTATACATTTCAGTTGCCAAAGTACTGGCTTATGTATTTCAACTTAAAAATGCATTGCCTGGAAAATATCCAAATCCACCAGATAAGTTTGAAATACCAAATGAATTTAGAATCGACTAATTAAGGACAAAAGTAACGTGGATAGCACATTTAGTACTTTTAAAGAGTTTTCAAAGAATGGTTTGGGTACGCCATTATTGTTAGTAATGATGTTTGGCATGATGATTGTGCCTTTGCCGCCATTCGCATTAGACCTTGTGTTTACGTTTAATATAGCGCTGGCTTTGATCATTATATTAGTGAGTATTTATACTCTACGTCCATTAGACTTTGCCGTGTTTCCAACAGTACTTCTTGTAGCGACAATGCTGCGCTTGGCCTTAAATGTTGCATCTACACGTGTAGTACTTTTAAACGGCCATACTGGTACTGGTGCGGCGGGTAATGTAATCGAATCATTTGGTAATTTTGTTGTAGGTGGTAATTACGCGGTCGGGTTTGTAATTTTTGCAATACTGGTAATCATTAACTTTGTAGTAGTAACTAAAGGAGCAGGGCGTGTTTCAGAGGTTAGCGCAAGATTTACATTAGATGCTATGCCAGGAAAACAGATGGCAATTGATGCAGATTTAAACTCTGGATTGATCTCTCAAGAAGATGCATTGCGCAGAAGAGAAGATATATCAAAAGAAGCCGATTTTTATGGTTCTATGGATGGTGCAAGTAAATTTGTTCGTGGCGATGCTGTCGCAGGAATATTGATAATTTTTATCAATATAATCGGTGGGTTAGCAGTGGGTATGGGTCAACATGATTTAAGTTTTGCAGTTGCTACGCAAAATTATTTGTTGTTGTCTATAGGTGACGGTTTGGTCGCACAAATTCCCTCATTATTACTGTCTACTGCAACTGCAATAATAGTCACTCGTGTATCTGCTTCACAAAACATGGGTGACACGGTAATTAGTCAAGTATTTAGCGATAAGCGAATTTGGGCAATAACTGCTGCGATTATTGGTGGCATGGGGCTTATTCCAGGGATGCCTAATGTTGTGTTTTTAACTATAGCGGCATTATGTGTAGTTTTCTCTCGTGTCATGTCACGGAAAACAAATATAGATACTAATTCCGAGGAAGAAGTTGACGATGAGGTAGAAGTAGCACCTGATGATGTTGAATTAGGTTGGGGAGATATGCAAAACGTTGATGTAATTCGATTAGAGGTGGGTTATCGGCTTATTTCTTTAGTGGATAAAGAACAACAAGGTGAACTGATTGGGCGTATCAAGGGTGTTCGTAAAAAAGTTTCTCAGGACCTTGGCTTTTTACTTCAGCCTATACATATCCGAGATAACTTAGACTTGCCGGCAAATAATTACCGTATAGCTATTCAAGGTGTCACGGAAGGTGAAGGTGAGGTTTACACCGACCGTGAGTTGGCGATAAATCCAGGGAATGTAAGTGGAAAAATTGATGGTATTGCTACTAAAGATCCTGCATTCGAAATGGAAGCTGTCTGGATTGAGCCTAGTCAACGTGATCAAGCACAGACATTAGGTTATACCGTGGTTGATCCTAGTACTGTAGTAGCTACGCATTTAAGCAAAATATTGCGAGAAAGCGCACATTACTTCTTAGGTTACGAAGAAACCAAACAGCTTCTAGATAAATTAGCTGAACGTTCTCCTCAATTAGTTGAAGACTTGGTTCCTAAAACCTTGCCAATGAGTGCCGTTGTTAAGGTTATGCAAAACTTGCTTCAAGAAGGTGTTCCTATACGAGATATTCGAACTATTGTTGAAACTTTGGCGGAAGCGGCAAACACTAGCCAAAATACTGACGCACTGAGCGCTATCGTACGCGTCGCACTTCGAAGAGCAATTGTCCAGGAAATCAATGGGATGCGTAAAGATTTATCAGTATTTACACTTTCACCAAAGTTGGAACAGTTATTGCAAAAGACTATACATGAAGGACCAGATAGTTATTTTTCGTTAGAGCCAACATTAGCTGAAAAAATGCAAGATTCAGTACGTGATTTAGCACAACAGCAAGAAGCAGTGGGTTTACCGCCTGTGCTTTTGGTTACTGGTGGTTTGCGCATAATGTTGTCTAAACTATTTAGAACAAATGTTAAAAACCTTCATATTTTATCGTTTGACGAAATACCCGAGAGCAAGAGGATTAATATTATGGCGAGTGTGGGTGAACAACATGATGATGTCCCGCAATTATCTACTAATGCAGCATAACTAATTAATGAATATAAAGTTAGTAAAATAAAAAGGTATGTAATATGGAGATGAAAAGATTTCATGAAAGAAATATGCACACAGCTTTACAAAAAATTCGTGAAGAGCTGGGAGATGATGCAGTAATTATTTCATCAAACCAAAACTCAACAGGTGTTGAAGTTGTGGCGGCTACAGATTATGAGGCCGTAGCAAATAGCGATATTATTCCTAGCCCAATTACATATGAAAGATCTACAGAATCAGATGATAAAAACAAGATTGATGATATAGCGCTTGAGCTTGCTGCACGTGAATTTGATACAACTTCTTTACAAGAAGAAATTAGTCAATTGAGAAAAATTATCGAATCGCAAACTGAGCTAATTAGTTGGAATAAGCTAATTGAGAAAAATACTGTTACAAGACAATTGCTGCAAAAACTTTCTATAAGTGGGTTTGGTTTTAATTTAAGCAAGAAATTATTATCTAAAGTTAAAGGTGATAATGAATTTGACGTATCCTGGGACCAAGTAGAAATAGATTTAAAATCTAATTTAGAAATGACACATGAGAACGTGATCAACTCAGGAGGTATTGTTGCGCTTGTTGGACCTACTGGTGTTGGTAAAACAACTACTATTGCTAAAATTGCAGCTCAATATGCTATGAAGAATAGCAATGATGATATAGCAATTATTAGTACAGATCATTTCAGAATAGGTGCCCATGATCAGATAAGTATATATGGCAGTATTTTAAATGTACCAGTACTTACTGCAAACAATGAGTCTGAATTACATAAAGCACTCAAAATTGTTAAAAATAAAAAACTAGTATTAATTGATACTGCAGGTTTGGGTCAGCGCGATGTGCGTGTAAAAGAAGTCATGAAAACTTTAGATGACTTATCAAAAGACTTAATTACTTATTTAGTTGTTTCTGCAAATTCACAACTATGCGTGCAAAAAGAAATAATCAACAGTTTTATGACCGATAGTTTGAGTGGTGTTGTTGTTAGTAAGACGGATGAAGCTTCACAAATAGGTGGAGTATTAACAGCCTTAATTGAGCAAAAATTACCTGTTGCATACGTAACGATGGGGCAAAGAGTGCCTGAGGATATAGCTCGCCCTAGTCTGGATAAAATATTTAGTAAGGCTTTGGAGTATGGCGAGAAATTCGGAAGCATGGAATCACTTCATTCAACAGAATTATATAGCGAGCTTGTAGAAAATGTTTGAACAAAATAATTGCAGCGTTACCCCTATTGATCAAGCCTCTTCGTTGAGGAAGTTGAATTCAATAGACGATGTAAATGTACTTGCAGTATCTGGAGGTAAAGGCGGTGTAGGAAAGACCAATATTGCCATTAATTTAGCCATTGCACTTGCAGATATGAATAACAAAATAATGTTATTAGATGCAGATTTTGGATTATCTAATATAGATGTAATGCTAGGTCTACGGGCAAGAAATAATTTGCATCATGTATTGCAAAATAAGTGCAATATTGAGGACATTGTTATTTCTGGGCCTCATGGAATTCAAATTGTACCGGCAGCATCGGGGGTAGCCGAAATGGCAAATCTTAATGCTCGTCAACATATGGGAATAATTGAATCAATCAGTCAATTTAATCCATCGCTTGATTATTTCATTATTGATACAGCAGCAGGTATTAGTGACAGCGTATCTCTTTTCACACAATTGGCTAACAATATATTAGTTGTAGTTTGTGATGAGCCTGCTTCACTTGCAGATGCTTATGCGCTTATAAAAGTTTTAAGTAAAAAAGGTGTTAAACAAAAATTTCATATCATTACCAATATGGTTGAATCAAGTGCTCACGGAGAACGTTTATTTGCGCAGTTAGAAAAAGTTTCAAATCATTTTCTAGAAGCGTCTTTAGAGTATTTAGGCTATATACCAAATGATAAATACATTAAGAAAGCAATAAAGAAGCAACTTTCAGTTCTAGATGCTTACCCCACAAGCCGTTCTGCATTAGGATTTTCGCGTTTAGCTAGGAAAATAAATAGTAGACCTAAGTCTATCAATACAAGTGGTGCTTTAGAGTTATTTCTTGAGAAACAGTTGTCAAATCAATAATAGATTATAAATAAAATAATTATGAATGAAGCAGCAACAGCGAGTTACACAGCAGTTCAAAACTTGGATATTGAAGGTGTTGTCACTCAACACGCATCATTAGTAAAAAGAATTGCATATCATTTAAAAGGTAGATTGCCAGATACAGTATTGGTTGATGATTTAATACAATCAGGAATGGTGGGTTTGTTAGAGGCTGCAAAAAACTTTAACCCAACTCAAGGTGCGAGTTTTGAAACTTATGCAGGTATACGAATCCGCGGTGCGATGTTGGATGAAATTAGACGCGGCGATTGGACGCCTAGATCTGTGCATCGTAAATCTAGAGATATGATGGAAGCGATCAGAAAAGTAGAAAATAGAACCTTATCAAGCGCTACGGATACTGAAATAGCTCTTGAAATGGGTATTGAGCTGGATGAATACAATCGTATTTTGCGCGACTCCTCTGTTGCGCAAGTATTTAGTATTGATGATGGTGAGGAATCTACTGACTATAAAATTGAGATGAGCTCAGATTCAGATCCTGATCAGGAATATATAGATGAAAAATTTCATTCCGAGTTAACATTTTCAATTAGTCAATTACCAGAACGTGAGCGCTTAGTAATGTCTCTTTATTATGAGGAAGAAATGAATTTGCGTGAAATTGGAAGTCTATTAGAAGTAAGTGAATCGCGAGTTTGTCAAATTCATGGTAAGGCGTTAATTTTGCTTCGCGCGAAGCTAAGTGAGTGGCTCGAAAACAAGAGTTAACAGGTTAAGGAACTATTTAAATTCATATAAAGGATTATTAGGAAAATATACATGGTATAGGTCTTAAAATGGTCGATAGCAATAAAATAGGTTCCTTAAGCAGAACATGGCCCGCTTCGCCAATTAAAAAAGATCGCCCAGACCAAAATCGCCAACATAGAAAAAAGAATGATGAAAAACCAAAATCGCAAGAAGATGGGAATAAAGATCCAGGCGATACAATTATTGACGAATATGTGTGACCAAAGTAGAGGAAGTTATGAATATATATAGTTTGAATTATAGTTATATTATGAATATTTTTAATGACGTTGTCTTTTATTTTGGTTCTAACCTCGAGAAATCATCGTTATTATTTGCAATGTTGGTAACGCTAACATCGATACTAATAATAAGTAGAAAAATTATAAATCTAGAAAAAGTGCAATTCAATGATATCGATGATATCACTAGTTTCAATCGTTTAATTGATGATGAGCTAGGGATGTTGAAAAAGGAACATAATGAGCTTAATGATGCAATTAAAAATTCAGAGAAAAATATAAAATCAGATGTGGGTTCGGAAAATGACAGTAAGCTTTTTAATAATGCACCATACACTCAAGCTGTACAGCTAGCACGAAGAGGTTATGCGAGAGAAGATATTATTTCTTTGTGCTCACTCACTGAATCAGAGGCAGAGCTAATACTTGCCCTTCATTCTGATACTAAGGCTGCGTAAACTGCATCAATCACGTATTCAACATAGCCAAGTAGTTATAAATTGCTAATTAAAGAATTCTAGATTTTAGTCGATATGCCCTTGTGTAAAGGGGTGTATCGATATGTATCACAAATGCACATGGTGTAAGACGAGAATAAATTCTCAACCTATTTATTACACACAAGGATATTTGCAATTGAAGCCTGGATTTGGGGTTTATTGTAATGCTGCTTGTTCATTATCATCTCATGAGGCTGGCTTCAGGCTTCATAATTCCTTTCAAAATAGCACCTCACACTGTAAATATCCTCAAAAATAAAGAATTATATTAACTATATCAATAAGTTATAAGTCTTAAAGTAGTCGTGGGAAAGGCCGATAAATTAGTAGTGTCATCGGTTGTGGTTATTTTCTGCTGGTTACTTTGTAGTGATTGATCAATGACGCTATATATATTTATTCTGCATGGGATGAAAACTAAAACCTTGCGCATAATTATTATGCAACGGAGTTTGCATTGAAAAATATTATCTCTAGACAGCGCACTTTTGAAATCTTAGAGATTGCTTCTGAAGGAGATAAGGTAAGTCGGTATGTAGATATAGGGTTAATTGTTCTTATATTGCTTAGTGTAATAGCAATTGTTTTGGAGTCTGTGCAGAAAATTAACCTCAAGTATCATGAATATTTTTTTTGGTTCGAGATTATATCTGTAGCTATTTTTACATTTGAATACGTGTTAAGAATTTGGTCTTGTGTAGAAAATCCTAATAACCATAAAAATAGCATTAGCCATGTAAAAACAAGAATTCGTTATGGTATTTCATTTGCAGCAATAATTGATCTGCTCGCCATATTACCTTTTTATTTTATGATGTTTGGTCTATTCGGAAATGCGGATATGAGATTTTTGCGATCCTTTAGATTGTTGAGAATATTTAAATTAACTAGATATTCAGCTGCATTTGATGTGTTGAACACTGTATTTAAAGAGAATCTCCGTGCATTCGGTGCTGCGTTTATTGTCTTGTTGGTAGTAATGCTATTAGCAGCATCAGGTATGTACTATTTTGAAAACGATGCTCAGCCGAAAGAGTTTTCTAGTATTTTAGCCGCTATGTGGTGGGCGTTTACCACCTTAACTACCGTTGGATATGGTGACGTGACCCCTATAACAGGAGGCGGGAAGGCATTTGGTGCGCTGATTACTGTTGTAGGCGTTGGTATGGTGGCATTGCCTACCGGCATTCTAGCTTCGGCATTTTCAGAACAATTGCGTTTGCGAACTAACAAGTATGAAAGGATGGCAGACAAAGCATATGAAGATGGAGTTTTAACTGTTGACGAAAAAGAAGAACTAGATTCTTTGCGAGAAGAGCTAGGTATTGCAAAAGGTGTAGCGGAACAAATATTAGAAATTGAAGAGCATAAAGCAGAAGCAGAAGCAGAACAGGCTGACATAAGGAGTAAATGCCCACATTGTGGTAATGAGCTTATTTCTGAAGATAAAAGTTCCGTGACTGCGCTAGTTAAAACAATATAGATAAATAGTATTATGCATCCAAATAATAAAAAAATAATTGCTATTAATGAAGACCCCTCCGTTTCGACTTCATCTGATGTTTCAAACAGTCCTAAGAAATTATATAAAGGTATAGCAATAGAAAATACATATATAGCGGCTACACTTAATAAGAGTCATCAATATATTAATGTTAATGATGATTACAAAAAGTTATTTTACAAAAAACATGAGATATTTTCAGGTATTCATGTGTCGGAAACATTCGGCGAGAAACAATATAGTGAAATTATTAAGCCAAGTTTGGAGCTATGTGAAAAGGAAAAAAGTAGTAAAAATATTATTATTAATGCATGTGATAGTAATAACAATGCTATGCACTTTGAAGCTACATGCTCTATTAACAATAGTGAGATTCATGAAAATGAAGAGCAGATAAATTTATATCTTAGGGATATAACAATATATAAAAAAGAAATTGATGAGCTAAATAAACAGAAAGTCTTGCTTCAAAATGTCATAAATAAGGTTCCTAATTTAATATCTGTTCGCGATGCTTCGGGAAAGTTTATTTTTGCTAACGAAGCGATGGCAAAGGTATATGGTTGTGAAATTAAAGATTTAATTGGTAAGAGTAATGAGAATTTATTTTATCAACCATGGGAGACAGAAAGTTATATTGAAATAGATACGCTAGTGATGCAGAAAAAACAAGAAAGAACAATATTAGAAGAAACTATAACAGACAAGAATAGTAAAAAAATATGGATGCAAACAACAAAGCAACCATTTTTTGATAAATCTAGTGAAGAGATATTTATATTAGGTGTAAGCACAAATATCACACAACATAGGACTGCAAAGGAAAAACTTATTCAAAGTGAAAAAAGATTTAAAGATTTTTCAGAAGTCGCGGCAAATATATTTTGGGAATTAGATAAAGGACTAAATTACATATATATATCAGGAAGAATTAATAATCTTATTGGAAATTCATCAATTTATCCATTAGGGAAAAGTTTTGATACATTATTTTCAAATAGTAATAAGTGTGAGTTTGATTTTGATGCATATAGAGAAATGCTAAATAAGAAAGAATATATTTCAAATTTCACTTTTAATGTAAAAAGTGAAAATAAAGAAATAGATATATTTAGAATCAATGCTAAGCCTATTTTTAGTAAGTATAAAATATTTGAAGGATATAGAGGTGTAATAAGGAGCATCACTGAAGAAAAGGCATTGCTTGAAAGAATTGCTTATGACGCCAAGCATGATTCTTTAACTGGCTTAGTTAACAGAAATGAGTTTGATAGGCAGCTCAAGCGCGTACTTAAAAAAGCCATTGATTCTGAAATAGAGTCAATATTATGTTACTTGGATTTAGATCACTTTAAAGTAGTGAATGATGCAGCTGGACACAGTGCTGGCGACCAACTTTTAGTGAAGCTGGTGCGAATATTAGAAGATAAGGTGCGTTCTTCAGATATTGTGGCCCGCTTGGGTGGTGACGAATTTGGAATAATCTTAGAGCATTGTCCATTGAATAATGCAATAGGGGTATGTGAAGAAATACTGAGCAGTATTAATCAATTTGTATTTGAATGGGATCAGCAAAGATTTAAGGTGGGCACAAGTATCGGTATCGCAATGATTACTGAAAATTCTTCAAATGAAGCACTCATTATGAGTCAGGCAGACATGGCGTGCTACAGGGCTAAGGAACTAGGCCGCAATCAAATACATATAGCTCATACTGACGATACAGCAATAATGGAGAGGTCATCAGAGTTTTCATATGTAAGTGCTATAACTGATGCATTGAATAATGATCGTTTGTTTTTAATGAAGCAGCCGATAGTGCCAGTTATTAATGAAGATCATATCGTTCCACATTATGAAGTCTTATCAAGAATTCTCGATGATAAAGATAATATTATTCCACCAAACGAATTTATAAGGATTGCTGAACGTTATGGGATGATTGTAGATGTAGATCGATTTGTAATAAAAAAATCTTTCCAATATCACGCAAAAGAACATGCTGATGATGATGTGGTCATGTCTATAAACTTATCTGGTAATACTGTAAGTGACCCATACATTTTGAAATATATAAAACAAGAAATAGATAAGTTTGATTTAAACCCAAGCAGTATATGTTTTGAAATTACAGAAACTGCTGCAATATCTAGTATAAACAAAGCTATAAATGTCATTAATGAATTAAAAGGGATTGGTGTCAAATTTGCTTTAGATGACTTTGGCAGTGGCCTATCATCTTTTGGCTATCTTAAAGATTTGCCTGTAGATTTTCTTAAGATCGATGGAGCATTTGTCAAAAATATTGTGAAAAATGAAAAAGATCGAGCAATTGTTCGATCGATTAATGAAGTTGCCAAAGCTATGGGAATGCGAACTATTGCGGAGTTTGTTGAAAATGCAGAGATATTAGAGGTTTTGCAGGACATAGGCGTTGATTATGCACAAGGTTACGGAATAGGCAAGCCAGAGAGAGTTACTTAAGAGATTAAATTCATTCAAGTATTAGCGATCTTGACCGTTAACTTAATGAGGTGAATTTAATAAATATTCATGTTAAACGCAGACACAGTCGCAAGAAATAAGGACGAGTGTGAGTATAGAAAATAATACAGACTTGATCGAACGCTTAGAGCGTTGCAGGGACTTGCCTACACCTCCTGGTGTGGCTGAGCAAATAATAGGGTTAAGTGCTGATCCAAATAGCAATATTTCAATCTTGGCTGAAATTGTGAGTTTAGATCCTGCTCTGACAGTAAAGATTTTACGCATGGCTAATTCACCAATGTATGCGAGGGCTGCAGAAGTGGAAAGCCTTGAGCAAGCCGTTATGATGTTTGGTTGGAATGGAACATTAAATCTTGCGTTAAGTTTCTCGCTTGTGTCTAGAGTTTCTTCATCTTCAGAACAGGGTCTTGATCATGCTTTTTTTTGGAAACGGTCTATTTCAGCAGCGGTTTCCGCAAAACATTTAGGAAAAGAAGTGGGGATCGATATCAAAAAAGAAGATCTTTTCTTGCCGGGATTATTGCAAGATATTGGTATGCTTGCCTTAGATAAAGCTGTGCCCGACTTGTATACAAATCTTGGCGATGATCAGCATCAGCATAAAACCGTACAAAAAATTGAAATAGATAAAATAGGAGCGGATCATGCATCTGTTGGTGCTTGGTTGTTGGGGCGTTGGAACTTGCCACAAAGAATAATAGATTTGGTGTCAATTAGTCATCATGAAGAAAGATACGCGAATGTTGGAAATACAACACCGTCGGAAAATTGCATTGAAGTGTCAAATGTGATTGCAGATGTTATATGTAGTGATGAAGGGGAAAAGAATTATCACTATGCCGCAGATGTTTGTAAAAAATTACTAGAGATGAGCGAAGAAAAATTCTTAGAAAATTTAGAAGGTATTACTAAAGAAATTACTGAAACTGCTGCAATATTTGAATTAGATGTGGGTGACCCGAAACTATTAAATTGCATTGCAGAGCAAGCAAAGGAATTATTACTTTTGCGAAGTATGGAGACACTAAAAACTGCAGAACAGTTACACGAAGAGGCAGAATATTTAGAGTCAAAAGCTAAAAAACTTGAAGATGTCGCTAAAATAGATGCATTAACAAAAACTTATAATAGAGGATATTTAGAAAAATCTTTAAAGTTTGAGTTTGGTATGTCTACAAGTAGAAATTGTCCACTAGCAGTAGTGATGGTTGACTTGGATAATTTTAAAAGAATAAACGATACATATGGTCATAGTTGCGGTGACAAGGCGCTAATTCATGCAGTAGATATTTTAAAGTCATGCATCCGTGATACTGACTCAGTATATAGATATGGCGGAGAAGAATTTGTTGTGCTATTGCCAGGTACAGGAGATCAGGGCGCAAAAAGTTTTTCTTCTCGGATAATTGAAGTCTTTAATAACAAAGAATTTTTGCATCAAGATGTGGTTATTCCTATTACTGCGTCTTTGGGTATAGCGGTACATAAGGAAGGAATAGAGTTTGATAATTGGGAGCACTTGCTAAATATTGCAGATTATTGCTTATATGCATCGAAAGCAAATGGTCGTAATCAATACACAATTTATAAAGAAGAAAATTTAGAAAAAGTAGCAACAGGCTAACGATATAGATTATATGGAATTAATGATATGGACCTATGTATACAAGATTTAATGGATAATGAGACATTCGTCTTATTAGAAAAGTGCAATGATTTACCAAGTCCACCGGGAGTTGCTGATCAGATAATTCATCTAAGTTCCAATGCGAATTCCGATGTCGATACACTTGCAGAAATAGTAAGTTTTGATCCTGCACTCAGTGCAAAAATATTGCGTATAGCTAATTCATCTTTATACGCTCGCCGCACGAAAACGGAGAATATACAACAAGCGGTTGTCATGTTTGGTTGGGAAGGCACACTGAATCTTGCATTGAGTTTTTCGCTTGTGGGAAATATGAAAGATGATGGAGATGGCTTAGATTATAGTCACTTCTGGAAACGATCTTTGGCATCTGCAGTAGCATGCCGTTGTTTGGCTGGAGCAACTGGTTACGCAAAAAAGGAAGAGCTATTTCTTCCTGGGTTACTTCAAGATATAGGAATGCTTGCAATAGATAAAGTGCATCCTGATTTATATTCAGGAATTAGAGAAAAACAACAAGATCATCAAAGTTTAATCGAATTTGAAAAGAGTAAGTTAAGCTTCGATCATGCCGTAGTGGGCACATGGTTGCTGAATAAATGGGAAATACCTGAAAAAATTACAGAATTAGTTTCTGCTAGCCACGGCGATAATATGGATTTTATAGATGAAAAGAATAGTGAAGCTGCTAAATGTGTTGCTTTTGCTGGAATTCTAGCAGATTGTATTTGCATAGATCATACTGGAGAAGGTTATTTAAAAGAAGCAGATAGAGCAGAAAAAGAGTTTGGAATCGATATCTTAGAATTTATGAATTTAATTGGAACGGTTACAAGAGAATTCTTAGAAACTGCAAATTTGTTTGATGTGGAGATAGATGACCCAGATATTCTAGAGACGGTAGCAGAAATGGCTAAGATGACTTTAGAGTTGAGCGGGTCAAATGAATCAGGTGAGAATCAAGCTGCATAAAATATTTTGATTCAACAGAGCATGCATTTGGTGTTGTATTATTAATTTTCATATCATCATTTACTATAGAGTCCTATACAAATAAGTTAGTCGCTTTCGATAAATATGTGGCAAGATTAATAATGCAAATAATTGCTTGAAACTTAGTAGTTAAATTTTCACTCAGTCCTCTAATAGTTAGAATATAAATTGAAATAATAATCAATAGAATGAAATCTTAATGTTTTCTATATATTAATATTTTATATGCAATTTATTATTGTATTCTAGCAACCTACTATATTTTTCTTCATTTAAAATACTTAAGAGTGAGAAAGTTTAAGCTGATAATTTTTGATTGTGATGGCGTCTTGGTGGATAGTGAGCGGATTACCACTAATGTTTTTTCTAAAATCTTACAAGAAGAGTGTGGTCTAATCATAAATACAGAAAAATTACTTGAGACCTTCATGGGTCAGTCATCTGAAAAATGTTTATCAATTATAGAAGACATGTTGGGGTATCCACCACCTTCTGATTTAGCAATTAATTATCAAAGTGCTATAAGAAATGCACTACAAGAATCAGTAACTTCAATACATGGTATTGAAAAAGTATTGACTGAAATTAATATACCATATTGTGTTGCTTCAGGTGGTTCGCACGAAAAGATGAAAATCACGCTAGGGAAAACTGACTTATTAAAATATTTTGAGGGAAGAATATTTAGTACTTCCGATGTATCTCGCGCAAAACCCAATCCCGATATATTTCTACATGCGGCAAAAATTATGTCTAATACCAACCCTAAAGATTGTCTTGTGGTAGAAGATAGTCCTCTTGGTGTGCATGCAGGTGTTGCAGCAGGTATGACAGTATTTGCATATTCAGATCTTATTGAAAAACAAAAACTCTACGATGCTGGTGCGCATCATGTCTTTTTTGATATGAGCGATTTAACTGATGAAATTACATCTTATGAGCACAAATCCAGTTTGAAATAGCATGGCTGAGAAAAATTCTGTTGAAGTTGGAATTGTTGGTGTAGGTAGCCTAGTAGATTTTCTGATTGCTAGATTATTAGAGCAGAAGATTTGTTTAAATATTTTGCAGAGCCAAAAAAGTAATAATTCGGATAGTAAAATAAGATGCTGCCAATCTCTGAAAGAATTAAGGAAAGAATCAGATTTTGTAATTACGGCTTGTACAGATGGGCCTGAATTAGAAGAAACCTTATTAGGCAAGAATGGGTTAATTACTGATATTACATATGGTGGTTCAATAATTGATATGAGTTCAGTATCGCCAGAGCTGATTCATGAAATATCAGAGCAACTAATTGAAAAAGGAGTGTCGTTTCTAGATGCTGCAATTATTAATGAAGAACATTCTGAATCAGGATTGATTCAAATGATTCTGGTAGGTGGTGACGAGCGGGAATTTGATAATGCATCACCATTGCTAAAACGGATTGCTGAGAATGTAAAACTAATTGGTGCTAACGGTGCGAGTCAGTTTTATCGACAAGCATTTGGAGTAAGGAAAAAATATCAATAAATATAATTTATACATTTAATTATAATATTTTATTAATATGTGTATTCTAAAACCCACTTTTATAACTTAAATAAGCCTAACACGTTATACATCTATATAATCTTATATATAGCTAGTTGAAGACTAGGTGGTAGAAATAATGTCAGTTGTCAATTATATAAACTTAGCTAGAGCAGCAAAGTTATCAGATGTATCCGTAACTAAGCTTTACAGGTTTATTCACTCTGGTGATTTACAGGTCTATAAAGTGGATGGAGTTTTTGTAGTTAAAGTGCAAGATATTTTAAAGCTTAAAAAAAATATAAAAGATTGTGAGTTATTAGAGCCAACCTTTATGAATTTAATCTCTAAGGTTCAACCTTAGAATAAAAGTCTATTGTATTGAAAACTCTAGTGAAGTTTAATCGGTTTGTAAGTGATGAAATTTCCCTTGATGCCATATCGTAGGGGGCTTGTCATTAATAGTTAGGTATTCTACCTGACCTACTAAAATTATATGATCGCCGCCTGAGTATATATTCGCAGTACTACATTCAAGAGAAACGGGGCTGTTGGATAAAACTGGAATTCCACTTTCGCCTTGTACAAATTCTCCACCTTCAAACTTATCGCATCCTTTAGTTGCAAACTTGAAAGCTAGATCTTCATGATCATGTCCTATGATGTTTATCGCAAATTTATTCTGATTGTTAAATATGTCGAAGCAGTCAGCATTACACGCGAGACAAACAAGGACTAATGGTGGTGTGAGAGATAATGACGAGAAAGCTGAAGCTGTAAAACCACTTTTATTTCCTGAATCATCAATAGTGGTGACAATTGTTACGCCGCTTGGAAATTGAGCCATCGCTTGTTTAAATGAGTCATCGCATACTTTTTTTGAGGTCATGAAATATTAAAAGCCATTTAGTAATTATGGTTATGTTGCAATTTAGATCCTATGAGGGCCCGCAAGTCATTGAATGCAACATGTATGCCACATGATTTGTGGTAAAGATTATCTGCATATGAAAGATAAATTATATAATTAAACAAAATTTATTTGTTTCATAAAGAAAAGTGTTTCGATTAGATGCAAAATATAATTATAATTAGTATTGTGATGTCCTATATGACACATGTAACATCAGAAAAATTATAACTATATAGATTATAAGAATTCATTATCTTTTGAGAAGAGAGCTACGTAATTGAGGAATGGATTATCTTAACTAAATCTAAATTAATGAA
>JBOEHC010000014.1:0-20735 GCA_050633765.1 Gammaproteobacteria bacterium
CGAGTCCTACCGGGCCCACCAAAATAATCCAGAATTTAATACCATTCTGTTTCGAAGTTGAATGCTAACAAGTGGTTCGCTTATGCCTCTGGGTATACATTTAAATAAATTTTTGTGATTAGCCGAATAAATTAAATCCAATGCCGTATCAGATATTACCAGCTGCTGATAATGTAGAATCACAAACAATATATTTTAATTACAAATATGAACCTTTGTGTGTAAGACCAACACTAATTCCTAGGTCTACTATTATTCAAATATTTTAAAGAAGGACAAAATCATGAAATATTTATTGACTCTCATAGCTATAGTATTTGTTTTGTCACCCGTTTCATCCATGGCTGGTCGTGGCGGGGGAGGGTTTAGTTATGAGGAAGGTTTATTTTGGGTGGCCGACCGCGACCGAAACCAACGCCTTGACAAAGAAGAAGCAAAATCGGTTCATAACTTGGGCGATGATGAAATTTTTGCGCGCTTTGATGAAAATTCTAATAACTTAATTAATCGTCTTGAATTCCGTGAATTTCTTCAGCTGTCTCCTTGGGTAGAAGAATTTGACCGCTCAAAAGATAAGTAAGCCTTAACTCCCAATTACTCCATCATCGTCCTGCGTGATTGCTATCACGCTGGGGCGAGGCGGTATATTTTCGTTGAAATCAGGCCAACGAGTAGACGGTTTGTCAAAGCTTGAGCCATCTCCCGGGTGCTGCACAGAACAAAATAGGTTTTTGTGATCAGGTGTAAAGCAAGGGCTACAAATCTCAGCACCAATTGGTGCACGTAAAAAATGTTTGCTAAGCGCCTTTTCTTTTCCACTAGTTGCACTAACCCAAATCCCATC
Organism: Gammaproteobacteria bacterium; assembly: GCA_050633765.1. Classification (GTDB taxonomy): domain Bacteria; phylum Pseudomonadota; class Gammaproteobacteria; order UBA4575; family UBA4575; genus JABDMD01. Next base: position 845 of record JBOEHC010000014.1, read on the forward strand.
TGCTTTACCTGAACGATTAAACCCATCTGTCGCTATCCAGATATTTCCATTCTCATCAAAGGAACAATTATCAGGACTTGAAAACCAACCATTAGTGGAAATATTTGTATGGTAGTGTGCACGATCTATTTTACTGTCTGGATCACCCGCTAACATAAACACTTCCCAAGTATATTCATGCGCACTATGGTCTTGTTCTGGTGGAATCAATTCAAGTATATGACCGTGTCGATTTAACGCACGTGGATTTGCGGCATCAGTATTAAGTGGAGTACGCCTGGCATTATTCGTAAATACTGCAAATACATTTTCTGTAACCGGATTTACTTTAATTTCTTCAGGTCTATCCATAGGTGTCGCGCCGACCAAATCGGCGGCCTTGCGCATATCCAATACCACGTCGGCTTGACTATTAAAACCATTCACTTTTGTATGTGGCACAACCCCCCACCGTAGAGAGTGCCAAATAACCGTACCTTGATCAGTAAACTCCGCCACTGCCAAATCACCCTCATCCAGCAAGCCCATATTGTGTTTGCTTTGACCAGCCTGAAATTTATTTTTACTAACAAATCGATACACATATTCAAATACTTGGTCATCACCCATATATATAACTACTCTGCCATCTTTATTAACATGTACATCACATCCTTCATGTTTACATCTACCCAATGCAGTTCTCTTAATAGGTGTAAACGACGAGTCGTAAGGATCTATTTCTACAATCCAACCCGCATGCATGGCTGCTTGAGGATGCTTATTAATATCCCAGTGCGAATGAAATTTTCCCCAAGCAGAAAAAGCAGTTTTGTCGCCTAATAATCCAAATCTCTTGTAACTTTCAAACTCCTTCGTATTGCTAGCTTGACCTAAAAAATAAGCTTGAATGTTTTCTTCTGCAGTTAAAATGGTTCCCCATGGCGTTACTCCACCTGCACAGTTACCAAAGGTACCCATGCAAGATTCGCCTCTAGGTGAAAATTCTGTTCTTACTCTTGCATGGCCTAAAGCCGGGCCCGAAAACCTCATCGCAGTTAATGGAGTGATACGTCGATTACAGATTGAATCAAGTTGGACATACCATTTGCCGGCATCTTTTTTTATTTCAACTACACTCAAACCGTGGGCGACTATTTCAGTATCAATTTGAGAACGTTTCAAACTGAAAGAGTGCGGTGAACCAGGATGCATCATTGAGCTGTTTACATATTCATGATTTACAACCAGCAATCCATGCGTTGATGAATTTTCTCTTGATGATGTAGGAAGATATGCCACAAAATCATTATTGAAACCAAACTGCTTTTCCTGTGATGTAATACTTTGTTGCAGTGGATTAAATTTCTCTGCTGATAAAAATAGTGGGTCACCCCACTTTAGTACCTCTTGTACTGAATAGTCGCTTGCTAAATGTAATCGTTCATCCAGCCCATGCGGGATTTCTTTAAATGAAAATGAAACATTATGTTCAGAGGCTATCGAAACTGACGAAAGGGTTGCAGAAGAGCTCATGGCGCCTGCCAATTTAATAAATAAGCGACGACTCAGGCGTCTTTCAAGTACTTCGCCAATATTCTTGCCACAAATTTCACGCGGTGCTGGACAATCATCACTATCATATTTTTGAACTTCAGCCATTGTCTTAATAGTATAAATAAATACCTTTTATATAAAGATATCTACTTAAAAATTTTAAATAAGAAGCTATACTCACGCTAGATAATACTCGCTCTCATATTACCCATTAAGTGGTGCAAGTGAAGGCCTAAAAAAATAATTAAGGGTATTAAATGATCTACACAAAAAAATCTGTCTCACTATTTATCATTGGTCTTACCATGTTAGCCATTTGGTATCTTGCCAATATCGATATCTTATCTGCCTATATTAATCATCTTGGTGGTGAAAAATACAAATACTACAATGAACTCATTTCGCTGCCTCTTTATTTTGGAATATTTTCAACAATTTTTGGTCTTTGGCAGTGGCTAGGAACGCCAAAAGAAGGCGCTTGCGATTACTACCTGTCTACCATTGCAGGCGCAATGTTTATTTTACTAATTGCCATGTTAGTACGTTGGTTTGTAGCGCCTGAAATTGCTGTATTAGGTATTTCATTAGGTAAAGTTGGCAGTACAGGAAAATATTTTCATGAAATACTTGGCTTAAATTATGTTGTGCTGGGTATTTTACTGGGTATTATTGTTGTCAATGTTTTTAAAATCCCATCCTGGGCAGAAAATGGCGTTCGTTTATCACGACTTGGTTTAAAAACTGGCGTCATTCTTCTAGGCACACTCTATAGTGCTGCCGAACTAAAAAATCTTGGCGGCTTATCCATAATTATGATTGGTTTCTTTGTACTAGGTTCAGTAGGCCTAGTTCTATGGCTAGGCTCGCGATTAAATATTCCAAGCTCTATGGGTGGAGTTTTATCTGCAGGCATGGGAGTGTGCGGTGTATCTGCAACGGTTGCAGCAGCACCAGTAGTAAAAGCTAAATCTGTTGAAATAGCCTACACAATTGGCACTATCTTACTATGGGGCGTGCTATGTATGTTTATTTTCCCCATAATCGGCCACCTATTAAATTTATCTCACGTGCAGTTTGGAGCGTGGGCAGGCACGGGTATTTTAAATTCCGCACAAGTAGCAGGCGCTGCCTTAGCGTATCAACCAGATGGAATTGAAACCTTAAAGGTTGCTGAGATATTTAATATTACACGCGTACTAATACTACCAGTAATCGTATTGTGGTTATCTGTTTGGTACGTTCGACGCGAGGAAGCCGAAACTGAACAAGTAAATGTAGCAAAAGTAGTTTTTGAAAAGTTTCCAGTATTTGTTTTAGGTTTTATTTTACTCTTTGCTCTTTCTACCACAGGTATATTCGCGCCGGCTAATCATTACAAAGGCAAATACTTTGGCAATACAGAAAAAAATGGATTTAAAACTGAGAACATATTGAATAATGAAAGCAAGAATATTTTAAGTAAAGAAATTACAAAAATTCAAAGACAAGATCGAATATCAGCAGTTCAACAGCTGATACAACATGGAAAAGTGATGAGCATTGAAGATGACGATGCGTTGCGCGGCTTAGTCAATGCTAAAGTCCTTTCTAAACCTGCAAATAAAATTCTAAAAAATGCGCATAAATCAGTTCGTCATACTGCTAAAAAAATTAAAGCATTTAGGGACTGGATTACATGGTTATTTGCCTTCGGCCTTGTAGGATTAGGTATGCAGATTACCGTATCTGCAATGCGGCAAGCTGGCGGTCAGCCAGCGATTATTGGTGGCATAGTAGGTTTTATCAAGGCTGGTTTGTCATTAGTGGTAGTTTTATTACTTATTTCAGAAACAGTTTAATGAATAGTGGGAGAATTATATGCAAGAACAAAAATTTGATCGTGGCTCAATATTATCGATTTTTAGCAGTGATCGAAGAGAAGATTTAATGGCATTGATTGCTGCCTTATTAATCGCTTTGTTTGTATATCTTATGTATTGATGAAGTAATGCATAAGGTTAATAACATTTTACTTGCAAGCCATGGAACAGTCGGGGCACGTGCAGCAGAGCAAACAGTCTTTGATTTATGTTCATCGAATACAAGTATTACCCATTTATATGTAGTACCTGATTTATGGAGACATATGCTTGCGGATGATTGGTTAAATAACCAAATTACCCAAGAACAATTTGGCCAGTATCTTGAATCTGAATTACAACAAGAAGCTGAGCAAAACATTTCTCGTGTGCATAAAACAATTGAAAACTTGGATGCAAATTATAAATATAAACTAGTCTTTGGTGACCCGGAGAAATGTTTGCTACAAGCCAGTGAAGAAGATGATTTTAATATGGTATTTACCGGTTCGCCACGACCTAGAAGGGTACCTGGCTTACGATCACGTATGATAATGAACTCTTTTCCCAGCAAGTTAACTTCAAAACATATTCAAGTACCCTACCCACACCTTAATAATTAATTTGCGCTATCAAAAGCTATGGACAAAGCGTGGGCAGAATTTAAAACACCTCTTAGTCAAGAAGCACTATTATTATTTTGTGGCGATGTTGAACAGCTTTTTAGAATCAACCCTTACCTTGAAGTAAATAAGTGGGAAGTAATTGAAAAAGATAAATACTCTGTTGATCTCACTAATCACAGTCAAGCATCAGAATTCTCGCTGCAAACATATATAGAAGTAACTAACGTAAGTAATGGTGTACAGCTCGACTACAATAATGGCATTAAATCCAGCACAACTATCATCACTCAACCACAACCTGAAGGTTCTAAATTAGTTATTACGGATCATTATCGTCCACTTGATAATAGTAATTCGAAATTATTAACTCAAGTAGATAAGAGCTTGCATAAATGGGCGGAAGAAATTCAAAATTATCTAACCACTTGGCAACGATGGTCATGGTTTTTACCCTGGCGATTGTATAAAAAACATATTTGGTTACCAATGAAACCGTCTGCCAGAAGAATTACCTATATGTTAATTTGGATTAGCCTGATAGAGATAGCACTTATAGGTCTTGGGATAATTATTTATTTTATTGAATATCGTTAGCTAAAAACTATTAGGCAAATTAGGAAACGCATTGGCAACTGCTAAATGTTTAATTATTCCTTCATGAATATTAAGTGCATTGCGCATTCCTTTGCTTTCATTAAGAAAAGCTTGCAATCCCAAATTACTCAGCTTTCGAATATAAGGGAAAGTGGCATTACATAAAGCTTGGCTACTTGTGCGTGCTACCGCACCGGGAATATTGGCTACACAATAATGAACAATATCATCTATTACATAAACAGGGTCATGATGTGTTGTTGGTTTGCTAGTTTCAAAGCAACCTCCCTGATCAATTGCCACATCAACTAATACTGCACCACGTTTCATTTTTTTAAGTAAACCACGATGTATTAAGTTTGTTGCTCGTGCTCCAGGGATAAGTGTTGCCCCAATAATTAAATCTGAATTCAACGCGCACTGCTCAATAGCGTGAGGGTCTGAATAGATGGTTGTTACATTATCAGGCATATACTCATCGATATGTCGAAGCTTATCGATATCTATATCCATAATAATTACATTGGCACCTAAACCCGCAGCTACACGAGCAGCATTAGTGCCCACAACCCCTGCCCCAAGAATAAGAACATTGGCTGGCGCTACCCCTGCGACTCCCCCTAACAATACTCCTCGCCCTAGCATTGGTTTCTCAAGACATTTAGCGCCTTCTTGGATAGACATTTTCCCTGCAACTTCACTCATGGGTTTCAATAGCGGTAACTGATTATTTTCATCAGTTAATGTTTCATATGCTAGTGCAGTAATGTTCTTTTGCAGACACGTTTCAGTTAATTGTTGTGAACCAGCAAAATGGAAGTACCCAAAAATTATTTGTTGCGAAGAATATTTTTCAAGCTCTTCAGCTTGTGGTTCTTTAACTTTTATAATTGTTTCGGCTTCGCTAAATATGCTATCTGCAGAATCTACTAATTTTGCACCAGCCGATAAATATTCTTGATCATGATAGCCACTAGCTACCCCAGCTTGTTTTTCTATAAGTACATCGTGGCCATCTTCGACGAGCAATTGCACGGCCACAGGGAGTAATGCAACTCGAAATTCATCCGCTTTGACCTCTTTTGGAACGCCTATTTTCATAACACTATACCTCGGTACTTATAGTATGAGTTTCCAAATATCTTCCAGCACTGATTTTAAGTGAGTGCAAAATCTTGCTGCATCCGCACCATTAATTACACGGTGATCATAAGATAAAGACAATGGTAATAGTTTTTGTTGCTCAACCTTTAAATCTTTCATCTTCTCTATTTCGATAATCTTAGTCAGACCTAAAATAGCAACTTCGGGTGGATTGACTATTGGCGTAAACGCTTGTCCGCCTAAAATGCCTAGACTGGAAATTGTCATGCTTGCACCACCCATATGTTTTGGCGATAATTTTCTTTGTTTTGCCAACTCACTAAGTTCGACTAACTCAACGGCTACTTGTTCTAATGATTTTTTATCTACATCACGAATCACGGGGACAAATAATCCATGCGGTGTATCTACTGCTATTCCTATATGAAAAAATTCTTTATAGATGATTTTATTGGAAATGACATCTAGAGAAGAATTAAATTGAGGAAACTTTTTTAACGTTGTGACTAATGCTTTAACCACAAACACAAGCGGTGTGAGTTTTATCTGTTTGACTTTTAACTCACTTGATAGCTGCTTGCGATGTTGTTCTAGCTGGGTAACATCGGCTTGATCAAAATGCGTAACATGTGGAATGCTTTGCCAAGCATTTGACATGTTTTCTGCAGTTAATTTCTGAATCTTTGTCAGCTCTTTGCTACTTGACTGCCCATAAGCTGAAAAATCTAATGCTTTCATGGCCTTGCTTTGCCTCGCTAGACCACTATTCAAACGATCACTGACATGTTTCTGGATATCCTCTTGGACAATCCTTTGATTACGACCCGTGCCATGGACTTCTTCAAGATTCACACCTAGCTCACGTGCATACTTGTGCATACTAGGACTAGTGTAGACAGTTGAGCTTCGTGAATTATTTTTATTTGTTGAAGGAGCTTTGCTAACAGACCGGGCGGCTGTCTCTTCTCTTTTAGTCGCGATAGTATCATCTTGCTGCTCAATTTGCGGATCATTTGGTGCATCAGTACTCAAATCATCAACTTGTTTAAGTGTGATGAGCACATCACCTTCTTTAACCATACAGCCAGCTTGCACAAGTACTTTTTCAACAATTCCTGCAAGAGGTGAAGGATAATCCATCATGGCTTTTTCGCTTTCCACCGTCACCAATGGCTGATCAATTGTTATCTCATCACCAGATTTAACTAAAACTTCGACAAGCTCTACAGAATCAAATTCTGCTATATCTGTTATCGATATGTTTTTTACATCACCCACAACAGCCTCTAATAATAATTAGGACACTACTGGATTAGGCTTATTCGGATCAATACCATACTTTTGTATAGCGGCATTCAATACTGAATGATCTAGCTTACCCAGTTCAACTAAACTATGAATTGCAGCAATGGCAATATAATGTGCGTTAACTTCAAAATGGTAGCGTAATTGTTTGCGTGTATCACTCCGCCCAAACCCATCTGTACCTAGCACAGTATAATTAGCTTTTACATAAGGGCGAATTTGGTCGGCATAAATTTTCATATAATCCGTTGCCGCTATGACTGGCCCTTTTTTGTCATCCAGACATTTTTCTACATAAGATACTCTCGAAGTATCGTCTGGATGCAGCATATTCCAACGCTGGGTTTCCATACCATCACGGCGCAGACGATTGAAACTGGTTACACTCCAAATTTCAGAAGTAATCGAATAATCTCGTTGCAACAATTCTGCAGCAGCAATCACTTCACGCAAAATTGCCCCACTTCCTAATAATTGAATATGCTTTTGGTTGTCTTGCTTATCAATCTGCGGGCCATGTAATCGATACATTCCATTGATGATTCCCTCTTCACAACCATTAGGCATTTCTGGCTGTGCATAATTTTCATTCATTACTGTAATGTAGTAATAGTAATCTTGCTTTTGCACAAACATAGTTTGTAAGCCATGGTGAATAATGACTGCCAACTCATACGCGAATGTTGGATCATAGGCACGACAGTTTGGAATGGTTGATGCTAAAAGATGGCTATGTCCATCTTGATGTTGCAATCCTTCACCTGCTAATGTTGTGCGTCCTGCTGTACCACCAATTAAAAAACCACGTGCTCGACTGTCTCCTGCAGCCCAAGCTAAATCGCCTATACGTTGAAAACCAAACATAGAATAAAAGATATAAAAAGGGATCATGGGCACATCATGATTGCTATATGACGTGGCCGCTGCAATCCAAGAAGACATTGCACCTGCTTCGTTGATACCTTCTTCTAAGATTTGTCCAGCTTGATCTTCGCGGTAATACATCACCTGATCTGCATCTACTGGGTCATACAACTGACCTTTATGCGCGTAAATTCCCATACTTCGGAACAGACCTTCCATACCAAAGGTTCGTGCTTCATCCGGCACGATAGGCACAACATATTTAGCAATTGCTTTATCACGCGTTAATGCAAGTATAATTCTTACAAACGCCATAGTTGTAGAGTTTTCTCGCCCATCACTACCGGCCATAACATCTTTAAAAACATCAATCGGTGGGATTTTTAAATCAATCTTAGTTTGATTACGTTTTGGAATTTGACCTTGCAAATTTTCACGCAGTCGCTTCAAATATGCCATTTCCGGGCTGTCGGCTGGAGGCTTATAAAAAGGCACATCTTCTAACTTTTCATCACTTATTGGAATTCGATACCGATCGCGAAATGCCTCCAATGAATCTTTAGTGGGCTTCTTAAGCTGATGAGCAATATTCATACTCTCACCACTTTTACCTAAGCCATAACCTTTAACTGTCTTGGCTAAAATTACAGTAGGTTGACCAGTATGTTTCATTGCTGCAGCATATGCGGCATACACTTTCTGCTGGTCATGACCGCCACGATTTAAACGCCAGATATCATCATCGGTCATGTTTTCAATTATTTTTTCAAGCTCTGGATATTTGCCAAAAAAATGTTCGCGCACATAAGCGCCGCCTTTAGCACGATAATTTTGAAAGTCACCATCCAACGCTTCTTCCATGCGTTTGCGTAAAAAACCATCTTTGTCTTTTGCTAAAAGTGGATCCCAATTTTCACCCCAAATCACTTTGATTACATTCCAACCTGCACCACGGAATACACCTTCAAGCTCTTGAATAATTTTCCCGTTGCCACGCACTGGGCCATCTAAGCGTTGTAAATTACAGTTAACTACAAAAATTAAATTATCTAAATCTTCACGTGCCGCCAATGAAATAGCGCCGAGCGATTCAGGTTCATCCATTTCCCCATCACCGGTGAATACCCAAACCTTGCGATTGCTCTTATCAATGATGCCACGATCATGTAGATACTCCATGAATCGAGCTTGGTAGATCCCCATAATTCCAGCAAGACCCATAGAAACGGTTGGAAACTGCCAAAATTCTGGCATTAACCATGGGTGCGGATAAGAAGATAATCCTTTACCTTCCACTTCACGGCGGTAATTTTGTAACTGTTCTTCACTAATGTGGTCTTCTAAATATGCGCGCGCATATACACCAGGAGCAGAGTGGCCCTGAAAATATATACAATCACCTACAAAATTTTTTGTTGCCGGCCGGAAGAAATGGTTAAAGCCGATACTCATGAGCGTAGCCGCTGAGGCATAGGTAGAAATATGCCCACCCAATTCAGGAAATTTTTTATTGGCACGCACTACTGTCGCCAATGCATTCCAGCGCTCTAAAGAACGCACACGATGCTCCATTTTTGGATCACCAGGTAAACGCTCCTCATCTTCTACTGGAATAGTATTAACGTAAGCAGTGGTATTGCGGAAAGGTAGATTGACACCAGCCAAACGCGCATCAAGAATTAGCTGTTCAATAATGTAATGCGCACGCTCCTCGCCATCGCGCTCCAGAATAGCGTTCATTGCATCTAGCCATTCTCGCGTTTCTTGTGGATCTATGTCTCTCATACAGCCATTAGTATATTAGTTTGATACGTTGGTTTGCATGATGACTAGGCAATATCATTACATGGCGATAAGATACCGACATGATAAATATTTTTTGAAAGTATTTTCATTAAAACCCTTTCACATAGCATGCGTCATGAATACTCTACTACATTTTACTAGACTCTATGCAACGCAATAAGCATCCTTCGACAATTTAATAAATATGTCAGATCCAATAAATTCAGATCTAGGCTTGGCGATGACCGGTGGTGGTGCAAGAGCGGCATATCAAGTGGGTGTATTACGTTATATTTGTCAAAAACACAGTGGTTTTCGACCACCAATTATCACTGGAGTTTCTGCGGGTGCAGTTAACGCTGCACATCTTGCTGCATATCAAGGCACATTTTGTGAAGCGGTAGACCAACTTGCAGAACTATGGCTAGAACTATCTACCGACAAAGTTTTTCGTACAGATAGTGGTTTTTTCTTTTCAAACTTTTTTCGTTGGGGCTTGAGCTTTATCCTTGGTGGTAGTCGCATGGGTCCACGCAAACGCAGCTTGTTGGATAGCGATCCATTACGACATTTTTTAGAAAAGAAGCTTGCCTCAAAAGCTACAGAAAGAATTCATGGCATTAAAGAAAATATTGAGCGTGGTCATTTGCAGGTTTTAGGAATCTCAAGTACTAATTATGGGACGGGTAAAGCCATTACTTGGGTACAAGGCAAAGTAGAAGAACATTGGCAAAGGCCACGGAGACACAGTGAAACGGCCGAGATTACCGTTGAACATATCATGGCATCGGCTGCACTACCGCTAGTATTTCCAGCAGTAAAGCTGGATGATGGTTGGCATGGAGATGGAGGAATACGCTCCATTGCTCCGCTCTCACCAATTATGCATTTAGGTGCGAAAAAAATCCTTGCCATATCGACACGATATCGTGGTGGACAAATTACACCTGATGAAACAGTAATAGGTGAATATGCACCGGTGGCACAAATTATAGGTATTTTACTAGATTCTATATTTTTAGATTTACTCGATTATGATGCAGCAAATATGAGCCGCATTAATATGCTATACGACGAAGTAAATGAGCAAACACGAGAAGAATTAAAAAAGGTGAACCTGCTAATTCTTCGTCCAAGTGAAGATTTAGGTAAACTGGCCAGTCAATATGAAATAAAACTTCCTCAGCCATTTAGATATTTTACCCGAGGCTTTGGCACACGTGACACAAAAAGTCCTGACTCACTTTCTTTATTAATGTTTCAGCCCGATTATTTAAATCGATTGATTGAGTTAGGTGAAAAAGATGGCGAAAAAAATGCTGAGCAGATAGAAGAGTTTTTAGCTCAATAATATTAAAGCTAGGACTTTAGATATAAGAAAGCCCCATGGATCCATCCACAAGGCTTTCAAGTTTGCCACTGGAGTTGGAACAATGTGGCAATGAAATAGTAACTCTTTTTGCCGATTAGTGGTAGTAAACTACGAACAAACGGTCGTATTACTCTGTTTTCTTAGGATGATTACATAGATTTGTGATGGCTTTCACACTTAATAGTGTTCTATTTCAGCCCCAGCCTCCATCCATCTTTTTCTTGATTACCCATCTAGACTCGTTACGCGCTTAAGGGTACCGAAAATTTCCTCATTCTGATTCATACATAAATAAGGTAAGCCAAGTTCCTCTAACCAAGTAACGCCAAACTGTTCGCCTTTTAACATAGCGATGGTTGACGAAGTTCCTGCTACTACACATTGTTCTGCATATACACTTGTACTTGCTAAACTATTTACCGGCCAACCCGTTTTAGGATTAAGGATATGTGCATAACGAATACCATCAACAATCATAAAGCGCTCGTAGTCCCCGCTGCTAGCTAGACCACCTTTCGACAACATTACAAATGACATTGGTGTGCTTGGGTGGCGTGGATGGCGCACTCCTACTTTCCATGGCGTGCCGTTAGGATGTGGACCAATTACGCAAATATCACCACCCAGATTAACCAGACCTCCTACTACACCTGCTTGACGACAATAATTAGCTGCAACATCCGCAGCATATTCTTTTACATAGCCACCAAAATCTATTTCCATACCTTGCTCAGGCAGGCAAAGCAAAGAGGAACTCCAAACTAATTTGTTCCAGCCAATTAAAGGTAATAAATCATCAATTTCTTTTTGAGCAGGAATTTTATTCGATCGGAAATCCCAGGCCTTACGCAAAATTCCAGAACTAATATCAAATAACCCTTCACTCTGTTCATAGCCGACTTGTGCATAATTAAGCAGTAGTGCAGTTTCAGTATCTACCTCGATACCATATTTATCTCCGGCACTGTTATTGATTTTAGTCGTGACACTGTCGTCTCGATAACGCGAGTATTTTTGTTCTAGTCGATGTATTTCTACAATAGTATCGTCAGAAATTTGGTCTGCAGAGTTTTTATTCTCTGCATAGAGGCGAAGTTCGCATGGCGAACCCATTGCTTTGAAAGGGTAGGTAAAGAGTTCCAAACAGGAAACTCCAGAAACAAAAGATACTTAAGTTTACTAAATTTTTAATTCAATAAGGATAGTTAAAAACTATAATCTACACCAAAAGTAAATTGCGTGTAGTCGAGTAATGCTGGATTTTCCACATCTACGCTTTGAATAGAATAAGACTTGTCGCTGATATAGCGCTCAGCAGCAAGCTTGATTGTCCAATCATCAATCGTCTCCGATAACCCTAAACGAAATGATATTGCTCCATAAGGCGACAAACGATAGTCACTTGAATATTCGCCATCTGCTCTAGTCGAAGTATAGAACGGCTCGTAAAAATCGGCCTGCGTTTGGGTGTAATAACGAATCGATGAATCAAACGCCCAACCACTCTCTGTTTCTTTGTTCAGACCTAGATCTAAAGTATGTGAACGAACATTCCAATCATCATAGTAGAAACGATAGTCTACATGGAATGCTGCAGCAAATAATTCTGAATACCTGCGTAACCGTGTTGACCAGGTAAATTGAGTTCGATCATCAGGTCGGCTGTCTGGGAGATTACCGCTTGGAAGATAAACCTGTTTATAAGGATCAGACAAAAAACCATCAAAATACGAAACGCCTAATGTTGATTGAACAATAGTGTGTTTGTTTATGACTTGATTGATTGTACCAAATATTGAGTAGTTTTCTTTATCCTCATTATTAACACGAATCTCACCTGCTTCTTGCGTCGGGTCGATCTCGTCGAATGATACCGACACACCACCACTAATTGATGTGGCTTTATTTGGGAATTCATAGTCAATTTGGACACCGCCAAATACTGCCGTGTAATCTTTTTCTTTTGAATATCCGATATTAGGAGAAATAGTAAATTTTTCACCAAAGTACTGCGCGCCAACACGATAGTCATAGCGCGTGTCGTCAATGGTTGCGCCACTCATGACTACTAAAGGATCACCATTAGCGTCTGGACGAACAAACCAAGGTGAAGAACCACTCATATCGTCATACACAAAGCCTGTGGTAATTTGCCATTTATCATTCAGAGGGTAAAGAAACTGAACTTGTAAGACATCTATTTCGTAGCGGTCTCGATCACCGGCACCTGGATCAGAATCACCACTCGGAATCGAGTCTTCATCGTAACGGGTATATTGTAATGATAGTTTAGGCTCATTGGCCGCAACTGCCGCTTTTACTGTTGGGCTAATTCCAGGCAACGCCATCGCAGCAGTGGTTAATGCTGCTAATGCAGGACTGAGTCCGCCTTGTTTTTTACTCATTTATTTTTATCTATTTAGTTGGATTCTAAAGAAACTTAAATCAGTTACAACCGCAGCCTCCGCCGCCAGCCCCATATCCACCTGAAGACCCTTCTTTACTAAAGTAAACATGTTCTTGTAATTGACCCATCAAAGGATCCGGCTCCCATGCCATTTCAGGCTTTGCCAGAATGCCACGCTCCCAAGGACTAACAGAAGTACATGAAACTATAAACATGCTAAACACGATTAAAACGAAAATGCGCAGTAATAGTTTCATGGTCTAGTATCTTTAATAATTAAATTGAACTTTATTTAGCAATTAGCTTTTCAATTTCAACTCTAAGCTTTTCAATATCGCCTTCCTTGAATGCAGCATGCACATATTTAACCACACCATTTTTGTCAATTAAATACGAAGTCGGCATTGCTTTTACGCCAAATACTCCAGGCAAAACACCTTTAGGATCTTTAACGATTGGAAAACTTACCGGATGTTTAGACAAAAACTTTTTAGCATCATCTGTATTTTCATCAACATTGATTGCTACAATTTCGAAATCGCTAGTGCCGATCTCTCTGCGTAAATCATCATATTTAGGAAATGACTTAAGGCATGGCGGACACCATGATGCCCAAAAATCGATTAACACAACTTTGCCACGATATTCATCCATGGAAACATTATTACTTCCATCAATTGAACGAGCTTTAAACGAAGGCACCGTGTCACCAACAGAAATTGCTGCCGATACACTGAAGGGTAGAAATACAAATATTATTAAAATTAATTTGCCCAGCAAGCTAACTTTATTATGTAGACGTGTGCTCATGTTTATACCTCTATATTTAATTATTAAATCATCCTTATTGGATCGATTTATTTTCTATTCGTTTAATCTGCATCAAAATTATTTTCGAAAGCTTTGCGCTGTACTGCTCAAAATACTATGCCTGGGATGAATTATTGGATATTCATACACATAAATAACCCAGTAACGCACTGAATGGGTTTAAATTTCGGATTAAACAGTATGGTTATAGTGTCTCGTGATTAAAATCAAAAACCTCTGATTACGATGAGAAACTATACAAGCTGTGAAAATTTACGAGACTCCACTCATCCGGAAAAATATGCACTTTGTACGAGAAAAAAGACAATACGACGAAATACCAATATTGCTGAACGAGATAGATAATCAGCAAACAAAATCAGCACAAGCAAAATTATGCTTGTGCTGATAGGTAATCAAATAAAGGTAGAATACTTATGAAATAGTTAATACGCGCTTAGCTGCTTGCGGATATTGCCTGATCAAGATCAGCAATAATATCTGCAGCATCTTCTAAACCTATTGATAAACGCACCACGTCAGGACCTGCTCCAGCAGAAATTTGTTGTTCTTCCGTAAGCTGGCGATGCGTAGTCGAAGCCGGATGAATAATCAAAGAGCGTGTATCGCCAATGTTTGCTAGGTGAGAAAGTAATTTGCAGTTACTTACAATGCCTGAGCCCATATCGTAACCACCTTTAACACCAAAGGTGAAAACCGCGCCAGCACCATCGGGGCAATACTTATTTGCTAATGCATGAAATTCATTATCAGGCAAACCTGCATAAGATACCCAAGTAACTTGTGAATTTCCTTGTAGCCACTTCGCCACCTCAAGAGCATTATCTGCATGCTTTTGCATACGCAATGGCAACGTTTCAGCACCGGTAATAGATAAGTACGCATTCATCGGTGCCATCGTTGGGCCTAGATCACGCAAACCTACTGCGATACAAAATACGGCGTAAGCCATGTTGCCAAAGGTTTCATGAAAATTTAATCCCTGATACGCCTCACAGTTTTTTACCAGGCCAGGGAATTTATCATTTTGTGACCAATCAAAATTACCGCTATCCACTACAACTCCGCCCATGGCATTGCCATGCCCAGAGATAAACTTTGTTGTTGAATGCACAACAATATCAGCACCATATTCAATCGGCCGGCATAAAGCAGGCGAAGGTAATGTATTATCAACAATAAGAGGTATACCTGCCTCATGGGCAATATTTGCAATCGCCTCAATATCACATACCACACCACCAGGGTTAGCCAAACTTTCAGTGAACACAGCTTTGGTTTTTTCGTTAATCGCATTACGGAAATTTTCAGGATCTGTGGGATCAACAAAATTAACTTTCCAACCAAACTTTTTAAAACTATGGCCAAATTGTGTAATTGAACCACCATAGAGTTTATTCGAAGCAACAAATTCATCACCACTATTCATTAAAGCAAATAATGCTAGCAGTTGGGCAGAATGTCCGGATGCCGTACAAACGGCAGCTACGCCACCCTCAAGGCTTGCCATCCTATCTTGAAATACACTTGTAGTTGGATTGGTTAGGCGCGAGTATATAAATCCAAATTCCTCTAAACCAAATAGTGCTGCCGCATGATCTGCATCTTTAAAAACAAAAGCAGTTGACTGATGAATAGGGGTGCCTCGTGCTCCGGTAGTCGGATCAGGGGCTGCACCAGCATGGATGGCGCGGGTTGAAAATCCTTGCTCTTGTTTATTACTCACGATTGCTCCTCTTCATTAATGAAACACTATATGCATTATGTCTTGTGTTTATTGATTTGGAAATTACTACTATTGATTAGTTTCAAAAAAATACTCAAATAATTATGTATGTAGGTATATCACGGCCGAGCACATAATATTTTGATAGTCTTCTTATTTCTCTATTTTTCAGATAATGCTTCTATATTATATCCGTAAATATTATATGGTAATTAGACAAATTTCATACTATCCCTTATTACTTTTGATTAAATTCTCACAATATTTCTCAATATTTTGCAATTTTTAAGCTATGTAATGATTAGTAAGCCATTCAAGTACTATATTATTAACAGTAATTATTTATACCGATAAAGTTATCCTCATATAGACACATGAGTACTGTTATTTCAGATAAAGCTGCGATTTTAGAGGACTCTTCTTCTAATGATTCTTCATACAATAAAGTACTTAAAAGCACTTACGATTCTGTGCTTGGCGCATTAAAGAATAATAAAAAAATCATCTTAATCACGGGTGCCGCTAAAGCAGGCAAAACCGTCCTTATTCACAACCTTTGCAAAAACATTGCAGACAAGCATCGTATTATTACTTTGTCCGGCAAAGATTTACCTTCTTTACATGGATCCGATAATAAGCAAAACGATAACCAACTTAATAATATTAAAGACTTTATTTTAGAGTCTACAGATATTGGCGATGAATTAATTATAGTTTTAGATGATGCTCAATGCTTACCTATTAGTTTTTTAAGCACATTAGTTGAGCGTTCAAAAAAATCAACAAATAATAAAAGTCGTTTGCAACTCATCTTATCTGGTCCATTAGATTTTAAAGACCAACTTTTAGAAATTGAGCAACTTTCTGAAAATGACCTAAGCCATTACCCAATCGATAGTCTTAATGAAGAAAAATTGCGTGTTTATGCAAAAAATAAGCCTTATAAGATTTCCTCAAATATAAAACGAATTGAATTTAAACCAAAAGCCTTGAGTACTCTTACGGATTTTATTCAATCAGATCAGCAAATACTAGATGTTATCCTAGAATGGTGTGCTGCTTTAGTAAACAAAGATCAATTAACCTACATATCTGAGCATACGGTAAGTCGGGCAATAAATTTTGCACAGCAGTTTTCAAGAGATAAAAGTTTGCGTTTATCAAACTCATACCCTCCTTCACATAATGTCTACAAATACATTAATGATGCTCAATCAACTAAGGCAACAGAGAACTCCGCAAACGCCTCCAAGGTGTATAAAAAATCAATCAATAAGGTTAATAAAAGCAAAACTTTTACTCCATCCAGAAACAAACCAAACGTACAACAATCAAAATTTCCCGCCATTACATCTAAAAAAATTGACCCTATCGAAGATGATGGTCCTGTTCCGAAGTTAGTTAATGACGGCCTACGAAAACTGCCGAAAATCGAAAATGAAATTATGCAGCCACAATGGACAGCCCCATCCAAAGTAGAGTCTACCGGCAAAAAATCATTTTCCGTTTTGGCGGGGCTACTATCTGTTCTAGTATTAAGTTTTATTACCTTTATTGCTTTTCGAATAGGCTCAGACCCAAGCATCGATGAAGCAACCAAACAACAAATTGTTTTGAATGAACCAAAAGAAACTATTATAGAAAATAAATTAGAAAATGACGCAAGCAATTCCAGGGAGATCGACGCCGACAAAATAATAGAGATTCAGAATGTACCAGCAGTTACCGAGCCTCTTCCTGCCCCTGAAATCATTGCAAATAATACTGATAACTCCGCATCAATTACCAAAACAGACAAGGAAAGCGTTTTGCTAATAAGTTCGCAAGAACAAGAACAAAATCAACCTCCAAGCAATACCTCTAGTAAAGAACTTTACCCAGAACACCAACAATCGTCTTTAGCACTGCAAGAAACTACAAATTCCAAAGACAATACTGCACTTACTGCAGAGATTGATGATTTGCTTGTTCTAGCAGAGTCTCAACTTGAAAATAAAAATCTATCAACGCCTCCAGGGGATAACGCATTAGAAACTTATCAAAAAATACTGACACAATTTCCTAACCATGAATCCGCTATTAGTGGTGTCAATAAAGTGCATGATAGGTATATAAACTGGGCAAACTACTATTATAAAAATAACCAAAACAAGCGCGCAAAATATTTTTATAATAAAGCACTCAGCATTGATCCAACTAATACTGAGACAGTTAAATATTTAGAAAATATAGCCCGACAAGAGGCGGCTCATGAACAGAGTATTTCTAACACACTAACTACAGAAAACTCAATACAATCAGATTCAGTACAACCTTTGCTAATTGCAGCAAATGAAAAAATGCAGCAAATAAAAACCGACATAAACACAAATAATCGTAATTACAAAGCATACCAAGAGGCGCAAACGACATATCAAGCCATTTTGAGATTAGAGCCCAATAACGCGCAAGCCACACAAGGATTGTCATCGTTAATAAATTATTATGCTGATTGGGCCGAGCAACAGATATTAAGTAAAAACTATAATATTGCTTTGTTTTTATATGGTCAGGCACTTGCCATTCAGCCAGATAATTCCCATATCACACAACGTATTGAGCAAATTCGTGAATTGAATAACGTTTTGTAATTTACGCCCCTATCAAAACTAACAACTCAAACAACCTTAAATGCATATATTATTAAATGGATAATAATCCTTCTATGCTTCTCGTCGTCCAAGTAAATGGCTCGCCTATGCTCGAATACGATCGAAAGAAATCACTTACCAGCGGCCAACAACATTCATTACTATTGATGGAAAAAAAGTTTGCTGAAGGAATAGAGCTTCATGGTTTACAGATTAATGAACCTAGTCTCGAACAACGTATTGAGTTTGTTACCGCAAATCTTATTTCTGCAGTGTTAACTGATGAGGAAGCAATAGCCGCAGCAAGTTGCGCATACATTGCCCATGCGTTACCAGATTTAAAACAAATTAAAGCGTTAGAAAAAGATGGCGAGGTTTCGATTGAACTTGTGTTCGACCGAGAATATCAGCCTGAAGAAAATCTAAGCTTTGTCCCTTTAGATAAGATTGGCAAATCGGAACTGAACTGAAAAATATTGATTTGCAATAGAGCGCCAGTGGATTTGTGCTCTACAGAAATATCTATCTAAGACTTTATATGCGGCTAATTCCAGATCAGCACTGCAGCACCTGCAATGAGAATAAATAGTGCGATTAGTAAATTCACAGACATCCGTATTGTCCATATTTGGTTGTTTACCCGAATTCAACTATATAAGAGTAAAATTGGCTATGCCGATAGCAGCTGATCAATTCACAAAGAATACCGATGAATACTTAATATAATCAGTAAGATCACTTTCTCAAAAGAATATTTAGCAATCTACCAGAATATTAATTACGCAATTTCTACATACTAATGCGGCAATACTGCTCGTGTACTTAATCTGCAGCGGTGTCTAAACCACAAAATTACTTGATATCCATAAAAATTAACCTCATAGATTCAATGTGTTAGCTCATTTCTAGGATAACTGTTGCTTTTATGCAACAATTTAGCGGGCAATCTGAGTACATTGCCATGTCTAACAATCTGCTAGTAACTGCCTAAAAGTCTATATTTTCTGTCATTTTTTACCTCTTATTGTTGCAAAATTACAACACAAAAGAGTTGACTTACTTCACATCAAAAGGCAATCTGTCGCACAAATACAACGTTGTTGTGTTTGGTCTGTATGAACTGTTGTAAGGATGCAGCAGCTCATAACAGATTGAGAGGAATCATACAGAGGGAGGGAAGCACCTTAATTTTATAAAACTAAGGTTGTTACCAAAATAGTGTGGACAATCTCATCAGGAAAATTACTCGAGTATTTTTCTTTTTATCTTTTAA
>JBOEHC010000015.1:0-15183 GCA_050633765.1 Gammaproteobacteria bacterium
TCTTTGGACATTTTCTTTTACCTCACAAAAGATATCTACATCAACAATTTATATAACTTACTTCAACTAAAACTTTTATAAACCTACAATCAAAATCTTTTCTAGAAACACTCATTTTAAGCATTCTTTTTAATCAAACTATCAGAGAGATTATTAGGAACCTCTTTATACTTATGGAATTCCATTGAGTAGGTTGCACGACCTTGTGTTGCGGAACGCAAATCTGTCGCATAACCAAACATCTCTGACAACGGTACCTCGGAACGTATTACTTTGCCCGAAGGACTCTCATCCATGCCGCCTACCATGCCGCGGCGGCGATTCAAGTCACCTACCACATCACCCATATATTCTTCGGGCGTTACCACTTCAACTTTCATGATGGGTTCCAACAAAACTGGATCCGCTAATTTCATACCGTCGCGAAATCCCATTGAGCCGGCTATTTTAAACGCCATTTCAGAAGAGTCCACATCATGGTATGACCCATCGTATAATGTCACTTTGACATCCACCACAGGATATCCGGCCATCACCCCGTTATCCATCGCCTCTTTTACACCCTTCTCAACCGCAGGTATATATTCACGAGGCACTACACCACCAACAATTTGATTTACAAATTCAAAACCCTCGCCTGGTGGCTGCGGTTCAATCTTCAAATACACATGACCGTACTGACCACGGCCGCCGGACTGTCGCACAAATTTACTCTCATGATCAATACTATTTTTGATCGTCTCTCTATATGAGACTTGAGGGGCTCCTACATTCGCTTCGACATTAAATTCACGCCTCATGCGATCAATAATAATATCTAAATGCAGTTCACCCATTCCTGAAATTATTGTTTGCCCCGATTCTTCGTCTGTTTTCACACGAAATGATGGATCTTCTTGCGCTAGTTTTTGTAGCGCTACACCCATCTTCTCTTGATCAGGCTTAGTCTTAGGCTCTACTGCAACCGATATCACCGGCTCCGGAAATTCCATTCGTTCTAGCTTGATAATATGCTTTGCATCGCAAAGCGTTTCACCCGTGGTCACATCTTTTAAGCCCACAGCTGCAGCGATATCACCGGCACGCACTTCTTTAATTTCTTCTCGTGAATTCGAATGCATTTGCAATATTCGACCGACACGTTCTTTCTTACCCTTAATCGAGTTATACACTGCATCTCCAGAATTCAGCACTCCCGAATAAACCCTGAAAAACGTCAATGTTCCTACATATGAGTCGGTTGCTATTTTAAATGCTAGCGCAGCAAATGGCTCTTCATCAGATGACATTCTTTCTGCCTCAGTTTCTTTACCATCATCTAAAATACCTTGGATTGCAGGCACATCTGTTGGTGATGGCATGTAGTCAATGACTGCATCCAACATAGCCTGCACACCTTTGTTTTTAAATGCAGAACCGCAAAGTGCAGGTACTATTTCGTTCGCTAATGTTCGGTGACGCAATCCTTTGCGAATGTCTTCCTCTGACAGCGTTCCTTCTTCTAGGTACTTCTCCATAATCTCATCAGATGATTCAGCAGCAGCCTCTATCATTGTTTCTCGCCACAATTCGCACTCCGCCTGCATGTCTTCAGGAATTTCGCGCTCTTCAAACGTGGTACCTAAATCAGTTTCATTCCAGTACACCGCTTTCATCTTTACTAAATCAACCACGCCCTTGAAGTTTTCTTCCGCTCCAATGGCTAATTGAATCGGTACAGCATGGGAACCTAATCGCTGTTTGATTTGCTCTACAACATTTAAAAAATCAGCTCCCGCACGATCCATCTTGTTCACAAACGCCATGCGTGGCACATGATATTTATTTGCTTGTCGCCAGACCGTTTCAGACTGAGGCTCCACACCATCCACGGCTGAAAATATGGCACACGCTCCATCTAGCACACGCAACGAACGTTCTACCTCAATTGTAAAATCAACGTGTCCTGGGGTATCAATGATATTTATACGATGCTGGTCGAACTGACCCGCCATACCACTCCAAAAACAAGTGGTTGCTGCTGAAGTAATAGTAATCCCGCGCTCTTGCTCTTGCTCCATCCAATCCATGACCGCAGCACCGTCATGCACTTCACCAATCTTATGAGATATTCCTGTATAAAAAAGAACGCGTTCGCTTACTGTAGTTTTACCTGCGTCAATGTGCGCTACGATACCAATATTACGATATCGCGAGATTGGGGTCTTACGCGCCATGAGAAAATTCTATTCACGCTACCAACGATAATGCGAAAAGGCTTTGTTAGCTTCTGCCATACGTAAGGTTTCTTCACGCTTTTTCATTGCCGAGCCTTTTTGCTCAGCTGCATCAGCTAGTTCGCCAGCCAATTTATTAATCATAGATTTTTCGCCGCGTTTCTTCGCAGCATCAATAATCCAACGCATTGCCAAGGTAGTTTGTCGAACAGGACGCACTTCAACAGGCACTTGATAGGTTGCTCCACCCACACGACGTGATTTAACCTCTACAAATGGACGTACATTTTCTAGAGCTTTTTTGAAAACTTCTAAACCATCTTGCCCACTCTTATTGTTTACACTGTCAAATGCCAGATAAAGAATCTTTTCAGCAGTAGATTTTTTACCATGTTTCATCAACATGTTTACAAACTTTGCAACCAATAAATCACCAAATTTTGGATCAGGTAATATTTCTCTTTTCGGGACTTCTCTTCTACGTGGCATAATTAATTTGCTCTGATAATGTACTGTGAACTTATATTAAATTTATATGATTCTCTTGAACGTGTTTTTCAGCTCTACGACTTAGGTTTCTTAGTACCGTACTTAGAGCGACCTTGCATACGATCTTGCACACCTTGTGTATCCAAACTTCCGCGAACAGTGTGATAACGAACACCTGGTAAATCTTTTACGCGGCCACCACGAATTAATACTACGGAGTGTTCTTGCAAGTTATGGCCTTCGCCACCGATATAGCTAGTCACTTCAAAGCCATTGGTTAAACGCACACGTGCAACTTTACGTAATGCCGAGTTTGGCTTTTTAGGTGTAGTGGTGTAAACACGCGTACATACCCCTCGTTTTTGTGGGCAGCTCGCTAAAGCAGGAACATTACTCTTTTCCTCTTTACGCTTGCGTGGTTTACGTACTAATTGATTCGTTGTTGCCATAAATTTTTCTACTTTAAATTAGCATGGGGCAAAATAAACAAAAGGCCGATGAAACATCGGCCTGTGTAAGCCGCGGAATTGTAGAAATCCGTAGCTACACTGTCAAGCAAACCCTTGCTTTAATTATTGAAATACGCTGTCTCGTATAGGTTTATACCCATAAAAGGACATGCTTTCGAAACCTTCTGCATATCAGCTAATACTTATTTAGCTTTCAGCCGAAGGGCTTTCTTCTCCTGCACTACTTGCTTCGGCACTGGCCTCAGCATTTGATAGTTCCTCTGCCAACGCCTCTTCCATCATCGCTTCAGCTGGCATGGCTTCTTTTTCTTGATTTTCCTCTATTACTGACGCATTCGCCAAAGAATCTAAACGACGCTTTTCGTGATAAGCCAATCCGGTACCTGATGGAATTAATCGACCAACAATTACGTTCTCTTTTAAGCCGCGCAACATATCTCTCGAGCCCCTAACGGATGCTTCGGTTAGTACACGAGTGGTTTCTTGGAACGAAGCTGCAGATATAAAGGATTCAGTAACCAATGATGCCTTAGTAATACCGAGCAGAACTGGATTGTATGTTGCCGGCTGCTTACCATCTGCTTCTAATTGTTCATTGATATCCAATAAACGTGACTTTTCAACTTGCTCATTACGCAAGTAATTGGTGTCACCCGGATCAACAATTTCAGCTTTGCGCAACATTTGCCTAGAAATTACTTCGATGTGTTTGTCATTTATACCCACACCTTGAAGTCGGTAGACATCTTGAATTTCTTTTACCAAATATTCAGCAAGCGTAGTTACACCCAATAAACGCAAAATATCATGCGGGTTAAGCTCGCCATCAACTACGACTTCACCTTTCTCTACATGCTCACCTTCGAACACATTGATTTGTCGCCATTTAGGAATTAATACTTCCGTTGATTCTCCGTCTTCATCCGTGATGACTAAACGTTCTTTACCTTTCGTGTCTTTACCAAAACTTACGGTTCCAGTTTGCTCCGCCAACACGGCTGGTTCTTTAGGTTTGCGTGCTTCAAACAAATCCGCAACGCGTGGCAAACCACCGGTAATATCACGAGTCTTAGAGGACTCTTGTGGAATTCGAGCTACTACGTCGCCCACATCCACTGAATTACCATCTTGCAAATTAACCAATGCACCTGGCGGTAAAATATATTGTGCTGGAATCTCAGTACCCGTGAAGGTTAGAGGTTCACCATTCTTATCCAACAAGTTAAGCGAAGGCCTCAAGTCCTTGCCAGCAGCAGGACGACTCTTTGGATCTGAAATTACCGTTGAACTTAAGCCGGTTACTTCGTCAGTAAATGATTCAACTGTTACCCCTTCAGCAAAGTCAGTTAAATGTACCTGACCAGCAACCTCAGTAATAATTGGATGCGTATGTGGATCCCACGTTGCAACGACTTGTCCTGAAGTTACATTATCTCCATCATTTACCGAGATGGTTGCGCCATAAGAGATTTTATAACGTTCTCTTTCCCGCCCCTGGTCATCGATAATACCAATTTCACCTGAACGTGATACGGCAACATTATGTCCATTCTTATGTTGCACAAGCTTAATGTTGTGCATACGAATAGTACCGTTTGATTTAATCGTGATATCACTCGCAGAAGCCGCTCGACTTGCCGCTCCGCCGATGTGGAAAGTACGCATAGTTAACTGCGTACCAGGCTCACCAATCGACTGCGCTGCAATTACACCTACTGACTCACCCATGTTGATAAGGTGACCGCGCGCTAAATCTCGTCCATAACAATTTGCACAAACACCATAACGTGTTTCACAAGTTATAGGAGTACGCACCTTAACTTCATCAATACCAATATCTTCAAACTTATCCACCCAAGCTTCATCTAAAAATGTTCCAGCTGGTACTGCAATTTTGCCTTTAACGTCCATCACGTCTTCAGCCGTCACCCGTCCAAGCACTCGACTAGGCAAGGTTTGCACCACATCACCACCTTCGATAATAGGGGTGAGTAACAAACCATTGGTGGTGCCACAATCTTCTTCTGTAACGACTAAATCTTGAGAAACATCCACTAATCTACGTGTTAGGTAACCAGAGTTTGCAGTTTTAAGTGCCGTATCAGCCAAGCCTTTACGTGCGCCGTGTGTTGAGATGAAGTACTGCAATACATTCAAACCTTCACGGAAGTTTGCTGTAATCGGAGTTTCAATAATTGAACCATCTGGTTTAGCCATCAAACCACGCATACCTGCAAGCTGACGAATCTGCGCTGCAGAACCCCGCGCACCTGAATCTGCCATCATGAAAATCGAGTTGAATGAATCTTGTTTGACGGTATTACCGTCCGCATCTTTAACTTCTTCATGACCTAAACTATCCATCATCGCTTTTGCAACTTGGTCATTGGTTCGCGACCAAATATCAATTACTTTGTTATAACGCTCACCCTTCGTCACTAATCCCGATGCATATTGAGAAGCAATTTCTTTCACTTCACTTTCTGCTTCAGCCAAAATCGCTTGCTTAGACTCTGGTATTACCATGTCATCCGCACAGAACGATACGCCTGAGCGCGTAGCAAATTTAAACCCGGTATACATGAGTTTATCGGCAAATATTACAGTGTCTTTCAAGCCCACACGTCGATAACAAGCATTTAATAAACTTGAAATTGCACGCTTATTCATGTCGCGATTAACTAATGCGTACTCCAAACCTTTTGGTAACACTTGCGACAAAATTCCACGCCCAACAGTGGTTTCAACAATTCTGCGTATAGGCGTGCTCTCACCTTCATCACTAATATCGTAATCATCAACACGTATTTTTACTTTTGCATGCAAATGGACTTTACGATTTTCATAAGCTCGCTCCGCTTCTTCAATGTCAGCAAACGTCATGCCTTCACCAGGAACATTTACTTTTTCACGTGTTAAGTAGTAAAGACCTAGAACAATGTCTTGAGATGGAACGATAATTGGTTCGCCGTTTGCAGGAGAAAGAATATTGTTGGTCGACATCATCAATGCACGCGCTTCAAGCTGTGCTTCAATAGAGAGTGGCACGTGTACAGCCATTTGATCGCCATCAAAGTCCGCATTAAATGCCGCACATACTAATGGATGTAATTGAATCGCTTTACCTTCAATCAGGGTTGGCTCAAACGCTTGGATACCTAAACGGTGCAACGTAGGCGCACGGTTAAGCATAACTGGATGTTCGCGAATAACTTCTTCAAGAATATCCCAAACTTCAGGACCTTCTTTTTCGACAACTTTCTTACATGCCTTAATAGTTGGCGCGATACCGCGCATGTGTAACTTGCTAAAGATAAATGGCTTAAACAATTCCAATGCCATTTTCTTAGGCAAACCACATTGTTGTAGTCTTAATGTTGGCCCTACCACAATTACTGAACGACCAGAATAGTCGACACGCTTACCTAATAAGTTTTGGCGGAAGCGACCTTGCTTACCTTTAATCATATCGGCAAGAGATTTCAGTGCACGCTTATTGGTGCCGGTAATGGCACGACCACGACGCCCGTTATCTAACAGCGCATCAACCGCTTCCTGCAACATACGTTTTTCATTACGTACAATAATGTCAGGAGCATTTAGTTCTAATAATCTTTTTAAGCGATTGTTGCGATTAATAGCGCGACGATACAAATCATTCAAATCTGAAGTTGCAAATCGTCCACCATCTAATGGTACGAGTGGACGTAGATCAGGTGGCAGTACAGGCAATACAGTTAAAACCATCCACTCTGGCTTGTTGCCGGATTCGATTAATGATTCAACTAACTTAATTCGCTTAGATAAGCGCTTAAGCTTTGCTTCAGAACGTGTTTCTTTTATTTCATCACGAAGTTCAACCGCTTGCTCTTCCAAATTAACTTGCTTAAGCATAGAAAGAATGGCTTCTGCACCCATACGCGCGTCAAACTCATCACCATATTCTTCTATGGCTTCAAGAAAGGTGTCGTCAGAAAGAAGTTGCTTGTGTTCAAGCCCTGTCATACCGGGATCCACTACCACAAACGCCTCAAAATAAAGAATACGTTCAACATCGCGCAAGGTCATATCTAACAGAAGACCAATACGAGAAGGCAATGACTTCAAGAACCAAATGTGTGCAACGGGACTCGCTAATTCAATGTGGCCCATTCGCTCACGGCGCACTTTAGTGAGTGTTACTTCAACACCACATTTTTCGCATACTACACCACGGTGTTTTAGACGCTTATATTTTCCACATAAACATTCATAATCCTTATTAGGACCAAATATTTTTGCGCAGAACAAACCATCGCGTTCAGGCTTGAAAGTTCGATAGTTTATCGTTTCTGGTTTTTTAACTTCGCCATACGACCATGAACGAATCATGTCCGGGGATGCTAAACCAATACGTATCGAATCAAAGTCTTCTACTTGTCCTTGATTCTTTAATAAACTAAGTAAATCTTTCATTACGTCTCCAGTAACTACATCTGCTATGCAATTTTAGTTGCAACTGAAATTAAAAATTTCTAAAACTTGTTAATTAAAAACTATATACAGTTTTAATTACGTTTCTTGCTCAAAATCAATATTCAAGCCAAGAGAACGAATTTCTTTCATCAATACATTGAATGATTCAGGCATACCTGCATCCATTGAATGATTTCCATCAACAATGTTCTTATACATCTTGTTTCGCCCGGTTACGTCATCCGATTTCACCGTAAGCATTTCTTGCAAGGTATATGATGCGCCATAAGCTTCCAGCGCCCAGACTTCCATNNCGCTGACCACCAAATTGCGCTTTACCACCAAGAGGTTGCTGAGTAACCAGACTATAAGGACCGGTTGAACGCGCGTGCATCTTGTCATCTACAAGGTGGTTAAGTTTCAACATATGCATATAACCGACTGTAACTTTTCGCTCAAACGACTCACCTGTGCGCCCATCCCATAAATAGGTTTGACCATCTTCAGGCAGATCTGCAAGCTTCAACATGCGTTTAATTTCTGGTTCTTGTGCGCCATCAAACACTGGGGTAGCCATTGGCACACCGGTACGCAAGTTATTCGACATATTCATGATTTCATCATCATTGAATTCATCAAGATTGACGGATATACCTTCATCTTTATTATAAATTTCATCTAGGAAGGAGCGCAGTTGCTGCACGTCTCCATTCTTTTTCAGCATGCCATCAATCTTTAAGCCCAAGCCTTTAGCAGCCCAACCTAAATGTATTTCTAGCACCTGGCCGACATTCATTCGAGAGGGAACACCCAATGGATTCAATACGATATCTACTGGCGTACCATCTTCGGTATGCGGCATGTCTTCAACCGGCACAATCATGGACACAACACCTTTGTTTCCATGGCGACCTGCCATTTTGTCACCCGGTTGCATACGACGTTTAACCGCAAGGTAGACCTTAACCATCTTTAATACACCTGGAGCTAAATCATCGCCGGCAGTGATTTTTTCTTTCTGCTCTAACAAGCGTTGATCAAATGAATCACGCTGTTCTTTTAACTGTGCAGAAAGTTTTTCTAATTGTGAATTCACATCTTCGTTTTGCATGCGAATTTCAAACCAGCGCTCACGCTCAAGACCATCTAAATATGCCTTGGTTACCTTAGAACCTGCAGACAGCCCATCCGGACCACCGTCAGTAACTTTATTAGTAATTAAGCGTTCAATACGCGCATAGATATCCGCTTCGTAAATACGCAAC
This sequence comes from Gammaproteobacteria bacterium, assembly GCA_050633765.1. GTDB lineage: Bacteria > Pseudomonadota > Gammaproteobacteria > UBA4575 > UBA4575 > JABDMD01. Next base: position 8,896 of record JBOEHC010000015.1, read on the forward strand.
TGATCATTTAGATCTTTACGTACTTGCTCAACTTCCGCCTCTTCAATTTGCAATGCACGCTTATCTTTTTCAACACCGTCTCGCGTGAATACACGAACATCGATAACTGTACCTTCCATTCCAGACTTCACTCGCAAGGAAGTATCTTTCACATCCGAAGCTTTCTCACCAAAGATTGCCCTTAAAAGCTTTTCCTCTGGTGTAAGTTGTGTCTCGCCTTTCGGCGTTACCTTGCCCACCAAAATATCACTTGGTTTTACTTCAGCACCTACATAAACAATTCCAGAATCATCTAACTTGGCTAGCAAGTTCTCGCTCACATTAGGAATATCTGCAGTCACTTCTTCTGAACCAAGCTTGGTATCACGCGCTACACAAGTTAGCTCTTCAATATGAATTGTCGTGAAGCGATCTTCTTCAACCACACGCTCTGAAATTAGAATCGAATCTTCAAAGTTGTATCCATTCCATGGCATGAACGCCACCAATGCATTTTGACCTAAGGCCAACTCACCTAAATCTGTTGATGGCCCATCTGCTAAAACATCACCACGTGCAATCACATCACCTGGACGCACCAATGGTTTTTGATTAATACATGTATTTTGATTTGAACGAATGTATTTAGTGAGATTATAAATATCTACACCAGGCTCACCAGCTTCGGTTTCTTTATCATTGACGCGAACCACAACACGACCAGCATCTACCGTATCTACCACACCACCACGGCGTGAAGATAAAGCTGCACCCGAATCGATCGCAACTGCACGCTCGATTCCGGTTCCTACTAGAGGTTTTTCTGCGCGCAAAGTAGGCACTGCTTGGCGTTGCATGTTTGAACCCATCAATGCACGATTCGCATCATCGTGCTCTAAGAATGGAATCAGTGCTGCTGCTACCGAAACAATCTGTTTTGGTGACACATCCATGTATTCCACTTTTTCAGTAGTCGCTAATGAAAATTCATTTAAATGTCTTACCGAAGCCAGCTCATTAACAAACTTGCCATTTTCATCTAGCGGCGCATTGGCTTGTGCAATAGTAAATTGGCTTTCTTCAATAGCAGACAAGTATTCAATTTGATCTGTCACCTTGCCATTAACCACTTTACGATAAGGCGTTTCTAAGAAACCATAATCATTGGTACGCGCAAAGATAGCCAAAGAATTAATTAGCCCAATATTCGGACCTTCCGGCGTTTCAATCGGACATACACGACCATAATGAGTAGGGTGTACGTCTCGCACTTCAAAACCTGCTCGCTCACGCGTTAAACCACCTGGACCTAATGCAGAGATACGACGCTTGTGGGTAATTTCAGACAATGGATTGTTTTGATCCATAAATTGCGACAACTGACTAGAACCAAAGAACTCTTTAATAGCTGCGGCAACTGGCTTCGCATTGATCATCTCTTGAGGCATTAAACCCTCAGACTCGGCCAACGTTAAACGTTCTTTAACGGCACGTTCAACACGCACTAGACCAACACGGAAAGCATTTTCTGCCATCTCACCTACGCAACGTACACGTCGGTTACCAAGGTGATCAATATCATCAACAATGCCATTACCATTGCGGATATCAATAAGCACTTTCATGACATCTAAGATGTCGTCATTACTTAAAATACCTGAACCGGTTTGTTCTTCACGCCCCACTCGACGATTGAACTTCATTCTACCGACAGGTGATAAATCATAACGTTCTGGCGCAAAGAATAAATTCTGAAATAAGTTTTGTGCAGCTTCTTTAGTCGGCGGCTCACCAGGACGCATCATGCGATAGATTTCCACCATCGCTTCTAATTCATTACTTGAAGGATCAATTCCCAAAGTTGATGAGATATATGGTCCTCTATCAATGTCATTGGTGTACAACAACTCCAACACTTCAACAGATGACTCTAGAATTTTTTCAATATTTTCTTCAGTTAATTCATCATTGGCTTTACAAACTAACTCGCCTGTATCGGTATCAATAAGGTCTTTCGCTAAAAATTTATTTAACAAATACTCAATAGGTACTTCTAATGTTTTGATATTTGCTTTTTCAATCTGACGCACGTGCCGCACAGTAATGCGACGGCCCGCTTCAACAATTACTTTGCCGCCGGCTTTAATATCAAGCGGCGCAATTTCACCACGCAGACGCTCTGGGATTAAATCAAGTATGAATCCTTTATCGGTAATCTTGACAGTATTGGTATCAAAGAACATCGATAGAATTTCTTCACTACTGTAACCAATCGCACGCAACAAGATGGATGCAGGCAGTTTTCGACGTCTATCGATACGTACAAATAAACAATCTTTATGATCAAACTCAAAATCCAACCATGAGCCACGGTAAGGAATCACTCTAGCAGAATATAAAAGTTTTCCTGAAGAGTGCGTTTTACCTTTGTCATGATCAAAAAACACACCTGGTGATCGATGCAACTGAGATACGATAACTCGCTCGGTGCCATTAATAACAAACGCACCTGTGTCAGTCATGAGCGGCAATTCGCCCATATATACTTCTTGCTCTTTTACATCTTTAACTTTCTTTGCGCTAGCAGGTGCATCTTTGTCATAAATGACCAGACGCAATAACACCTTCAAAGGCGCGTGATAAGTCAATCCACGCAGCTGACATTCTTTTACTTCAAATGGCGGCTGCTCTAAACGATAACTCACATACTGCAATTCAACATTGCCGGAGTAACTTATAATAGGAAAAATGGAATTAAATGCACCATGTAGTCCAGACGTCTGACGATCTTCTTTCGTAGCATCTTCTTGCAAAAAACGACGATAGGACGCCAATTGAATTTGCAACATATAAGGCACAGCTAAGATTTCTGGTCGTTTACCAAAATCTTTGCGAATTCTTTTCTTCTCGGTATAGCTATACGCCATGAAATTACCCCGCGGTCAAAATGCAGATACAACAGCAACCAAGCAACGCAGTAATGCGCTGTTTGGTAAAAAATTAAACACTAACGCTTGCAACAATTACTTGAGCTCTACTGCTGCGCCAGCTTCTTCCAATTGCTTTTTGATATCTTCAGCTTCGTCTTTCGCTGCTGCTTCCTTAACTGTAGAAGGCGCCCCCTCTACCATTTCCTTCGCTTCTTTTAAGCCAAGGCCGGTAACTGCACGAACAACTTTAATAACAGCAACTTTATTGCCACCAAAACTACTCATCACAACATCAAATTCAGTCTTCTCTGCTGCTGCATCACCGCCAGCATCACCACCACCAGCTGGTGCTGCCGCTACAGCTGCCGCTGCAGAAACACCAAATTTTTCTTCCATAGCAGAAATTAGGTCTACTACGTCCATAACGCTCATTTCTGAAATCGTATCAAGGATGTCTTCTTTTGAAACAGCCATTTTTTACTCCTAAATTAAAAAATAATTACCCGAAATTAATAACTCTTAACTACTTAAACTTAAAAACCACTAACCCGCAGCTTGTTTTTGATCTCTTACTGCAGCAATAGTGCGAACCAGCTTTCCATGTGGCTCGTTTAAAGTACGCACAAACTTCTCAACCGGCGCCTTCATAACAGCCATAAGTAAACTAATTGCCTGATCTTTAGTTGGTAAACTAGATAGCTTCGTTAATTCTGAAGCGTCCAATAGCTCTCCACCGATGGAGATCATTTTTACCGCAAGCAATTCATTTTGTTTCGCAAAATCTTTAACAAGTCTTGCTGCTGAACCTGGGTCTTCTTGCGAAAACGCCAACATTAATGGTCCAACCAAACCATCGCGCATACACTCATACGGCGTACCTTCTAAGGCACGTTTGGCTAGAGTATTTTTTACGACTTTTAAGTAAACGCCAGTTTCACGTGCTTTGGCACGCATTTCGGTTAATTCACTAACAGTTAGTCCACGGTATTCTGCTGCAATAGCAGAATGCGCATCAGCTGCAACTTGCGAGACTTCGGATACGATCGCCTGCTTTTGTTCAAGTTGTAAGGCCACAATGGGGTCCTCTGAGTTAACAATACACACAAGGTGTTTATAAAAACATGAACACACTTAAATCTAAAAAGATCGAAATGCATTCCCCTCACAGTGCAACCAACCCAGAAAAAATTATGTAGCAAAATTATGTTGCATAATTTCATAGCTGGTTTGGGGTACACAGTCTACGTAGGCTGAGATTTCTCATTAAGCAACATCTTAATGATGTTGCGCCTACGGTCTTGGACGGTTGTTTTCTAATATCAATAATTTTAAAAAACAACACCCAATCATTTACATAAAGATAATATTTTTTCCTTTATGCTCAATTCTTAAAAAGCTTTAGTTAGATTTATGCCAAAGCTGTTTGATCTAACGTAACACCTACACCCATGGTAGATGAAACAACCACTTTCTTAATATATACACCTTTAGCAGAAGCTGGCTTAGCTTTCACCAGATCAGCAACTAAAGCTTTCAAATTTTCTTCAAGTTTTTCTGCCTCAAATTGCACACTACCTATAGAGCAATGAACAATTCCGCCTTTCTCTGTTTTAAACTGCACTTGACCTGCTTTAGCATTCTTAACTGCGGTAGCTACATCAGCAGACACAGTGCCAACCTTAGGGTTAGGCATAAGTCCACGCGGACCAAGAATTTGTCCAAGCTGGCCCACTACACGCATTGCATCAGGAGCAGCAATGGCAACATCAAAATCCATTTCACCTTTTTTAACTTGTTCGGCTAGATCTTCTAAACCGACTAAATCTGCACCCGCTGCTTTAGCGGCATCGGCTTGAGCGCCATCTGCAAATACTGCAACACGTACGGTTTTACCTGTGCCATTTGGTAATACTGTTGAACCTCTAACATTTTGGTCAGATTTTCTAGGGTCAACACCAAGATTTATACTGACATCTACAGACTCATTAAATTTTGCAGTTGCACAGCTTTTAACTAAGTTAATACCTTCTACTGGTACGTAAGACTTTTCCAATTCAACTTTCTCGCGCGCAGCACGTAAATTTTTTCCTTCTTTTGCCATTACGATACCCCCTCTACTTCTAAGCCCATGCTTCGAGCACTGCCTGCAATGGTGCGAACGGCCGCATCCATATCCGCTGCAGTAATGTCAGGCATTTTTGTTTTTGCAATTTCCTCGAGTTGAGCGCGATTAACTTTGCCAACTTTTTCAGTATTAGGCCGACCACTACCTTTTGCCAAGCCTGCAGCTTTCTTAAGCAGAATTGCTGCCGGAGGAGTTTTAGTAATGAATGTAAAACTCTTGTCGTTATAAACGGTAATAACGACAGGGACTGGCATGCCTTTTTCTAAGCTTTGTGTTTGTGCATTGAACGCTTTACAAAATTCCATTATGTTCACACCATGCTGACCCAATGCTGGACCTACAGGTGGACTTGGATTTGCTTCGTTCGCAGGAACTTGCAGTTTTATGTATGCGTCTACTTTCTTAGCCATTGTCTTTATATTTCACTCAATAAATTTCTTTAAACTTTCCCGCTAACTTATTTTTAGCCTTTTTCAACCTGACCAAATTCAAGCTCCACTGGAGTTGAACGACCAAAAATCTGCACTGCTACAAGCATGCGACTTTTTTCATAATTCACTTCTTCCACTACACCATTAAAGTCGTTGAATGGCCCATCGGTTACACGCACCACTTCACCTGGCTCAAACAATACTTTCGGCTTCGGCGCATCCACACCTTCTTGCATACGTTGTAAAATATTCTGTGCTTCTTGCTCGCTAATCGGTGCAGGCTTGTCAGATGAACCACCAATAAAACCAAGCACTTTTGGACAATCTTTAACTAAGTGCCAACTATCATCATCCATTTCCATTTTTACCAAAACATACCCAGGGAAAAACTTTCGTTCACTACGCCGTTTCTGTCCTTCGCGCATTTCTACTACTTCTTCAACTGGCACCATAATTTCGCCAAATTTTTCTTGCATACCATAGCGTTCGATTCTTTCTCCCAATGAACGCTGCACCTGATTTTCAAAACCAGAATACGCATGAACTACATACCATTGCATAGACATCAATTAACTCTAATCAGATTACGTACTGTATTAAGGCCGTTAATATGCGATCAACGATCCATAAAAATAACGACAAAAGTATAACTACTACAAATACGACAAGTGTAGTCTGTATTGTTTCTCCTCTTGTTGGCCAAACCATCTTGCGTACTTCGGTACGCGCATCTTGCATAAAGCTTGCTAGTGTTCTGCCGCGCTCAGTTGCAAAGGCTATTACTGCTGCAATCACTACCGCCGCTACTATTCCTAATACTCTA
>JBOEHC010000016.1:0-26177 GCA_050633765.1 Gammaproteobacteria bacterium
CTTCTTCAGAACAATTACAGAAGTCACAGCAATTGTCATCATCCGTGCTTTCGATTCCTCGTTTTAGTTTCTTAGTATGACGTGGACTTGTTACTATATTTTTTAGTGACGGTGAAACTCTCAATGAATCACCGAAATTAACCGACTCTTCAAGCCAATCAATATACAATAGCCCAGATTCTTCATTAGATATTCCACTTGCTTTGGCAACAGGCTCTCCCCCAGTAACACCAAAAGAAATATACAACTGCTTAAGGCTACTAGGCCCAACCGTTGCGATGACTCCTTCATTTAAAAATATATCGTAATTATATTCTTTATTCATAATTTTGACCTATTACCTCATCTTGATCTGTGAGCACAGGGATGTGCGAAAATGAGTTGCAACAGGGATGTTGCTTCTGATTAAAATTCTTCGAATTATAAATGGCTGCATCGATCCTCATGGATTATGGAAGTGCAGAAATTTCTGCCGACCAATAGCAGACATTAGAAACTTTATACCCAAGCCTGTAGAAAATCTTCCAAGTGCTTTTTACCAGACTCTGACAAAAAGTCTTTTACTTGCTGGCATCTACGATCATATTCTTTTTCATAGATCTTTCCACGCATAAGCTCAAAACGTAAGAACACTAAATACGTATTCAATACATCAGTTTCGCAATAATCACGAATAGATTTTAAATCACCGTTCATAAAGGTTTCACAAACTTTGCTGCCATCCATGCCTAACTTGCCCGGAAAACCCAGCATAGTTGCGATGTGATCTAGCTTTGCATTGGCACGCATTTGATATGCTGCGATAACATCCATTAAATCAATATGGCGCCAATGGAAACGTCCAAGATAATTGTTATAGCGAAAACTAGTATCTTCATCACCGGTTTGCCAATAATGTTGCGCATTGACCTTATGCAACAAAGATCGATAATGCATGACAGGTAAGTCAAAGCCACCACCATTCCAAGAAACAATGGTTGGATTATATTTTTCTAAACCATCATAGAAACGCTGCAATAATTCTTTTTCAGAAGAACTTTCTTCGCCTAATGACCAAACCTTGAATTGATCACCTGCAGAGAGCACTGCAGAAATTGCCACGATGCGTTGCATGTAATGCGGCATGAATTCGCTACCCGTTTGTTGATTACGAAGATGCTCTATCGCCTTAATTACATCTTTATCCGACAAACCTTCCAAATCATAAATTTTCTTACCTGACTCCACATCAGGGACCGTTTCTATATCAAATACTAAGACATTCATAATTTCTAATCTTCTGCGAATACACCTGTAGATAAATACCGATCACCACGGTCGCACACAATCGTTACTATTACAGCATCCTCAACTTGTTGAGAAAGTTTTAATGCTGCCGCCATTGCGCCCCCAGATGACACTCCACAAAAAATACCTTCCTCTTTACCAAATCTTCGCATCATCACTTCTGCCTCTTGCTGAGTAACTTGAATAACTTGATCCACCGCATCGGCATTAAAAATACTCGGTATATATTCTTCTGGCCATTTGCGGATACCAGGAATTTTTGAGCCTTCTGACGGCTCTACCCCAATAATTTGAATATCAGGATTTACTTCTTTTAAGTATTTTGAAGTCCCCATAATAGTGCCAGTGGTTCCCATTGAGCTCACAAAATGTGTGATTTTTTTATCAGTATCTCGCCAAATTTCCGGGCCAGTAGTTTTGTAGTGCGCCAAAGGATTATCATCGTTTGCAAATTGATCCAACACTTTACCCTCACCATCAGCTTGCATTTTCAAAGCTAGATCGCGCGCACCCTCCATACCTTCATCAACTGTCACAAGTATAAGCTCAGCACCAAAGGCTTGCATCGATTGACGACGCTCTAAACTCATGTTTTCTGGCATGATTAACTTTAGCGTGTACCCTTTCATAGCTGCCACCATCGCCAATGCAATACCTGTATTACCGCTAGTCGCTTCAATCAACACGTCTCCTGGCTTTATTTCACCGCGTTTTTCTGCCTCAAGAATCATGCTTAATGCAGGACGGTCTTTTACCGATCCTGCAGGATTGTTCCCTTCTAATTTTGCTAACAATAAATTTGAAGTCTTGCCCGGCAATCGTTGCAAACGTACAAGGGGAGTGTTGCCAATAAATTGCTCTATAGTAGGGATATCCATCTATCTTTTATCTTAATTATTTTATTTTTATTGTTTATATTGTTGTAATTAACGCCTGTGCAACTACGTAATTTTTTTCATCCGAAATACTAATATGCACATCGAATTCGTCAGCATGAATTTCTTTTGAAAATTCAGCAGTAAACTTCAGCAACGGTTTACCTTTATCATCATGCTGCACATACATTTTACACCAATGCACATTATCACGTATTCCTGTCCCTAATGCTTTTACAAACGCTTCTTTAACCGCAAAGCGCTTTGCCAAAAAAGCATTTTTATTATTTGCAGCATCCAGCTCAAGTATTTCACCATCATGAAGAATTTTTGAAGCAAAATTATGCGCATATCGTTCATAAGACTTAGCAATTCGAGAAATTTCGACTATATCAATTCCTGTTCCAATAATTCTCATGATAACTAATGATCAATTTTAGAATTAACAGACATTTTTGTTCGCATCTCTTGCACTGCAGTTTCCAACCCGACAAACAATGCATGCGCCACAATAGAGTGACCAATATTTAATTCATACATTTGGTCAATATTTGCAATGAGAGCTACATTCTCATAATGAAGACCATGGCCTGCATTTACCGTCAAACCTATTGAATCAGCATGTTCCACAGCATCTTTTATTCTTTGTAGTTCTTGTGACTGTATAGCTCCTTTACTACTCGCGTAGGTACCGGTATGCAATTCAATAACCGACGCACCCGCTGCTGCAGAAGCATCAATAACTTTCAGATCTGGCTCAATAAATAACGATACTGCAATTCCACCTTCCGTTAATGCAGCAGTAATATCTCGTATCCTTGAGCCATGCTTAATCACATCTAAGCCGCCTTCAGTGGTGAGCTCTTGTCGATGCTCCGGTACGATACAGCAGTTTTCAGGCTTAACTTTCAATGCGATATCTCTCATTTCATCTGTTGCAGCCATTTCTAAATTCATACTGCTTTGGATCACTTGCTTTGCTAAGTACACATCTTCATCTTGAATATGACGTCGATCCTCTCGCAGATGCATCGTTATTCCATCTGCACCGGCACGTTCTGCCAACTCGATGGCTTGCTTTAAATCTGGATAGGGCGTGAAACGCGCTTGGCGTATGGTCATCACATGATCAAGATTTACACCTAACCGTACAGTAGAACTCGCAGACATGATTGGAAACGATTTATTTGGTTGTTTTTAAAAAAGTACTTTATATGACTATGCTTGCATAAATTGCATAATTTCTCGACTGTGCAAAGGACGATTATCCAAATGCCAATTAATAATACCCCGCATAAGTCGTTTTGCCTCAGACAAACAAGAAGCATCCATACTTAAAGGCGATTTCAGACTTAGCAAAGTAGCCCCTTTAACTACATTCCATGATGTATTTCCCCTTGTATCATTTTTACAGGGAATTCTTATTGGACCAATTCCCACATCGTATCGATAAAACCCATCTTCATGTATTGGTGTTTCATGATCGATCTCTTGATCCAATGAAAGACCATGGCCTACTAATTCAAGTAATTCTATTTCAAATAAACGCAATGCTTTTTCCTGATTGTCACCTTTTTCCAACAAGCGAATAACATTCTCATATAGCTCATATATTTCTTTGCTTGGACTCGACTTAGGCACTAGCTTTAATATTAATTCATTTAGATACATCCCCATGATCGATACTTTGGGTGATGCCACTTGTTTTGCTGCAACACTTTCCACATGAGTAAGTGTGTACAGCTCCCCCCTACCACTCCATGAAATTAACAAAGGCGTAAACAACAAATCTACACTGGAATTTTTTTTCTTTGAACGGTGACCAAGACAAGAAACCAAACCATGTGCAGGTGTGAGCATCTCGACAATACGGCTAGACTCCCGATAGCGTCGGGCATGCATGCAATATGCCTGCTCTAGTTGTATTCTCATGATTGCGCTCTCATAGTTGTATTCTCATAATGCAATAACGCCCACCTTTAATTTTTAAACTGCGAGACGATATCTTGCTGGTCTTGCCAATTCTGCTTAACTTTCACCCAGGTTTTCAACATTACCTTTTTATTAAATACTTTCTCAAGCCTTTTACGAGCCTGTTCCCCAATAGATTTTAGCTTTGCCCCTTTCTTACCAATCACAATGCCTTTTTGACTATCCTTCTCTACCCATATCACCACACCGATTGACATTAACTCTTCATCAAATGTTATATTTTCAACTTCAGTATAAATTGCATAAGGCAATTCCTTATGCAATTGCGTTATCGCTGTACCGCGAACAATTTCAGAAATCACAAAAGCATCATCCCGATCCCAAGTTACATCTTTAGGGAAAAGAAACATCGACTCAGGTACTTGTTTACATAGAATTTCCGTAACGGTATACATATTTTTATCATGTAGCGCAGATATGGGAATAATATTCTCATATTCAAATCGACTTTTTGCATCTTCCAAGATCGGCAGAAGCGCCGACTTATCTTTCATTCTGTCTATTTTATTAACTACCAATATCACTGGGCAGTTAGCTTGCTTAACTTGGTCTAATAAATAATCATCCTCATCACTCCAGCGGCCCATCTCAGCCACCATTAATATGACATCCACCTCTTGCAAACTTGCAAGCGCATTGCCAATAAGGACCTTGTTAATTAGCCTTTTATTACCTAACTGAATACCGGGTGTATCCACCAAAATCAATTGGCAGGCATTTGAACTCAAAATTCCACGAATATTGTGGCGCGTAGTTTGTGGCTTATGCGTTGCGATAGAGAGCTGTTCGCCGAGTAAAGCATTAAACAAAGTTGACTTGCCTACGTTGGCACGACCAACAATTGCCACAAAGCCACAACGTGTCTTAGTCACCATGATAAAAATTATTACTATGAGTTACTTTGCTTGGAGATGTATTCATAAGCAAACGCTGCAACTTCTTGCTCAGCTTTTCTGCGACTGGTTCCTGTTCCCACAAACGTTTCTTGACTACCTTCTATCACGCATTGCACTGAAAAGGTCTCGTTACCAGACTTACCATGCTTCTCAACAATTTTGTAAATCGGCAACTCTTGACCATTAGATTGCAACAGTTCTTGCAACCTGGTTTTCGCATCTTTGAGCTGTTCCATCGTCGGAATATTTTCAAATCGATTTTTATAAAGCTTTTCAATAAAACTGCATGCTGACTCAAACCCTTTCGCTAGATATACCGCTCCAATTAGCGCCTCAAGCGCGTCGGCTAATATTGAAGATCTACGAACACCCCCAGACTTAAGCTCGCCAGCACCTAACACCAGATGGTTACCAAGATCATATTCGCGTGCTATATCTGCCAAGGTATCTTTTCTGACCAAATGAGCGCGAACGCGTGTGAGATCGCCTTCTGGATAAGTAGGAAAATGCTTAAACAACCAATCTGCAACAAAAAAGCCTAGAAGAGAATCTCCTAGAAACTCCAAACGTTCATTATTCTTACTACTTACACTCCGATGTGTAAATGCGCGAAGACAATGTTCCGAACCTAAAAACTCTTCTCCCAGTAATTCGACAAGACTCAATTTAGTTTCTTTAGATTTTATTTTTTAGTGTTAATCGTCTGGCGTTGATTAAATTTAGCAATTGCATCTAAATTTGCAATAACAGGAACCCTAACTTCGTAATCCAAACCAAATTCAATTTCACCTTTATTTTTACTATAAACAAAATGCTCTTTATTCACACCGTATACACTGTTGATATTGATGCGCTTTGATATTGACTGCCATAGCTGCTTTTTATTAGGTTTTTTGTTTTGCATTTCTATAGCAATGTCTTCAACAATTTTTTCAGTAGTAAAACCTTTGTAGTACACGGGAAAAAGTTTAATTCCCAGCATGATCAAAAACCCAATCAATGCTAAGAAAAATACCCAAAATACAAATGTTGCACCACGTTGCTTATACATAGTTATCATTTGAACACCCTCATATTAAATAATTTTTTTGCCGACTCGATTAAAATTAAATTTCTTGCCAGCAAAGTCCCAATTCATCCAAACTAAAAAAGCTCGCCCCACTAAATTCTCTTCGGGCACAAATCCCCATATACGACTATCGCTACTATGATCTCGGTTATCACCCATTACAAAATAGTGATTCAGCGGCACCGTAAACTCACTGGGCATATTATTGCCAAATTTTTTCAACAATATATCGTGTGTATAATTTTCAAGATCTTCACGCAATATAGTTGCCCCATTCATAACACTATTCGCACCTTCGCCTTGATAAACTCCATTCTCTTCTTGGCTCATTAATTTTCCATTGATATACAGTTTTTTATCACGATAGGCAATGTGGTCACCAGGCAAACCAATTACACGCTTAATATAATCATCTGCGGGATTCTTGGGGAATCGAAAAACAGCCACATCACCACGTTGTGGTGAACTTATATTTAAAATCTTCTTATGCAGAACCGGCAAGCGAATACCATAACTAAACTTATTGACTAGAATAAAATCACCATGCAATAAAGTTGGCATCATAGAACCTGATGGAATACGAAATGGTTCAGCTACAAATGATCGAAGAAGTAAAACAATCAATAGAATCGGGAAAAAAGATTTACATAGATCTAGAAACCATGGCTCGCGGTAATCTTTATTCCTGGGCTCTACTGCTTCTTGACTATGCGTAGAGTTGTAAGATTTTTCTAAAGCGCGCTTTCGTCGCTTATCACCTAAGAACAATTTATCAAATAGCCAAACAAGCCCTGTTATTAAAGCTCCAATTAATAAAGCTAATTCTAGGTCAAAGTGAAAATCTAGTGACATATTTATTAATCTATAAACAAGACGTTAGAACAGATAGCAAGATGCTGCCTATTTAACGCATTACTTTTTAAAAGGAAACTAAAATCTATGGAAAGCCATGAAATCATGTAGGCACTAAGTATAGAAGTTAAACCCGGTAAGTGCGAGCGTGAGACCGATTACCAGTAGAGATTTTACAAATTAGACATAGCCCGTTATACATTACATGGTTATTTGACACTTTGACGCTAAATTTACCACTCCATTAAGGTGTAATTCCGTCACAATCAAAATACGCAGATACCCATATGTATATGTGGTCGGGATGAGAGGATTCGAACCTCCGACCCCCACACCCCCAGTGTGGTGCGCTACCAGGCTGCGCTACACCCCGAGAAAATACACAATTGACTATATTTGTTGAGGATACTATCGCTTCAAGACTTGAAGCAGGTCTTCAAGCTCGACGCGCATTTGATGGACAACTTGTTGGCTTTGATTTTGATCATCTTTGGCATCAGACCCAGCAAGCTTTTGTCTCGCTCCACCGATCGTATAGCCTTGTTCATATAATAGGCTACGAATTTGGCGGATTAAAATTACGTCATGTCGTTGATAATACCGACGGTTACCACGTCGCTTTACAGGTTTTAGAGATGGAAACTCCTGCTCCCAGTAGCGAAGCACATGCGGCTTAACCCCACATAATTCACTCACTTCCCCAATTGTAAAATATCGCTTCCCCGGTATTGCCGGTAATTCATTATTATTATTGATTTCCAGCATATGCCTCGACTCTCGCTTTTAATTTCTGCCCGGGACGGAAAGTAACTACACGCCTTGCAGAAATTGGAATCTCTTCACCCGTTTTTGGATTTCGCCCAGGACGTTGATTCTTATCTCGTAAAATAAAATTACCAAACCCAGATAATTTCACTTCGTGCCCTTGCTCTAACGCGACACGAACCTCTTCAAAAAAAATTTCGACGAGTTCCTTTGCTTCCCGCTTGTTGAGGCCTAACTCCTCGAACAAATTTTCTGCCATGTCTGCTTTAGTGAGCGCCATTTTTATTAGCTTCTTATTTCTGCTCCAACTTTACTTTCAAGTTGAGAAATAATTAATAAGACTGTTTGTTCTATTTCTTTATCTGTAAGGGTGCGCGAAAACTCTTGCAAAATCAAGCCTAAAGAGGCGCTTTTCTTCGTTTCTGGGATGCCTTTCCCTTTGTAAATACTAAACAACTCAACACTTTTCAGGCATTCAATATTTAGCTGCTCAATGTTTGAACGAATCTCTTGCGCATTGACATTTTCATCAATAATTATAGTGATATCCCGACGTATCGAAGGGTATTTGGAAAGTGCTTGAAAGACATTAGGATCTTCTTTCTTAATTAATTCACGCAACTGCAATTCAAACAAATATATCGATGGATCAATATCTAGCACAGATTGAATTCGTGGATGTAATTTACCAAGTCGACCAATCACTGTATCGGCACATAAAATGTTAGCGGATTGCCCAGGATGCAAGGCAGAATCATCGGCAGGTGCAAATGAAATGTCATCTGCAGGCAAAGATGACTGCTTTAATAATTCCTCCACATCCCCTTTCAAATCAAAAAAGTCTACTTTCCTGCTCGATGAAGCCCATTGCTCTGGCTCACAGTCCCCAGTGATCAGCCCTGATAGGCTAGGCAATTGCTGTAATCCATCCGTTGTATTCTTAAACTGTAATGCTTGCTCAAACATTCTAACTCGAGACTGTTGACGGTTAAGATTATGCTGGGCAACTTTGATTAAGCCGGGCCAAACACTACTTCTCATCACTGATAAATCTTGCGATATAGGATTGGCAAGCGCTTTACTTGAGCCCAGTTGATTAAATAAAGTTTCCATTTCTTGATCAACAAAACTAAACGTAATCACCTCATGGTAACCGCGTGATACCAACGCATTCTTCATGGTTTCTAGCGGGTTACGCTCAATGTTTGAGGTGGTATTGATGGACAACGCTTTTACATCAGCAGGAATATTTCCATAACCTACTAAACGCGCAACCTCTTCAATCAAATCAACATCGATGGCTAAATCAAATCGATAACTGGGTGGAGACACATGCAACACATTTTTTTCAATACTGACTTTACAATGCAAACGCTCTAACAGTGACTGCACCTCATTAATAGAAAGTTTAATGCCTAATAACGACTCGATCTTTGAATGTTCTAACGCAATGTTCGAAGGCTTGGGTAATAAAGAAATATCTTCCTCACATATAACCGGCCCGGCGGTACCTCCAACCAATTCTAAAATTAATTGAGTAGCACGCTCTATAGCGTGCTTAGCAAGTTCAGGGTCTACGCCACGCTCGAAGCGATGAGAAGAGTCTGTATGCAAACCATATCGCCTCGCTTTCCCAGCAATAATTTCGGGTTTAAAATGCGCACTCTCTAAAAATATCTTTGAAGTGTTGTCTTGAATTGCAGTTGCCTGGCCACCCATAACTCCTGCCAACGCCACCGCTTGCTTTGAATCTGCTATTACCAATTCGTCTTCAGCGAGTTCTATCGTTTGACCATCTAATAGCTCTAGTTTTTCAGCCTTGTTTGCAAAGCGAACCACCACCTCACCATTTATCTTATCCAAATCAAACGCATGCATGGGTTGTCCCATTTCAAGCATTACAAAATTTGTAATATCAGTAATGGCGTTAATTGAACGCACTCCTGCTCGACGCAGATTTTCTTGCATCCATAGAGGACTACTGATATTCCCAGACACACCTTCTATCACTCTACCTACATATCGAGGGCATTCATTCTTAGCGTTAATCGAAACTGGGAAGGAAGACTCACTAACGGCTTTAACTTCAGAAACACTGAAGTCTTTTTGCAATGATGTATCCAACAGCGCAGATACTTCACGTGCGATCCCTTGGATACTTAAACAGTCTGAACGATTTGGCGTTAAATCAATGTCAATGACTTGATCGTCCAAAGCAAAGCTTGAATACACATCTGAACCCAGGCCTGCATCCTCGGGTAGCTCCATAATACCCTGCGAAGATTCAGCCAATCCCAATTCACTCTCAGAACAGAGCATGCCAAATGATTCCACGCCACGAAGTTCTTTAGGCTCAATTTTGAAATCGTTAGGTAACACTGCGCCAACCTTAGCAAATGCAACCATCAACCCTTTGCGCACATTACTTGCGCCACAGATAACATTACTCACTTCACCCTTGCCATCATCTACTTTGCATACATGAAGTTTCTTTGCATCAGGATGAGCCTCAACCTGCAGAACTTTTGCAACTACTACGCCTGAAAATTTAGGCGCCGCAAACTCGATTCCGTCCACTTCCAAGCCCGCCATAGTTAGAGTATCGGCCAACTGCTGCGTATCCACAGCAGGGTCCACCCACTCTCGCAACCATTGTTCACTTACACGCATAACTAAATTAACAATTTATCTGCTTACGCAAACTGTTGTAGAAAACGCAAATCATTTTCAAAGAATAAACGTAGGTCATCCACTCGATGACGCAACATGGCTAAGCGCTCCACCCCCATTCCAAATGCATAACCATTGAATTTATTAGCATCGATTCCAACACTTGCAAACACATTAGGATGCACCATGCCACAACCCATGACTTCCAACCACTTAACTGAATTAGTTTTCTTATTATTGTTTTTCCTATCTGGCATCCCAATATCAATTTCTGCAGAAGGTTCAGTAAATGGGAAATATGAAGGACGAAAACGCACTTGCAAGTCTTCATCATCAAAAAAGCTTTGTAGAAAATCAATAATGATGCCTTTTAAATCTACAAACGATGCCTGCTCATCTACCAACAAGCCTTCGACTTGATGAAACATTGGGCTATGGGTGGGATCAGAATCACAACGGTACACGCGTCCTGGAGCAATGATACGTATTGGCGGTTTCTGCTCTTGCATGACATGTATTTGCACAGAGGACGTATGCGTACGCAACAAAAGTTTATCATCGAAATAAAACGTGTCATGCATTGCACGCGCAGGATGATGATCAGGAATATTTAGCGCTTCAAAATTATGAAACTCATCCTCAATTTCTGGCCCCTCCTCAACAACAAAGCCAAATTGCTTGAAGTAATTTTGTATTCGGTTAAGTGTAAGCGTGATGGGATGCAAACTGCCAGAACCTTGGCCTCTACCTGGTAAAGTTATATCTATTGTTTCATTTTTTAGCTGCTGGTTTATTACAGCCTCTTGCAAATCAGACTTCTTACTTTCAAGCGCTTGCTGAATTCGCACTTTTACTTGATTTATTTTCTGGCCTGCCTGCGGACGCTCTTCTTTTGGAAGCTTACCCAATGACTTGAGCTGCTCAGTCAACACGCCTTTTTTACCAAGATACTGAACTCGTAAAGATTCTAATTTTTCCATGTCATCGATGGACTGGATTTCATCCATTGCAGACGCTTCTAATGAATTAAGGTCAGACATAGTTTTATAAATTAACTCTTTAAACAAAAAAGGGAAAGGCATTGCCTTTCCCTTTTATTAATCTATTCAAAAATACTATTTAAGATGATAGATAACCTGCACACAGGTAATTAGTAACCTGACTAAGGGTTAAGTTGCCAAACTTGCTTTCGCTCTTTCCGCTAACTTACCAAAAGTGTCAATATCATGAACTGCCAAGTCGGCTAATACTTTACGATCGATATCAATAGAAGCCTTATTCAAACCATCTATAAGCCTGCTGTAAGACAAATCAAACTGTCTTGCGGCAGCATTGATTCGCACAATCCAAAGCGAACGAAACTGACGTTTTTTCTGCCTGCGATCACGATACGCATATTGGCCAGCTTTAATTACTGCTTGCTTAGCTACTCGGTAAACATTTTTACGTGCACCGTAGTACCCTTTGGCTTTTGCGCGCACTTTTTTATGTTTTGCGTGTGCGACAACGGATCTTTTTGCTCTCGGCATTTCAATTCTCTCTAATTATTTTGGCTAATTATTTTAGCTAATTTTTAGCTAACTAAATTTAATTCTTTTGTTATGGGTAATTACTTAAGCGTAAGGAAGCATTTGCCTCACAGCTTTAACATCTGCATCAGCAATCATTGAGTCAGCACGCAGCTGTCTTTTTCTTTTAGTACTCTTTTTAGTAAGGATGTGACGCAAGTGGGATTGCGAACGTTTAAAACCACCTTTAGCGGTTCTCTTAAAACGCTTGGCGGCTCCACGGTTTGTTTTTAGTTTTGGCATCTTTATTTTCGCTTGTTATATCTACATTTAATTCTATTACTAATTACTTCTTTTTAAGTGGTGTGAACACCATAACCAACTGCCTTCCTTCTAGCTTTGGTCGCTGCTCAACTTCACCATACTCTTTTAAATCTTCTTCAACTCTATTAAGTAGTTTTACACCTAATTCTTGGTGCATCATTTCTCGACCCCGAAAACGAATGGTAACTTTAGTTTTATCGCCTTCAGTTAAAAACTCTGTAAGCTTTCTTAACTTTGTTTGATAGTCACCTTCTTCAGTACCTGGTCGAAATTTAATTTCTTTTACGTGAATTAACTTTTGTTTCTTTTTTGCAGCGTGTGCTTTTTTACTTTGCTCAAATTTAAATTTACCGTAATCCATCACCCTGCAAACCGGAGGTTTAGCATTCGGCACGATTTCAACTAAATCTAAATCAGCATCTTGTGCAATCTGTTGCGCCTCATCAATTGCAACTACACCTACTTGTTCACCATCACTACCAATCAAACGAACTTCTTGATCAGTTATCTCTTCATTTAAACGGTTATCTTTCGCTGCGCTAATATTCTAATCCTCCAAAGTATTTAAAAATTTATCCGCAAAAACTACGCGGATAACTTAAAGGGGAGAATCCGATTCTCCCCTTTAAGAATTCCCCATCGGAATTGTATTCACGAGAACGTGAATATGTATTTCAATGATGACCGCGGTTCGCGCATACCTCAGTGAACTTAAGCGCGATGGCATCTATATCCATCGAACCAAGATCTTCACCACTGCGCGTACGAACGGCCAGCTGATTCGCTTCTACTTCACGATCACCCGCTACCAACATATACGGTATATGGGTCATTGTGTGCTCGCGAATCTTAAAGCCAATCTTCTCATTTCTCAAGTCAGAAATGACTCTGAACCCTTGATTTTTAAGCGTTTCTAGCACTGAACTCACATAATTGCTGTGTTTATCAGTGATATTCATGATTACCGCCTGTGTTGGCGCCAACCAGAAAGGCAGATTACCAGCATAATTCTCAATTAAAATACCAATAAATCGCTCCAAAGAACCCAAAATGGCACGGTGAATCATCACTGGCACATTTTTTGAGCCATCTTCCGCAACATACGTCGCATCCAATCGGCCTGGCATAGAGAAATCTACCTGTATCGTTCCACATTGCCAGGCACGACCTATGCAGTCTCGCAATGTGAATTCAATCTTAGGCCCATAAAAGGCACCCTCACCTGGTTGTAGCTTGTATTCCAGACCTTGATTCTTGAATGCCTGCTCAAGAGCTAGCTCAGCCTCATCCCAGAGTTCATCTTCCCCCACCCGCTTTTCGGGTCGAGTAGATAACGCCAGCTCGATCTCCTCAAAACCAAAATCTTTGTAAACATCAAAAGTGAGCTGTATCAGCTCAGCTACTTCAGCCTGCAACTGTTCCCGCGTACAGAATATATGCGCATCATCCTGCACAAAGCGTCGACAGCGCATTAAGCCATGCAACGTTCCAGAAGGCTCATTACGATGCACTAAACCAAACTCAGAAAGCTTTAACGGTAAGTCTCGGTAACTTTTCAGACCTTGATTGTAAATTTGTACATGCCCGGGGCAATTCATTGGTTTAATTGCATATTCACGATTTTCAGATTGTGTCGCAAAAATCATGTCGCCAAATTTATCCCAATGACCAGATTTCTCCCAAAGCTTGCGATCTAACACTTGCGGAGTTAATACTTCCTGATAGCCACGATTCTTTAGCGTCTCGCGAATGTAATTCTCAACCACTTTATACAAAGTAAACCCACGGTCGTGCCAAAACACCATACCCGGCGCTTCCTCTTGGAAATGGAATAAATCCATTTGCTTACCTAACTTGCGATGATCGCGCTTCTCCGCCTCTTCTAGTTGAGTTAGATATTGTTTGAGTTGTTTTTTATCCGCCCATGCTGTGCCATAAATACGCTGCAACATTTTGTTATCAGAATTACCACGCCAATATGCACCCGCAAGCTTAGTTAATTTAAACGCACGCAAATGGCGTGTGTTGGGCACATGTGGGCCACGACACATATCGGTGTATTCTTCATGGTGATACAAGGCAATAATTTCACCATCTGGAATCTCGGAAGCAATCTCAACTTTAAAATCTTCATTACGTTCTTTAAATGCATTCACCGCTTCATCGCGACTCACAACTTTACGAATTACGTCATAGTCCTTCTTTACCAACTCACCCATGCGTTTTTCAATTGCTACTAAATCATCTGGCGTAAACTGACGCTCGTAATCAATATCGTAATAAAAACCATTTTCAATCACAGGGCCAATTGCCATCTTTGCTGTGGGATACAGTTGCTTAATTGCATGACCCATTAAGTGCGCAAACGAATGACGAATTATTTCGACACCTTCTGCATCTTTATTGGTTACAATTTCTAATTTGGCATCTTCGGTAATATCGACACAGGCATCGGCAAGCTCACCGTTAACGCGTCCTGCAATGGTCGCTTTCGCTAAACCCGGGCCAATAGATTCTGCGACTTGATGAATAGTGACCGGATGGTCGAATTGTTTTTGCGTTCCATCAGGAAGGGTAATAACTGGCATGTTGTTTTTCCTTTTCAGTGGTGACCGCTACGCCTGGCCACATGTCAAACATTAATAATTTAGAATAGCTTCGCTATAATTAATTTGCGAATAATAGCGGCTCGCTTTTGTATGGCTGCGCCATTATTAATTTACAGGTAATAGCCACCTGCAAGTCTGGTAGGCACGAGCAGATTCGAACTGCTGACCTCTACCATGTCAAGGTAGCGCTCTAACCAACTGAGCTACGCGCCTACATATAAGCAGCAAAACTAACATATTGCACTGAAAACATATATCTAACTAATGGCACCTCTTGTCGCGCATTAAATCGCACTTGGCTTACCAACTATAATATCCTTCAACCTTGCAATTTCATCTCGAATATTAGCCGCTTGCTCAAACTCTAGATTTTTTGCGTGCTCATACATCGTCTGTTCAAGCTGACTCACTTTCTTCATACCTTGCTCCGGACTCATGCGGGAGTATTCATATATTTCTTCAGCCACTTTTTTGCGTGACGCACCTTTGCTTAACTCATAAGGCATTTTGTAGGCACCTTCCATGATATCGGCGATATTTTTCTTTATGCCTTTTGGTGTAATGCCATGCTTTTTATTGTGAGCCACTTGTTTTTCACGGCGACGATTAGTTTCTTCAATCGCTTTCTGCATAGAGCCGGTAACCTTATCGGCATACATAATCGCTTTACCCGCCAAGTGGCGAGCCGCACGACCTACCGTTTGAATCAACGAACGTTCAGAGCGCAGAAAACCTTCTTTATCGGCATCTAAAATAGCAACCAGTGATACCTCTGGAATATCTAAACCTTCACGTAATAAGTTAATGCCCACCAACACATCGAAATCACCTTTGCGTAATCCACGAATTATTTCTACACGTTCTACTGTATCGATATCAGAGTGTAGATAACGCACGCGAACGCCATGCTCATTTAGATATTCTGTTAAGTCCTCCGACATGCGTTTGGTAAGTGTAGTAATTAATATGCGCTCATCTTTTTGAACGCGTTCATTAATTTCTGATAACACGTCATCCACTTGCGAGGAAACCGGTCGCACTTCAATTTCAGGATCTATTAGTCCGGTGGGACGTACAACTTGCTCGGCAATGGAATCTGATTTTTCTGCCTCATAAGGCCCTGGTGTGGCCGAGACATAAATCATCTGCGGGGCTAAATCTTCAAACTCTTCAAATTTTAAAGGGCGGTTATCCATTGCGGAGGGTAATCTAAATCCGTATTCCACTAACGTACTTTTGCGTGAACGATCGCCTTTATACATACCACCAAATTGCGGTACCGAAACGTGGCTTTCATCCATCACCATCAGTGCATTATCTGGCAGGTAATCTAACAAACACGGTGGCGGTTCACCCGCCGCACGGCCGGACAAATAGCGCGAATAGTTTTCTATGCCATTGCAGTAACCAATTTCTTGAATCATTTCTAAGTCGAAACGTGTTCGTTGTTCTAAACGTTGTTCTTCTACCAAACGATTTTCATCTTTTAGTATTTTTAGACGATCTTTCAATTCATCTTTAATTTGATCTATCGCATTTAATAATATTTCTCGCGGCGTCACATAGTGAGTTTTAGGATAAATCGTCAAGCGTGGCACTTTACGAATCACCTCACCTGTAAGCGGATCAAAATAACTTAGGTTTTCAATTTCTTCATCAAATAGCTCAATGCGAATCCCTTCTCGCTCAGATTCTGCTGGATGCACGTCTATAACATCCCCATGCACGCGGAATGTGCCACGACGCAGCTCCATATCGTTTCGTGTGTACTGTAGCTCAGCAAGCTTACGTAGCAGTTTGCGCTGATCGATTCGATCACCCCGATCCAGATGCATCACCATACCTAAATAGGCTTTGGGGTCACCAAGGCCATACATGGCAGATACCGTTGCAACGATGATGGTATCGGGCCGCTCAAACAGCGCTTTGGTAGCCGATAGGCGCATTTGCTCAATATGGTCATTTACCGAAGCATCTTTTTCGATAAACGTGTCGCTAGAAGGAACATAGGCTTCCGGCTGGTAGTAGTCATAGTAGGAGACAAAATACTCTACGGCGTTCTTGGGAAAGAACACCTTCATCTCACCATAGAGCTGAGCTGCTAGGGTCTTGTTGGGTGCCAGAATAATAGTTGGGCGCTGTACCGCCTGCACCACATTGGCAATCGTGAACGTCTTGCCGGAGCCCGTAACCCCTAATAGAGTTTGGTGCGCTAAGCCGTCACTCAGGCCCTCCACCAGAGACTCTATTGCTTCCGGCTGGTCTCCTGCAGGTTCAAACTTAGTATTTAGCTGAAAATTGCTTTGCATAGTAGTGATTAATTTTTAGACACTTTATTTGCTTAATTCTGGGCTTATCTCTTTTAGAAAGTTCACGTATGATGTCTCGCCGCTGTAAAGTGGCGTCTAATCCACCCACTTTTAAACGTATAGATCAATACATTATTAAGGGAACTCTTGTGACCAGTCCATTAGCCAACCGCGTATCTCGCATTCAGCCATCTGTCACTTTAGCCATAACCGCTAGAGCAAATCAAATTCGTGCAGAAGGTGGAGATATCTTGAACCTTGCCGCAGGCGAGCCTGATTTTGATACTCCAGAACCTATCAAAGCTGCTGCGATTCAAGCAATGAAAGATGGCAAAACTAAATACACACCGGTACCCGGAACCTTGACGCTAAAAGATGCGGTAATTGAAAAATTTAAACGCGACAATCAACTCGATTATGCTGCAGATGAAATCATGGTTTCAAATGGTGGCAAGCAAGTATTTTATAACTTGTGTCAGGCAATATTGAATGAAGGTGACGAAGTTTTAATCCCAGCACCATACTGGGTATCGTACCCGGATATGGCATTGCTGGCCGGCGGCGAACCTGTAATCATTCCAAGTGATGATGTACATCGTTGCAAAATAACTGCTGCTGATTTAGAAAAACACATCACACCAAAATCAAAGCTATTCGTTATCAATAGCCCTTCTAATCCTTCTGGCATTGCATACACGAAAGAAGAATTGGTTGAATTGGGCAAAGTACTAGAAAAACATAAAAACATCGTTGTCGTTACCGATGATATTTATGAACACATCATGTTCGGCGGACAAAAATTTACCAATATTGTAAACACCACACCTTCGTTGAAGGATCGCACCGTAGTGTTAAATGGCGTTTCTAAAGTCTACTCCATGACTGGCTGGCGCATTGGTTATGCTGCGGGACCCAGTGACATCATTAAAGCGATGACAAAAATACAATCGCAAAGCACTTCTAACCCAAGCTCAATCTCGCAAGCCGCTGCAGAAGCAGCCTTAACAGGAGATCAAAGCTGTGTGAGCGAAATGTGTAAAGCATTTGAAGAACGTCATGCATACATTGTTGCAGCATTGAATGATATAGATGGAGTTAGCTGTATGGACTGTGATGGCACATTCTATTGTTTCCCAAACATTCAAGGCCTAATTGATCGAACTGAAGGGGCAAAAGATGACGTGGAGTTTGCTGAACAATTGCTCGTTAAAGCAGGCATTGCAGGTGTACCAGGAACTGCATTTGGTTCACCCGGACATATTCGCTTTTCTTATGCCACCAGTATGGAAGTTTTAGAACAAGCGATGAGCCGCTTACGAAGCCTATAAGAAAAAAGCCTTACAAAAATTTGTAAGGCTTTTTAACAATTTACTTATCTCTAAGTAATCTTGAATAAGTTAACCTTGGCTGGCGAACTTTGTGGCCGACGCACCATTAAGGTGTTGTGGCAAAACATCACGCTGAACGTGCTGCTTGAATCGTTGCACATCTAAACTGTCCGAGATGCGTAGCATCTTATACATCCCCTCTTCAGATAGAATCATCATATCGATCCACGGATTTTTTGGATTCTCTGGAGTATCGATTCGAAATTTACGTTTTTGATCATCACCTAAATTTCGTGTTGCCACCGTTACATTAGGCTTGCCGGTTCGCTTATTAATCGCTAAACCTAAACACCTACATATATCTGCTGCAACAAACCATGGCTCACCGGTCCCTTCCTTGACGATCCGAATCTGATGGCCACTATATTCAAATAGCGTTACGTTACTCACTTTGTGTCACTCCTTGTATTCACACAATTCTCATACGCGACCTAAGTCGCTTAACTTGGGAATATTTATAGAACGATCAAAGACCTACAGACGATGGTTGCCGCTTATTGGTACTATCAGCCAGATGACCTGAACGGTAAATTTAGCCAAAAAAACCAAAGGCTAAATGGGCCGACCAGTGAAACCTGCCTCCAACAAGCTGCTTGAGTTCGAAATTGACGTTAGGAAGAGATTTTGAGTTCAGTCAAATAAACAACAGATTTAATCAAATTTACATGAACCTAGATAACGTGCGTTACCTTTTAAGACAACATTTTAAGAATACCACCGAATCTATGTTGACCCGCATGGAGCGGATCGCTATCCTCTCTCGCTTCCATTATTCCCTGGTAGCTCAGTTGGTAGAGCGGGTGACTGTTAATCACTAGGTCGGCGGTTCGAGCCCGTCCCAGGGAGCCACTTAAACTTTCAATTGTTTTAAATAATCCGAGAATTGTTTGCCAACACCTGGGTGTTTCATTGCCAGTTCAACTGTAGCTTCTAGATAGCCAAGTTTGCTGCCGCAATCGTAACGCTTACCTTCAAACTTATAGGCAAGTAGTTTTTCTTTTGTCGCTTGTTTAGCGAGCGCATCGGTAAGTTGAATTTCTCCCCCTGCACCTTCACCTGTTTTTTCAAGAATATCAAAAATAGAGGGCTCTAAAAGGTAACGACCTACCACTGCGATATTTGAGGGCGCATCTTCAGGTTCGGGCTTTTCTACAAAAGTATCTACATCCCATAAATTATCTTGAACTTGCTTTCCAGAAATTACACCATAACTTTTTACTTCTTCTTTCTTAACTTCTTGTACGCCAACAATTCCACAACGTTCTTTTTCATACACATCAATCATTTGTGCCAAACAGCCACTTGTACCATCATCGATTAAATCATCGGCAAGGATTACTGCAAAGGGCTCATCACCCACTACTGGCTCTGCACACAACACCGCATGACCCAAGCCAAGTGGTTCTGCCTGACGTATAAAAATACACTTAACGTCACTGGGAAGAACGTTTTGCACCATGTCTAACATAGTGTCTTTACCATCTGCTTGAAGCTCAGTTTCTAATTCGTAGGCTTTATCAAAGTGATCTTCAATAGAGCGTTTATGTCGACCGGTTATAAACACTAGCGTATCCATACCTGCCATAACTGCTTCTTCAGCAGCATATTGAATGAGAGGCTTATCCACCACTGGAAGCATTTCTTTTGGATTAGCTTTAGTGGCTGGAAGAAATCTTGTACCCATGCCGGCTACAGGAAAAACTGCTTTACGTATTCTTTTCATAAGTGAGAATCTATTTTCGCTCTATGTTTAGGAATTGATTGTTTTGTCAATAAGACGGCAAAGCAATGCCTTATTCATAGGATTACATGTTTTATCGACAAAAAGAGTGAGGGCTATCTCACAAGAATGTTTTCTTTATTTTTTTCTAACGTTTTTGGCCCGATTCCTTTCACTTTAACTAGCTCTTCCGCTGAGAAAAATGGCCCATTGGCTTCTCTAAACTCAATAATGGCTACAGATTTTTTAGGCCCAACACCAGACAGATTTTCTTCAAGCTCTAAGGCACTAGCCGTATTAATATTTACCGGCTCAGCATTCGTAACTGAAGCAAAAAGAATGACAAAAGAAATTAGCAGTAGTCGCAACATTGTACCCACCTAATATTGCAAATTTATATATGTGATTAAGATTCAGTCTTACTACACATACTATTTATTTTTCTGTTGCTTAATTTAGCGAGCTTGCCTGGAAAATACAATTCTTTCTTAGATTTTGATAATTAACTAATCACTAGAAAACCAATTCTCAAGATATTGATTTATTACCAAAACCGGATCTTCTGCTTTGGTAACTGGCCTGCCCACAACAATATAATTTGCACCAGATTGTCGTGCTTGCTGTGGTGAAGCAACGCGACTTTGGTCATTGGCCTGGTCACTTTGCATACGAATACCTGGGGTAACTAGTGTGGGTTTATCGCCCCATTTTTCTCTTATCGCACTCACTTCATGAGCTGAACATACTAAACCATCCATTTTGGATGCAATGGCAGTTTCTGCGAGAGTAAGCACACATTCATGAGGAGTTTTATGAATACCAATACCATTTAGCTGTTGTTGATCCATCGAGGTCAGCACGGTAACTGCAACCAATTTTGTTGCTTGAGATGCTGACGACATCACCTCTTGCGCAGCTTGCAGCATATTTGCACCACCCAAAGCATGCAACGTCATCATCCACACTCCTAAGTTTGAAGCGGACTTACAAGCCGAGGAAATCGTATTGGGAATATCATGCAATTTTAAGTCTAAAAAAACCTCGTGACCTTTGGCGCTAAGCTGCTCAACAAATTTTGGCCCTTCGGCGATGAATAATTCTAGT
Source organism: Gammaproteobacteria bacterium (assembly GCA_050633765.1). Taxonomy (GTDB): domain Bacteria; phylum Pseudomonadota; class Gammaproteobacteria; order UBA4575; family UBA4575; genus JABDMD01. The sequence continues at coordinate 21,369 of JBOEHC010000016.1, forward strand.
CCTACTTTTAATTTACAAGGCTGATCTTGAATACGTTGCAAAAAATCCTCTGCTTGTTTGGCATTAGGATAATCTAGCGCAACAATAATTGGGTTATGCTCAACCATAAATGATAAATTTCTACAATAAGTCTTGGCTAATTCAAACTCGGCATTACGGGCACTACCGTACCCCATGAATGACAGCTTGGACACTGCCAATATAATAGCTTGCCATGAAAGCCACACTGCTTACATTGATGGGTGCTGCGATCACTAATAAACTTTTCAACACTTTCTTGAATTTTTGCTAAGCCCATCTCGCTAATCAACTCATGCTCCGAATTTTTACTTTTCAAAAACCCATTTACTTCAAGTAGTGACAACTCAGATTTTTCCAACAGCCAATCCAAAATCATTTTTTTCTCGACATCCTCTTCGCTTAATTCCTCAAGCAAATTCGTCAAAGTAAGGCCGCTCAAATTGGACTCTTTAATACTATGCAGGAACTGTTTAAATCCCTGGTGATCATCTTGCTGTAAAAATGCTATTCGAAGATTCGCAAATACTTCCGGCAAGTACTCAGGTTTTTGGTTAGCCACTGCAATATAGAATTTTATGGCATGCCGATAATTTTCTTCCTGCATGGCAATATGCCCTAACAATACATTGGCTCGCGCGCAGCTCTTATCATACGAGAGTGCTTTCTTAGCTAATTGCTTAGCAATTTTTTCAGACTCTGCTTGTTCTTCACCTTCATTACGAAAAGCCACTTCACTTAACTCGCAATAATAGTGAGCCGTAACGTGATTCATTTTTTTGCCCTTGACCTTCTCTAACTTTCTAGTGGTTTCAATGGCTAAACTCCACTCTTTTTCCTGCTCGTAAAGACCCAGCAATAGCGGATAGGCTTCATCCGTTTGCAATCCAATTTCGATGACATCTTTAAGCAAAGATTCTGCTCGATCAAGCAAACCGGCTTTTAAATAATCTTTGGCGAGTTCTAATAATGCTGTAGACCGATCCACTGCCTCAAGTGATGGCCTAGCAATTAAATTTTGATGGATGCGAATCGCCCTATCTACTTCTCCTCTGCGCCGAAACATATTTCCCAGTACTAAATGAGTTTCTACTGTTTCAGTATCTACATCCACTAAATCAATAAATACTTCTAACGCTTTATCCGGCTGCTCATTTAACAGATAGTTCAACCCTTTCAAATACTCGCCAGGAATCTTAGGCTTAGAACGACTTTTATAGAAGATTTGCGCAAGAAACCAGCCCGCAACGCCTGCCAACAGCAGTAGCAACCAATATAGTTCTGGCATTAATGGGAGCTCTTGATAGGTAGTTGACGAAGATTGGCCACTTCTTGTTCCGCCACAGCAACCTTTTTTGCTAACACTCTAGCTTTATTTTTATTCTTTAATATTAAACTTACGCTGAACAATACACCCACTAACGAACCCAAAACAAAACATATCAGCATCGTTAAACCAAGGGGCACTTGGTATCTATCTATCACTAAATTCAAAGAAACAAAGTCAAGATTTTCTAACGTGAAAATGAAAAATAAAAGAGTTAAGGCAAGGAAGAAAATGAATAGTAAAAAACGTGCCATTTAGAATATAACCACGCAGAAACCAATTTCACTTAAGTTCTAGATAAGCTATTCGTTGGTTAGACTTTTATTTACGCGCTCTCGCAATTCTTTACCTGGTTTAAAATGCGGCACATGCTTGCCCGGCAACGACACCGCATCACCGGTTTTAGGATTACGGCCAATACGAGGCGGCCTAAAGTGTAACGAGAAACTACCAAAACCACGTATCTCAATTCTATCGCCCTGAGAAAGCGAGGTGCTCATTTGTTCAATGATACTTTTAATCGATAGCTCAATATCTTTATGAGCTAGATGATTTTGTTTTAAAGATATTTTCTCAATAAGCTCCGATTTGGTAATCATGTTTTTATCGTCGTACATTGTCATGAGTGACTCCTAAAAATATTAGAACGTTACTTATTGTTTAAAACTATTCAGGCGAATCTTCACTATTATCTTCAATTGATTCTTTCAGAATATCACCAAGGCTCATCGAAGCAGATTCATTACTACTATACTCTTGAACCGCGGCAGATTCTTCTTGATAGTCTTTTGCCTTAATTGATAGGTTAATAGTTCTAGACTTCTTATCAACACCAATAAATTTAGCCTCAACATCGTCACCTTCTTTAAGCACCGTGCGTGCATCTTCAATGCGATCTCGAGCAATTTCAGATGCCTTAAGCACACCTTCCACTCCATCACCTAGATCAATGATTGCGGCTTTCGCATCCACTTCACTTACTTTACCGGTAACAATACTACCCTTTGGATGCTCTGCAAAGAAACCAGAGAATGGGTCTTTCTCCATTTGCTTAACACCTAGGGAGATACGCTCACGTTCAGCGTCTACCGATAGCACCATGGCTCGCAACTCATCGCCCTTCTTATAACTACGTACAGCTTCTTCGCCAGTATCGCTCCATGATAAATCTGACAAGTGGACCAAACCATCAATCCCACCATCCAAGCCAACAAAAATTCCAAAATCGGTAATTGACTTAATCGTTCCAGTAACTTCACTACCTTTATCATGACTGGTAGCAAAATCATCCCACGGATTTGCCTTACACTGCTTCATACCTAAGGAAATTCTACGACGCTCTTCGTCGATGTCTAAAATCATGACTTCGACTTCATCTCCTAACGATACGATCTTCGCAGGGCTAACATTCTTATTGGTCCAATCCATTTCAGAAACGTGAACCAGGCCTTCAATACCTTCTTCAATTTCAACAAAACATCCGTAATCCGCAATATTGGTAACTTTGCCAAAGATATGTGTGCCTTCTGGGTAACGGCGATCGATGTCTCTCCACGGATCATCATCAAGCTGCTTCAGGCCAAGCGATACACGGGTTTTTTCTTTATCAAACTTAAGCACTCGCACTTCGATTTCATCACCAATCGCGACAATCTCTGAAGGATGCTTAACTCGCTTCCATGCCATATCTGTGATGTGCAATAAGCCGTCTACACCACCTAAATCTAAGAATGCCCCGTAATCGGTTAAGTTCTTAACAATACCTTTAACCACTGCACCTTCTTTAAGTGCTTCGATCAACTCTTCACGTTCTGCACTGTATTCAGATTCAACTACTGCACGGCGCGACACAACAACGTTGTTACGCTTGAGATCGATTTTGATAACTTTAAATTCTAATTCTTTACCTTCTAAATAAGAGGTATCACGCACTGGACGCACATCAACCAAAGAACCCGGCAAGAAGGCACGTAAGTCGCCTAACTCAACCGTGAATCCGCCCTTAACTTTACCGGTTATCGTACCGGTTACCGTTTCACCCGATTCATGCACAGTTTCTAATTCAATCCATGCTTTAGCACGACGCGCTTTTTCACGTGAAAGTTTAGTTTCACCATAGCCGTCTTCCAACATGTCTAGCGCTACTTCAACCGTGTCGCCTACTTCTACTTCAAGCACACCATCAGTAACTTTAAATTGATCAATTGGAATAATGCCTTCAGACTTTAATCCGGCATAAACAATGACAGCATCTTTATTAATGTCGACAACTGTTCCGTTGATTATGGAACCCACTGCCGTATTTAGGTTGGAAACGCTCTCTTCAAAGAGCTCTGCAAAACTTTCACTCATAGTAATCTTATTTCAATTCCTATTATTTCTTAGGGATCGGTTATGGCCTACCTTGAACATGTTCAGCAATACGATTTACAGCTTGTTCAATCGATAAATTTGTCGAATCAACCAGTAAAGCGTCAGCGGCAGGACGTAATGGAGAGACTTTGCGATTTTGATCCCTAGAATCTCGCGTCTCTATCTCTTTCAAAAGGGGGCCAAGGCTAGCACTAATGCCTTGTTTCTTCAACTGTTTCTGCCTTCTGAGCGCCCTCTCGTGTGGGCTAGCCGTGAGGAATATTTTGCTCTCAGCCTGGGGGAATACCACCGTGCCCATGTCCCTACCCTCGGCCACCAAGCCGGGAGGCTGCTTGAAGGAACGTTGCATTTCTAATAATGCTGCACGCACCTCTGGTATGGGCGCTAGCTGGGAGGCCCTGCCCGCACACTCCTCAGTACGCAGCTCACTCGACACCTCATTATCATTTAAAAAAACCGGCACATTTTCTAATTGCTCTTCTTCCTTTGAAATGCCTACATTTTGAACATCAAAGCCAAACCTCACTTCCATGTCTTGGCATAAAGCCACCAACCCTTGTAAATCATCTACTTCAATTTTTTGCTGCTGGCTTAATAAGCCTAAAATTCGATATAACGCACCGCTATCCAAATAGTGATAGCCGAGCGATGCGGCAAGCTGTCTCGCAATCGTACCTTTGCCTGACCCGGCAGGACCATCAATGGTAATTACTGGAATTACACTATCTGTCATAACTAGTTAATAGATTTAACATTCAGATATCTTTAAGCCTAAATCAGACACGGTAGTAACAAAATTTGGAAAAGAAGTGGCAACATTTTTTGTGTCACGAATTACGATACGAGCATTTGCACGTATCGATGCGATTGCAAATGCCATCGCAATTCGATGATCGCCACCACTATTAATTTCTCCAGCTTGAATCTGCCCACCGGTAATCTCTATACCATCTGGTTTTTCTTTTACAGATATACCAAGCTCTTGCAGACCCATTGCCATCAACGCAATTCGATCAGACTCTTTGACTCGAAGTTCTTCAGCCCCACTTAATGTGGTTTGACCCTGCGCACAGGCTGCAGCAATAAATATT